>CANJKV010000104.1 GCA_947474855.1 Aurantimonadaceae bacterium | reverse complement strand
GCCGCCGGAGTGCGTCGCCGACCTTGCCGATAGCCTCGGCTCACGGCGGCCTTCGGCTCCTACCCGGCGGCTCGGCACAGCCAGCACAACACCTATCCATGGTCCATAACAGGCTCTAGTCCGGCTTCGCCAGGATCATCGTCCAGTAGCGCGGATAGGTCCGCCCTTCGGGCTGGGCCGCGGCGACGCCGATCCGGTCGACGGCCGGGTTGAGGAGGTTCTTGCGGTGACCGGGCGAGTCGATCCAGCCGGCCATCGCCGCGCCGTAGGTCATGTAGCCCTTGCCGATGTTCTCGGCCGCCGCGCTCCATCTGGTGTAGCCGACCGCGCCGAGGCGTCGGGGCAGGGCGCCGCCGAGCGAATGGCTGAGGTCCTGCACGGAGGCCATGCGGCGCGAATGGATCGCGGCGGCCTGCGTCAGCTGAGGATCGGGCGAGACGGGGCCGAGCCCGTTGGCGGCGCGGAAGGCGTTGACGCTCGCGAGCGCCTGCTTCTCGTCGATCGCCACGTCCTGCGTCGGGTCGCCCGCGCCCAGGGACAGGCAGCCGGTGAGAAGCGCCGCGGCGAGAAGCGCGGGCGCGAGAAAGCGTCGGGACTGCATGGATGGCCTGTCGTGTTCTTGCCGGTTGGTCGATGGATGGCTATGGCGAAGCCGACCCGGCGCGGGACGACGGTCCCTGGCGGACGCGGCCGGCCAGCCTAGCTTCGCGAACTGAAGTGACGCACCTTACGGTAAGGCGAAACGATGATTGAGCTCTATACTTGGACGACGCCGAACGGCGAGAAGCCGGTCATCATGCTGGAGGAATGCGGGCTCGAATATGGCCTGCATATGACCGACATCTCGACCGGCCTGCAGAAGAAGCCCGACTTCCTCGCCATGAATCCGAACGGGCGCATCCCCGCTCTCGTCGACCGGACGGAGAACGGCGGCGAGACACGCGTCTTCGAGTCCGGCTCGATCCTCGTCTACCTCGCCGAGAAGACCGGGCAGTTCCTGCCCACCGCCCAGCCGCACCGGGCGGAGACCTTTTCCTGGACCTTCTTCCAGGTCGGTGGCACCGGCCCCATGATCGGCCAGCTCCACCACTTCAAGAGCTACGCTCCGGAGAAGATCCCTTACGCCATCGAGCGCTACGAGAACGAGACGCGCCGGCTCCTCGGCGTCCTGGAAAGCCGACTCTCGGATTTCGAATGGCTGGCCGGTCCTTACGGTATCGCCGACATGATCAACTGGTCCTGGGCACGCTCGGGGCTCGACGGCGTGGACGGGCGGGGCGACTTCCCGGCGCTCGCCGCCTGGGTGGACCGCATCGCCGCGCGCGAGCCCGTGAAGCGGGCGCTCGGCCGCATGAAGGCCGCCAAGGAGGCCGCGAGCGGCTGATGCGCTTCCTGTTTCTCGGCGATATGGTGGGCCGCACCGGCCGCAGCGCGGTGATCGAGCGCCTGCCCGGGCTCGTGTCCGACCTGAAGCTCGACTTCGTCGTCGTGAACGGCGAGAACGCGGCCGGCGGCTTCGGCATCACCGAGGAGATCTTCCTCGACACGATCGCGGCCGGCGCCGACGTGATGACCACGGGCAACCATGTCTGGGACCAGCGGGAAGCGCTGGTCTTCGCCACGCGTCACGACGCCTTCCTGCGACCGGCCAACTATCCCGAGGGCACGCCGGGCCAGGGCTCGGGCCTTTTCGTGGCGCGAAACGGCGCGCGCGTCCTCGTCGCGAACGTCCTCGGCCGCGCCTTCATGCATCCCGAGCTCGACGACCCGTTCCGCGCCGCGGAGGCGATCGTCTCGGCCTGTCCGCTCGGCGAGCAGGCGGACGCCATCGTCTTCGACTTCCACGCCGAGGCGACGAGCGAGAAGCAGTGCTTCGGCCACTTCCTCGACGGTCGGGTGTCGGTCGTCGTCGGCACCCACACCCACGTGCCGACCGCCGACCACCAGATCCTGGTCGGCGGCACCGCCTACCAGTCGGACGCCGGCATGTGCGGCGACTACGACTCCTCGCTCGGCATGGACAAGGAGGAGCCGGTCAACCGGTTCGTGACGAAGATCCCGCGCGGGCGCTTCGAGGCCGCGTCCGGTCCGGCCACGATCTGCGGCCTTTGCGTCGAGATCTCCGATCGCACGGGCCTTGCCGAGCGCGTCTCGCCGCTGCGCGTCGGGCCGAGGCTCGACGAGGTGCTGCCGCCGTTCTGGGCCTGACGCTCACACCCCCGCCAGCACGATCACGGTCGGCTGCGCGGGCAGGCTGCGCACGGATACGGAGAAGCCGGGCTCCGTCCGCCGGTCGACGGCGAAGTCCGGCAGCTTGTCGAGGAAGCGGTCGATGGGGCCGCGGAACCGGTGCATCGGCAGGACGATCGAGGCGTGCAGCCGCTCCGCGATCTCGCCCATGCCCTCCTGGCTCATGGTCATTCCGCCGTCGACGGGCACCATCAGGATGTCGAGGCGGCCGATGGCGGCGTAGTCCTCCTCCGTCAGGGTGTGGTGCAGGTGGCCGAGATGGCCGATGCAGAGCCCGGCGATCTCAAAGATGAAGATCGAGTTGCCGTCCGGCTCCATGCCGCCGCCCCAGCCGCGGATGTCGGTGGGAACGTTGCGCACGTAGACGTCCCCGACCGTCACAGCATGGCGCGCCGGGCCGCTCCCGTCCTCGCTCCAGCCGCGCAGCACGTGCTCGATGCCGGGATCGGGGCTCGGCGTGTTGTGGCTCGAATGGGCCTTGTTCATCGTCACGAGGCGGGGCAGGGGATCGCCGCCGTAGACGCCGTTGAAGTCGGTCGCCGAGAGGACCCCGTCCGGGCTCTCGATGAGATAGGTCGAGTGGCCGGCATAGGTGATCCGAACCTCGGCCGCGAGGCGGTCGCGGACGCGGGCCTGCGCCGGATGGATCGGCGCCGCCCCGGATCCGCTCCGGGCGAAGCGCACGTTCGGGCCGGCATCGGCGACGGCGAGGCAGGTCGAGGGCGCCGGGGCATCGTTGGCCGCTTGCGCGAGAACGGGCGGCGGCAGGGCGGCGACAAGCGCGGCGATCAGCAGCGGTCGGATCAAGATCAGCCTCCGTCGAGCGGGCCAGGGTGGCGGAGCCGAGCCTATCGCTCCCGCGCTCCAGGCAAAGTCACGCTCCCGTCATCAGGACACCCGAAGGGGCTGGCCCGCCTTCGTCCTGGACCTTTACCGGTGCGTTTTTTATATGACGGGCCATTCACGGATCACTCGACGCGGGAAACGGGGTCGCCATGGCCGGCCATTCACAGTTCAAGAACATCATGCATCGCAAGGGGCGGCAGGACTCGGTCCGCTCCAAGCTCTTCTCCAAGCTCGCCCGCGAGATCACCGTCGCGGCCAAGGCCGGCCTGCCCGACCCCGACATGAACCCGCGCCTGCGGCTGGCGATCCAGAACGCCAAGGCGCAGTCCATGCCCAAGGACAACATCGAGCGCGCCATCAAGAAGGCGATGGGCGGCGACACGGAGAACTACGAGGAGATCCGCTACGAGGGCTACGGCCCCGGCGGCGTCGCCGTCATCGTCGAGGCGCTGACCGACAACCGCAATCGCACGGCCTCGAACGTTCGCTCCTACTTCACCAAGGCCGGCGGGGCGCTCGGCGAGACCGGGTCGGTCTCCTTCATGTTCGACCGCGTCGGCGAGATCGTCTATCCCGCGGGTGTCGGCAATGCCGACAAGGTGATGGAGGCGGCGATCGAGGCGGGCGCCGAGGACGTCGTCTCGGACGAGGACGGCCACACCATCTACACCGCCTTCGGCGATCTCGGCGACGTGTCGAGCGCGCTGGAGGCCTCGCTCGGGCCCGCCGAGAGCGTCAAGACCGTGTGGAAGCCGCAGACCGGCACGCCCGTCGACGAGGAAAAGGCCGAGAGCGTCATGAAGCTCATCGGCAACCTCGACGAGGACGACGACGTCCAGAACGTCTACGCGAACTACGAAGTCGACGAGGCGACCCTCGCCAAGCTTTCCGCGGCCTGAGCGCGGGGCGCTTCACTCGGCCGGCGCCGGGAAGGGCACGTGCTCGTCGATCTCGGCCGTGGCGAGGTCCGCCTCGATCTCCGGCAGCGGGATCGAGGCGTCGAGCCCCGTCGGCGTTTCCGAGCGCCAGCCGTCCGCGGCGCGCCGCCAGACGATCACGGACGGCGACTGCGTGTCGACGAGGAGCACCACGCGCACGCTGTCGCTGGCCTTGTACGCCTCGATCTTCTGGAAGCGGTCGAACCGCGCGGTCGAGGGCGACGGAACCTCGACGAGCAGTCGCGGCTCGCGGGCTTCCATGGTCCTCGCGTCGGGAGACGAGCGGCAGTCCACGAGGATGTCCGGCCGGCGAACGTTGCGGCTGGCATTGCGGACGGCGATGTCGTCGGTATGCGGGCGGCATAGCTTGCCGCGCAGCTTATTTCCGAGCACCCGCAGGATGTTCACCGTCGCGTGGTCGTGCCGGTGCGACACGCCGGTCAAGGCTTTCACCGGCAGGACCGGCACGCCGTCGACCAGCTCGTCGTTCCGGTCCTGCTCGGCCTGCCACTCGAAGAACTCCTCCGGCGTCATCGCCGGCCTGCCGGAGCCTCGCTCGTCGGCCTGTCTCCACCCCGCAACATCGCGACGGAAGCGTAGCCGCAACGGGCCGCGAACGGGAGGCGCGCTTCGTTTTCCCTCCGTTCACCCTTTGTCTTTACGACCGATCTGACGTACGAATGAGGGGGTCGCATACATGCCGGGAGTCACGGCCATTCGCATCGTCGGAATCGATCCCGGACTGCGCCGCACCGGCTGGGGCGTCGTCGAAACGCAGGGCAATTCGCTCCGCTTCGTGGCGAGCGGAACCGTGACGTCGGACGACAAGCTCGACCTCGCCTCGCGCCTGCGCCAGCTGCATGACGGACTGGCAGCCGTCATCGATCGCCTGCGCCCCGACGAGGCCGCGGTCGAACAGACCTTCGTCAACAAGGATGCGACCGCGACCCTGAAACTCGGCCAAGCCCGCGGCATCGCCATGCTCGTGCCCGCGCTCGCCGGCCTGCCGGTCGCCGAATACGCGCCCAACGCCGTGAAGAAGGCCGTGATCGGCGTCGGCCACGCCGACAAGGACCAGATCCAGATGATGGTGAAGGTGCTGATGCCGCGCGCGACCTTCGACACCGCGGACGCCGCCGACGCGATCGCCATCGCCATCTGCCACACCCATCATCGTCAGTCGTCGCAGCGCCTCGCGGCCTACGCCGCCGCCTGAGTGTTCGTTCGCGTTCTCCGTTCTATCTTTGTTCACTATCCAGCACGATCGCAACGGGGTGTCAACTCCCTATCGCGGGTCTGTCTGCATCTACGTATCTGCCGACGAACCGCGCCATGCCGCCCTCGGTGTTCTTGACTTGTTCACGGTCGCCGCGTAGGTAATACCTCATCGTATTACGGAGGGCTCGGCGTGCGGCTGACCGAGAAGAGCCAGGTGACGATCCCGAAACCCATTCGCGACAAGCTCGGCATCGGACCGGGCAGCGAGGTCGAATTCGTCGACCGCGGCGATGTCGTCGTGCTGGTGCGCAAGCCGCCGGCCGAGTCGACGGATGATCGGCGCCGGCGGCTGGACGCGCACTTGCGAGCCGTTGCGGGAACCCTGGATTTCGGCGGCCTGACCGCGGACGAGGCGATGAACGATCTGCGGGGACCGCGTGACGATCTCGACCCTCGTTGACGCGAACGTCCTGATCGACCTCGTCGCCGCCAGGGTGGACGCCGATCAGCGGGAATGGTCGCGTCGCCAGATGCTCGATGCGCGCGACGCGGGCACGCTCGCGGTCAGCGTCGTGGTCTGGGCGGAGCTTACCCAGCATCCGGGGCAGGAGCGTCCCTTGCGGGCGCTGCTCGCGCCCTTCGAGGCGGCCGAGGAGGACCTCCCCTTCGCCGCCGCCTTCCCCGCGGGCCAGGCGCACCGGCTGTATCGCCAGCGTGGCGGGCAGCGAGAGCGCACGCTGCCGGATTTCCTGATCGGCGCCCACGCCCTCGTCGCCGGGCACCGCCTGCTGACGCGCGACGGGGCGCGCTACCGGGGCTACTTCCCGGACCTCGACATCATCTGCCCGGAGACGCATCCTTGATCGGCAAGCTGAAGGGAACGGTGGACGAGATCGGCGAGGACCACGTGGTGCTCGACGTCCACGGCGTCGGCTATCTCGCCTTCTGCGGCGCGCGCACGCTCGGCAACTTGGCCGGCGTGGGCGAGGCGGCGACGCTCTTCATCGAGACCTACGTTCGCGAGGACATGATCCGCCTCTACGGCTTCGCCTCGGCGCACGAGCGCGAGTGGTTCCGCCTGCTCCAGAGCGTGCAGGGGGTCGGCGCCAAGGTGGCGCTCGCCGTCGTCGGCATCATGGCGCCCGGAGACCTCGCCAGCGCGGTGGCGCTCCAGGACCGCGCGGCGATCGCTCGCGCGCCCGGCGTCGGGCCGAAGGTCGCAGCCCGCATCGTCGCCGAGCTGAAGGACCGCGCGCCGGCCTATGCGGGGGCCGGCCTCGCCGAAGGCATCGGCCTCAAGCGCGACATCGGCGAGGGGCTCGCACCTGCGCCGATCCAGGATGCGGTCTCGGCTCTCGTCAACCTCGGCTACGGTCGCGACCAGGCGGCCTCGGCCGTCGGCATCGCCGCCAAGGAAGCGGGCGAGGACGCATCGTCCGCGACCTTGATCCGCCTCGGCCTCAAGGCCCTGAGCCGGCTGTGAGCGGCGGGAAGCCGCGCCACGAGGATGAGCTTCGACCATGAGTGACACCAAGCGCCTGATCACGCCCGAGAAGCGCGGCGAGGACGCCGACACGACGCTGCGCCCGCAGCGGCTCGACGACTTCGTGGGCCAAGCGGCGGCGCGCGCGAACCTGAAGATCTTCATCGAGGCGGCCAAGGCCCGCGGCGAAGCGCTCGACCACGTCCTCTTCGTCGGCCCGCCCGGCCTCGGCAAGACGACGCTGGCGCAGATCATGGCCAAGGAGCTCGGCGTCAACTTCCGCTCGACCTCCGGCCCGGTGATCGCCAAGGCCGGCGACCTGGCGGCGCTGCTGACCAACCTCGAAGAGCGCGACGTCCTCTTCATCGACGAGATCCACCGCCTCAGCCCGGCGGTCGAGGAGATCCTCTACCCTGCCATGGAGGACTTCCAGCTCGACCTCATCATCGGCGAGGGGCCGGCGGCGCGCTCGGTGAAGATCGACCTGTCCCGCTTCACGCTCGTCGCCGCGACGACGCGCCTGGGGCTCCTGACCAATCCGCTCCGCGACCGCTTCGGCATCCCCGTGCGGCTGAACTTCTACACCGTGGAGGAGCTGCACGGCATCGTGTCGCGCGGCGCGCGCATCCTGGGTCTCGCCATGGACGAAGGGGGCGCGGTCGAGATCGCCCGGCGCTCGCGCGGCACGCCGCGCATTGCCGGCCGCCTGCTGCGGCGCGTTCGCGACTTCGCGCAGGCCGGGGGCGCCGAGGTGGTGACGCGTTCGGTCGCCGACGCCGCGTTGACGCGGCTCGAGGTCGATCGTCTCGGCCTCGACCAGCTCGACCGGCGCTACCTCGATCTCATCGCCGTGAACTTCGGCGGCGGCCCCGTCGGCATCGAGACGATCGCGGCGGCGCTCTCCGAGCCGCGCGACGCGATCGAGGACATCGTCGAGCCCTACCTCCTCCAGCAGGGCTTCATCCAGCGCACGCCCCGCGGGCGCCTGATGACGGCGCACGCCTTTCGCCACATCGGCCTCGCCGTACCCGCCTCGCTGGGCGCCACGCAGGCGAGCCTCTTCGAGGACGGGCAGGACGACTGACGGGGCCGGCCGGGCTCAGCCCGGCTCGCGCGCCACCGCCCAGGCCTCCAGCCAGTCGACGGCGAAGCGCACCGCCGGCTCGGCCTCGACGAGGAGCGAGGGCGCGGCGCCGACGAGGCCCTGCCGCCCCGCGCCCGCCGCGACCACCGCCTCGACGATCCGGCCGATCGCGTCCTCCGGCAGGCCCTCGACCACCGGCTCCGACGTGTCGAACTCCTCGATCCAGCGCCACCGCGTGCCGTCATCGTCCGCAAAGGGCACCTCGACGCGGATGACGCGTTTGTTCGGTACGCGCGCCAGATGCTCGGCGTGGTGGAGGAGGGTCATCGTGTCCCAGGGCGCGCCGACCATCAGGACGCGGCCATGGGCCTCGACCAGCCTGGCGAAGGGCGAGCCCTCGCCGTAGCCGTAGTCGAGCGGGTGGTCGGCGGTGATCCAGTCGGCGAGCCGGCCGAGAGCCGCGACCGAGGCGCCGGGATTTCCGCTGCGCCGGGCGCCCGGCGTCGTGCGGATGAACTCGGGAAGGACGCCGTTCAGCCGCGTCGCGCGCGAGCGCAGGGGATCGAAGGGCGGCACGTGGTCCCGCCATTCCGGCAGAACGCGGCCGGTTTCGTCGGTCAGTTCGTCGTGGCGGCTGTCCCAGTCGGTATAGGCCATCACCGTCCCGGCCGGCCCGACGACGTCGAAAAGCGCGCCTACCAGCGCGTCCGGGCCGTTGAGGAGCGGACCGACGCGGCGCATGGCGGCGTGGACCATCACGAGGTCGCCGCAGGCGAGGCCGAGGGCGGACAGGTCGGCGGCGAGCGAGGCGCGGGTGGCGAAGGCGGGGGGCGGTTCGGCCATGACGATTCGCTCCTGTCGGCTGCACGAAAAAGGGCGGGGCCGTGCGGCCCCGCCCTCGATCTTACGGCCGGATGCTCCCGATGTCAGAGGCCGGGCAGGCGGAAGAACAGCGTCTCGCCCGAGGAGTCGTCGACGCCGTCATTGTCGGTGGCGACGAAGGCCGTGCCGGCCGCGTCGAAGGAGAAGCCCTCGACCTTGTCGACGACGTAGCCGCTGGTCAGGCCCTGGAGCTCCGGCAGGAGGTCGTGGACGACCTCCTTCCTGACCGTCGGCAGCTCGCCGCCGAGCGGGGCGGGCTGGAGATCGGCGAGCGCGACGCGGGTGACCTGCTTGATCGCGGCCTTGTCGCCGATCTGGTTGTCGCGCTCGACGAAGAAGGCATGGTCGCCCTTTACCGCCATCTCCGACAGCCCAACCCAGCCGTCACCCTGCGGCGCATCGAGCGGGTAGAGGACGGCGCCCCATTCCTTGGTCCTGAGGTCAAAGGCGACGAGCTTGGCGGCGCTTTTCGGATCGTCCTTCCAGGGCCGCTGGACGGCGAGCCAGAGCTTGTCGCCGATCTTCGCGATGCCTTCCGTGCCGAAGCGGGTCTGGCCGGCCGTCAGCGCCTCGGGGAAGGGGATCTCCTCCAGGATCGCGCCGTCGGCGCCGACATGGAGGATGGCGTGCGGCACCTCTTCTTCCGGGTCGCCCTCGCTGCCGATCCAGAAGGTGCCGTCGCCGTCGGCGGCGATGCCTTCCATGTCGAGCTTCTCGGCCGCCTCGCCGTTCCGCGTCACGGGAATGGCGCGGGTGATCCTCGCCGGCGATGCGGAGGCGTCGATGGCGTAGATCGTCGGCGCGGCGGAATAGACCGAGTCGCTGACGGCGAAGAGCTTCTCCGCGCCGGCCGGGTCGGCCGACAGGCCCGAGATCGCGCCCCAGGGGATCGGCCGGCCGTTCTGCGCGTCGAGCGAGACGAGCTGCGGATAGGCAGCGGTGCCTTCGGCCCGCTCGTAGAGCATGACGTGGCTGCGCGCGCCGCCGTCCTCGCCGAGGTCCGCCTCGTTGGCGGTGGCGAGGAGGTTGCGCTCGGGGATCGCCACCACGCCTTCCGGCGAGATGCCGGAGGGCAGGAGCTGGAGGAACTCGGGCGCGACACCCACGGCGTCGCGGTAGACGCCGACGGCCGAGCCGCGCTCGGACAGGACGAAGATCAGCCG
Organism: Aurantimonadaceae bacterium; assembly: GCA_947474855.1. Lineage (GTDB taxonomy): Bacteria > Pseudomonadota > Alphaproteobacteria > Rhizobiales > Rhizobiaceae > Antarcticirhabdus. The sequence goes on along the minus strand of CANJKV010000104.1, from coordinate 5,717 downwards.
CTCGCCCCCGAACTCCGCGACGGTGAGGCCTTCCGGCTCGACGCCCTTCGCGTCCGAGCGGCCTTCCGGATAATGGCCGGCGCGGGCGAGCTCCATCTCGAAGTCGGGGCCGGACTCCCAGGCGACCGTGCCCTCGCGGGTGAGGATGGTGAAGCCGCGGGTGCCGCCCTTCCAGTCGCCTTCGTTGGCGATCACGAGGCGGTCGGTGCCCAGCCACTTCACCGCATCGGGCTCGCGCGGACGCGCCTCGACCTTGGACGTGAAGGCGATGCGGCCGTCTTCTTCGGTGTCGACGTTCTCGAGTGCAACCGCGCCGGCGGAGAAGTGGGCGGTGACCGCGCCCGTTCTTCCGTCGACGATGGCGATGGCGTTGTTCTCCTGAAGCGTCACGACGATCTCGCCGTCGGCGTTCACGTCGACGAATTCCGGCTCCGGGTCCTCGGGCGTGTCGCCCGAGAGGCCGGTCAGCTCGACGCGCTTGATCGTCCCGCAATCCGGCACGCCGTTCGACAGCGGCACGAGGGCGAGGAAGCCGGCCGGCATCTGCGGCAGGGCGCCGTCGTTCACGTCCTCGTCGCGCTCGTTCTCGATGGCGATCGCCGCGAAGGAGCCGTCCGGCGCGACGGCGACGGAGTCCGGCTGGCCGCCGAGGTCGCAGGTCGCGGAGACCGCCTTCGTCGAGACGTCGACCGCGGCGAGCTGGCCGGAGGGCGAAACGAAGCTCTCCGAGGTGTTGACGCCGACGAGCAGCGTTTCGCCGGCGAAGGCGACGGAGGTCGGCTCGCCGCCGGCGAAGGCGACGAAGCCGCCGGCCTTGGGCGCGCGCGGATCGCGGATGTCGACGAGGCCGACGCCGCCGGCCGGGCTGTCGGAATAGGCGAGGGTCATGCCGTCGGGGCTGGCCGCGACGATCTCGGCGGAGGAGGGGGCGGCCGGGTCGGCGCCCGCCGGCTTGTTGGCCGTCACCGGGAAGGAGGCGACGCGGTTGAACACCGGCTCGGCATGGGCCGCGGCGGTGGAGGCGAGAAGGAGGGCGGCGAGGGCGGCGAGGCTCTTCGGCGTCACAGGGGCGGCCTTTCGGGATGATCTCGGAACGGCGCCCCTTTGGCGAAGCTGTGTTACAGGCGCATGACGGTTGCCGCATGCGGATCGGAAAGGACGACCATGGAGCAAGGGCTCGCGGGAGAGCTCGTCGAAGGCGGTCATCGTCTCGACGTGCGGGTCTATTTCGAGGACACCGACTTTTCCGGCCTCGTCTACCACGCGCGCTACCTCCACTTCTTCGAGCGGGGGCGCACCGATTATCTCCGTCTCCTCGGGGTCGGGCATCGCGAGCTTCTCGCCGGCGAATTCGGCGAGCCCTGCTTTTTCGCGGTGCGGCGCATGACGATCGACTTCCGCTCGGCCGCCGGGATCGACGACGTCCTGACGGTCACGACGCGTCCGCGCCCGATCAAGGGAATCCGCATCACGCTCGACCAGCGCATCGAGAAGGCGGGCGCACTCGTCGCCGAAGCCGTCGTGGAGGTGGTCGTCCTGTCGAAGGCGGGGCGGCCGATGCGGTTGGCCGAGGCGGTCGCCTCGCGATTCGGTTGAGCTTAAGGTTTCGTCAACCTTGACGGGGCATGAATGGGCGTGACGAAGGGGATTGTGCGCCGCACACGCCATTCTTTCACCTGATTCCCTTGGGAAAGGGCAGCCGGTTGGATCGGCGGTCCGGCTCCCGGCATCGGGACGAAGAGGCGGCCGGGTCCGATCTTCCGCAAGAACGCACGCTCAGGCTTCGGACCCGCCGCGACGGAGCGGCCGGAGCCTGCAACGCTCGGAGACACGGCGAATGAACGGGGACGTGGTACACGGCGCGCTGGCTGCGGCAGGGTCCGTTTCCCTCTGGGACCTGTTCTGGCAGGCGGGCCTCATCGTCAAGCTGGTGATGATCGGGCTCCTGCTCGCCTCGGTCTGGACCTGGGCGATCATCATCGACAAGACGATGCGCTACGCCCGGGTGCGGCGCCAGCTCAACAACTTCGAGAACAACTTCTGGTCCGGCCAGTCGCTTGAGGAGCTGTACCACACGCTCTCCGAGCGCAAGACCAGCGGCATGGGCGCGCTCTTCGTCGCCGCCATGCGCGAATGGAAGAAGAGCTTCGAGAAGGGTGCCCGCTCGCCGCTCGGCCTCCAGACCCGCATCGAGAAGGCGATGGACGTGACCCTCGCCCGCGAGATGGACGACCTCGAATCGCGCCTCGGCTTCCTCGCCACCATCGGATCGGCCGCACCCTTCGTCGGCCTCTTCGGGACCGTCGTCGGCATCATGACCTCGTTCCAGGCGATCGCCGGCTCGCAGTCGACCAACCTCGCGGTGGTCGCGCCCGGCATCGCGGAAGCGCTGCTCGCCACCGCCATCGGCCTCGTCGCGGCCATTCCGGCGGTCGTCGCCTACAACAAGCTGTCGGCGGATGCGGGCAAGATCGGCATGCGGCTCGAAGCCTTCGCCGACGAGTTCTCAGCCATCCTGTCGCGGCAGATCGACGAGCGCGCCGGGCAGTCCGCGCGCTGAGCCATCCGGCACGTGTCGCGCTCTGGAGCGCGGCCCCGAGAGTTTGAAGGACACGAGCCATGGGCATGTCTGCGGCGACGGGCGGATCGGGCGGTGGACGGCGCGGACGGCGCGGCGGCCGGCGTCGCGGCGTGATGAGCGAGATCAACGTGACGCCCTTCGTGGACGTCATGCTGGTGCTCCTGATCATCTTCATGGTGGCCGCGCCCATGCTGACCGTGGGCGTTCCGATCGACCTTCCGGAGACCCGCGCCCAGCCGATGAGCGCGCAGACCCAGCCGATCACCATTTCCGTCCAGCCGGACGGGCGCGTCTTCATCCAGGAGACCGAGATCACCGTGCAGGAGGTGGTTCCCAAGCTCCAGGCGATCGCCCAGACCGGCTACGAGGAGCGCATCTTCGTGAAGGCCGACAAGGACGCCGGCTACGGCGCCGTGATGAAGGTGATGGCGCTGATCTCCTCGGCCGGCTTCAAGAACATCGGCCTCGTCACGGCCCAGGAAACGGGCGCCTGAGGACCCGTCGAGCACGCCCATGAAACCCGGCATCGTCGCTTCCGCATCGCTGCACGCCCTGCTGCTCGGCTGGGGCATGGTGTCGTTCACGGCGCCGGCCCCATTCGAGGTGAGCGAGCCGGCGAGCCTGCCCGTGGATCTCGTCTCCGTCGAGGAGTTCAGCGAGGCCGTCGCTGGCGATCGCGACGCGCCGCTCGCGGAGACCCCCGCGCCGACGCCGACCGAGAAGCCCGCGACGCTGCCGATGCCGGCCGAGAACGTCGGCGAGAACGAGGTCGACCTCGAAACCCCGCCGACGCCGCAGTCGCGGCCCGAGGAGGTGCGCCAGGCCGCCGCGGAAGCAGCGCCCCCTCCGCCGCCGGAACCCGAGCTCCAGCCGGTCCCCGAGCCCCAGCCCGAGCCGGAGCCGGTGGCCGAGCCCGTCGCGGAAACGCCGCCGCCCCCGCCCGAGCCGCAGCCGCAGGAGGTCGCCGCCGAGCCGCAGGAGCCGGCGCTGCCGACCAACGTGCCCGTGCCGGTCACCCGTCCGCGGCCGCCCGAACCCGTCAAGGTCGCCGAGGCCAAGCCGGAGCCGGAGAAGCCCCAGCCGGAAAAGCCCAAGCCCGAGAAGCCGGTCGAGACCGCCAAGCCGAAGCCCGAGAAGCCGGCGGAAAAGCCGAAGCCCGTGGAAACCGCGAAGCCCAAGCCGGAGGCGACCCGCACCGCCGAGCGCGAAACGCGCGGCGAAACCGAATCGGACTTCAACGCCGACGAGATCGCCGCGCTCCTCGACCGGTCGAAGGCGTCCGGCGGCGGCGCGAAGCGCTCCGAAGCGCCGGCCGCCGCGGGTGCCTCGCGCACCACCGGCGTCAAGCTGTCGCGCGGCGAGACCGACGCTTTGAACGAGCAGCTCGCCGGCTGCTGGCAGCTTCCGGCCGGCATCGAGGACGCGGCGGGGCTCATCGTGGTGCTGCGCTTCAACGTCGACGGCACGGGAAAGCTCAACGGCCAGCCCCAGGTGACCGAGACCAGCGGCAACCGCGCCTTCGACGAGAGCGCCAAGCGCGCGGTGCAGAAGTGCGACCGGGGCGAGGGGCTGAAGCTCCCGATGGACAAGCTCGACCAGTTCGCCGACTACATCGAGGTCGGGTTCAACCCGAGCGCGATGTTCTGAGGCGATCCGTCGCCGCGCGTCGCCCGGCTTCCGCCGCTTTCGGCGGGCCTTGAGGGCGGCAGGATTTGCAGTGAATAGCGGGGAAGGGCGCGGCTGGGCCGGCCTTCATCCCCGTGACGAGGACCGACCCGATGATGAAGCTCGCCCGTATCTGTCTCGCCCTGACCGCCCTTCTGGGCGCCGGCGTCCTTCTGGCGCCGGGCTCGGCGCAGGCCCAGCTGCGCCTCGACGTCACCCGCGGCAACGTCGCGCCCATGCCGATCGCGCTCGTCGACTTCCTGTCGCGCGACGGCATCGGCGCCAAGATCTCCGACGTGGTGACGGCCGACCTGAAGCGATCCGGCCTCTTCGCGCCGATCGACGAGGCCGCCTTCATCCAGAAGGACGCCTCGCCCGACGCCACCCCGCGCTTCGCCGACTGGACGGCGATCAGCGCCCAGGCTCTCGTCACCGGCCGCGTCACCCCGGAAGCCGACGGGCGCCTGCGCGTCGAGTTCCGCCTGTGGGACACCTACGGCTCGACCCAGCTCGACGGGCAGCAGTTCTACACCAACCCCGAGAACTGGCGCCGCGTCGCCCACATCATCGCCGACGCGATCTACGAGCGGCTGACCGGCGAGAAGGGCTACTTCGACACCCGCGTCGTCTTCGTGGACGAGCAGGGACCGAAGAACGAGCGCCGCAAGCGCCTCGCCATCATGGACCAGGACGGCGCGAACGTGCGCTACCTGACCGACGGGCGCGACCTCGTCCTCACCCCCCGCTTCTCGCCGAACCGGCAGGAGATCACCTACATGTCCTTCGGCCAGGCCGAGCCGCGGGTCTACCTTCTGCAGCTCGAGACCGGCCAGCGCGAGATCGTCGGCAACTTCCCCGGCATGACCTTCTCGCCCCGCTTCTCGCCGGACGGGCAGAAGGTGGTGATGAGCCTCCAGCAGGACGGCAACGCCAACATCTACGCCATGGACCTGCGCTCGCGCGCCACGACCCGCCTGACCTCGACGCAGGCGATCGACACCTCGCCCTCCTATTCGCCGGACGGCGCGCGCATCGTCTTCGAGAGCGACCGCGGCGGGCGCCAGCAGCTCTACGTGATGAACGCCGACGGCTCGGGCCAGACGCGCATCTCCTTCGGCGACGGCGCCTATTCGACGCCCGTCTGGAGCCCGCGCGGCGACCTCATCGCCTTCACCAAGCAGACCGGCGGCCAGTTCCAGATCGGCGTGATGCGCCCCGACGGCTCGGGCGAGCGCATCCTGACTTCCGGCTTCCACAACGAGGGGCCGACCTGGTCGCCGAACGGGCGCGTCGTGATGTTCTTCCGCGAGGGCCAGGGCGCCGGGGGGCCGAAGCTCTTCTCGATCGACCTCACCGGCAGGAACGAGCAGCAGGTCGCGACGCCCGGCTTCGCGTCCGACCCGGCCTGGTCGCCCTCGCTGGAGTAGGATCGGGACTCTTCCGATCGAGGATCTTCAACGTGGCGGGCCGG
>CANJKV010000103.1 GCA_947474855.1 Aurantimonadaceae bacterium | reverse complement strand
TGCCGAACGGCGGCGTAGACTTCCACGGCAAACATTCCCCGCCGTCCCCCGCAAAAGAGAACAGCCTAACCACTGGCCGGATTTTACTCCGCCGCGCTCGCCATCATGACGGCGCTCCTGTGGCCTGGTTTGTCACCGCCGTGCACACAGGAGCCCGACGCGTTGTCGGACTTGGGCTGGTTCGATCTGGATGACTTGCCCGCGGCCCTCACCGAAGCGACCAAGCAGGCCGTTGTCGCGCTGAAGCGCGGGACAATCTAATGTAGCCATCGAAGGGCTCTGCGTCGCGGGCGAGGTGCTGATTTCGTGGCACCACAGCCGCGGCACCAAACGTATCCGTCGCTAGCGGTAATGGACCAAGTCGAAACTGACGTGAACGTTCACCCTTTCGACCCCTGGGACCTCCGTCCTGGTCAGATCGAGGAGACGTTCGGTGAGCTTGGCGGCGAACGCGGCATCCCTGTGCGGCTTCGGCAGCATCGAGACGCGCAGGAGGACATGAGGGTGATTGTAATCGACCACCTTGTGCGCCCTGCCCTTGCATTCGCCGGATCGATCGTCGACCTCCAAGATGGCGTTCTCGATCTTGCCAAGCAGCTCCGGAAACCTCGCGGCCACGCCTTCCGAATAGAACAGATCCGCCTGCGGCATTGAATCCTAGCTCCTTGCTGGCGACGGATAGCCCGACGCACCCGATCACCCATATTGTCGCGGTCAGGCGCTTCGGTGGCCCGATATAGTCCACACGTGGCTGGCGATGCCTTGGGAGCATTCGGAACCGTGGCGGCCGGCAGCGTCGCGCTCGAAGTCTTTGGCGACATCCTCGACCGACACCTGCGAGAACTGCTCCAGCAGCCGAACCTCCGCCTCCCGGAGTGAGGCGTCGAGCCGGGCATCGACGGCCCTCTCTACCAAGCATCCGGATGGCTCCGCGCCGGGCCCGATGTTGAACAGGGGCGGCGCGCCGACTGCCTCGTAGACGTCGCGCAGCGTCACCTCGGCGAGCGGCCGCGTCAGTTGCCAGCCACCGCCATGCCCCTTTTCGGACGAGACGATCCCGCGATCGCGCAAGCCCCCCATCATCCGACGGACCACGACCGGGTTCGTGGAGATCATCCTCGAGATCTCGTCCGAGGTCGCGCGCGGCACATGGCGGTCCATGTGGATCAGCACGTGCAGCATGCGGGACATGCGGAGGTCGCGTGGCATTCGAGGGGTCCCTTTTTCGACTTCACTCCGTTATAGCAGGTGTCACGCAACACGCACAGTTTCATGTCTTGCCACCATATTGCTCATCATGTAACTCATCGAGTATCGTATTGGCTCGGAGCGATCGGATTATGAACCACGACATCGTCGTCATCGGCGGCAGCTTCGCGGGGCTGTCGGCCGCCATGCAGGTGGCAAGGGCCCGGCGCACCGTCCTCATCCTGGACACGAACGCCCCGCGCAACCGCTACGCCGCGGCCTCGCACGGCTTTCCGGGGCAGGACGGTAGGCGCCCGGCGGAGATCGGCGCGGCCCTTCGCGCCGATCTCGCCGCCTATCCGAGGGTGGCCTTCGCAAGCGAAGCAGCCGTCGCAGCCCGTCGAGAGTGGAAGGGGTTCGTGATCTCGTTGGCAAGCGCAGGCGAGGTCACCGCGCGCCGGCTCGTCCTTGCCTACGGCGTCCGAGACACATTGCCGGACGTTCCAGGCCTCGCCGAGCGCTGGGGCACGAGCGTCCTGCACTGTCCATACTGCCATGGCTACGAACTTGGTGGGCAACCCCTCGGAGTCCTGGCGCGCAACGAGATGGCCCTTCATCAGGCCATGCTCCTTCCCGACTGGGGACCGACGACGCTGTTCACTCAAGGGGCGTTCGAGCCGACATCGGAGCAGCGGCAAGCGCTGGCCGCGCGGGGCGCGAGGGTCGAGGCGACCCCCGTCACGGCGCTGATCGGCGCGTCGCCCGCGCTGGAAGCGGTGCAGCTCGCAGACGGTCGCACGATCCCGCTCGCGGGCCTATTTGTCGCGCCCCAGACGGAGCCGTCCAGCGACCTCGCCCGGCAACTCGGCTGCGCGACGAAGGATGGTCCAACAGGTCCCTACCTTGAGGTCGATGCCATGCAGGCGACGACGGTCGCGGGCGTTTTCGCGGCCGGAGACCTCGCCAGCCCGATGCCGAATGCGACCCTTGCCGCAGCCGCGGGCGTGCTGGCCGGCGGCGCGGCGCACCGCTCGTTGGTGTTTGATCCCGATCTGGCATCGGCGGCCTGAAGGAGGCCCGTGATGCAGGCCAAGGTGATGCCGTTGGCCGCCACATGGGCCAACGTACGCTTCGTGCTCATATCCGGACGGCCCGGAGTTGCTCCGCCCACTGGACAAGGCGTTCCTTCATCATGCGGACGCGCACGTAATCGATCGTCTCTTCGTCCAGCCGCTCGACGACCTCGAAGCGGAACGCCTCCGCCCCATGCCGATTCCACGCGTCCTGAAGCGAACGATGCGTGTTCGTGCCCTGCCGAAGAGTGAACCAAAGACGGTTCTGGATCTTGGAGAGGTCGGGCGAACCACCGACCCACACCTCGCCGGACGCCGCGCATCGGACGGCGTAGATGCCACCCTCGACCTTTCGCTCCTTGTAGGCGCTCACGGCCGCCTTTCGGTCTTCGGTTCTCATTATGTGCCCTCACAGATTGGCCGCAACGCTATCGAAGCGATGACGCCACAGCAATATCACCCGGGTAAAATTGACGAAAGGTCTTCTACCGGGCTACGAGATCAGGTGGAGGTGCCATGTCAGACGAAGCATCACGGACATTCACCGCGTTCGCAGGCGTGCGGCGGATCGCCGGCGGTTGCTTGATCGACGTAGCTCTTGCCGTGAAGGCGCATGGGGAAGAAGGCACCCCAATCCTGACCTTTGACGACAGGTTGGGCGTCGTCATCGACCTCGACCTGCGTGGAACCGAAGCGGAGATCACCGCACGGCTCGCCAACCTAGGGAGTGATCGAGAGGCCACGAGCCGCACCGAGAGCGGATCTGATCCCGATGGTGCGACGCGGGGCCGTGGTCGCCCGAAGCTCGGCGTCGTTGCCCGCGAGGTGACGCTGCTTCCTCGTCATTGGACGTGGCTCGCGTCCCAGCCGGGAGGAGCTTCGCAGGCGTTGCGGCGGCTCGTCGATGAAGCGCGGCGGACCGATCATGGGGGAACCCAGATGAAGGCAGCACAAGAGGCGGCCTACCGTTTCCTATCAGCGCTGGCGGGTGATCTGTCAGGCTACGAGGAGGCGATCCGAGCGCTCTTCGCCGGCGACGCGGAAAGCTTCTCTGGCCACACGGCGGCATGGCCATCGGACATACGGGACCATGCGCTGAAGATTCTGGCCAACGATTGAGCTGATGTGCCTTGAGCAGATCAAGCCCGTCCACGCCAAGGGTCGGCTTCCTGCGATCAGCGCCGCAAAGCAAACGGTTGCCTTACCGCCCAACCCCGTCACGGACAGGTACGTTACGTCGGAGCAAATCCGGGGCCCGCGCTATGCTGATGATGTGCTACATTAACTGAGGACATCTGTTCGACCGGAGACGACCCATCGTCGCCTACTGGAGCCATATGCGGCACGCCCGAAAGCTGCTGTTCAACCAGCCAACGCCATCTCGATGGCAGCCTCCGCATGGAGCATAGTCGTGTCGAAGATGGGAACCGCGCTGTCCTCGGGCCGAACCAGCAGCATGATCTCCGTGCAGCCTAGAATCACCGCCTCCGCCCCCGCGTCCACCAGACGCGCGATGATGCCTCGGTAGGCCTCGCGTGAGGCCGGGACCACCTTACCGGCGACCAGTTCCTCGTAGATGACCCGGTGAACCGTCGCACGATCCGCCTCGCTAGGAACGATCACGTTCAAGCCGTGGCGCTCGGCAAGGCGCCCTTTGTAGAAGTCTTGCTCCATCGTGAAGGCGGTACCGAGAAGGCCAACCGTCCGGAAGCCCGCCGCCTTGATGCGCTCGGCCGTGGGGTCGGCGATGTGAAGAAGGGGCACAGCCACTGCCTCCTGCACCGCCGACGCCATCCGATGCATGGTGTTCGTACAGATCACCAGCACCTCGGCGCCGGCACCCTCGAGCCTTTGAGCTGCGTCGGTCATACGGGCGGTGAGCGCGTCCCAGTCACCCCAGTGCTGAAGCTCTTCGATCTCTGCGAAGTTGAACGACCAGAGAAGGCAACGAGCCGAAGCCGTCGGACCAAGGCGGTCCCGAACACCCTGGTTGAGGATGCGGTAATACTCCGCCGAGCTCTCCCAACTCATGCCTCCGATCAAGCCAATCGTGCGCATCGCGCTTTCCCCGCCAACCGCTTCGTCGAACGCACCTACCTCATGGCCGGGCGAACCGGAACGGCTGCATTCCATCTTCTCCGATCCGGAAGCGAAAGTGCGTGAACCACCCGGAGCGCACCCGCTCCACGATCCTGACCCTCCTTGCCGAGGCGTCGGCGCAGATGACGGACTGGCTAGAGCTTAAGGGGCTGCGGCTGTCCACGGTCATGCGGCCCCTGTTCGTGCTCGAGCAGGCAGGACTGATCGCCACCTCCAAGGAGCATGCGCTGAACGCTGCCAAGTTCGCCGCCGTCTCGTCTACCGTTGTCTCCCTGGCAGCTCTGCCAGTATGACATGGTGGCGGGAGCATGTTCGGGGTGAGAAGTTGTCGGTCTTGAAAGCGCGTGATCCGCGAACGCTTGCGCGCTCCTGGCTCAGCTCGCTGCGCTCGCGGCTGGTCCTGTTGACGCTCGCCGTGCTCGTTCCCGCGCTGGTGGCAGCCGGGATCGCCGTCTACGCGGGATACCTGAACGATCGGGCCGAGGTCGAGAAGCACCTCCAGGAAACATCTCGAGCGCTGTCCCTCGTCGTTGATCGTCAATTCGGCCAGGCAGAGGCGCTGCTCTGGGCTTTATCGACGTCCTCGCAGCTCCTGGCAAAGGACTACCCGGCTTTCGACGCGCGGGCACGAGCCGCCATCCGCATTCCCGGCACCTGGGTTCTCGTGGAGGACGAGCGGGGGCAAGTCATCAACACTTTGCTACCGCCCGGAAGCGCTCTGCCCAGCCTTGGCAACCGCGATCATTGGCGTGGCGCCGCCGAGGGCAACGTCAGAATCAGCAACCTCTTCATGGGTATCGTTGCCAAACGTCCAGCCGTTGGCCTCGATACACTGATCACCGCTGCCGACGGATCGCGGCTCTTCGTCTCCGTGATCACCCGCGCCGACACAATGAGCCAGATCCTGATCGATCAGGGTCTTCCCCAAACCTGGATCGGTGCGATCATCGACCGCAACGGAACAGTGGTGGCGCGGAACAGAGATGCCGATCGCTTCGTAGGCCAGCCGGCGACGCCGGAGAATGTCCAGCGGGCGCGGTCGGGCGTTAGGCAGGGCGTCTGGGAAAGCGTCTCATTAGACGGCATCCCGACAGTGCTCGCGCTCTCCAGGTCTCCCGGGTCGGGATGGTCGACGATCGTGGCGGTGCCGCAATCGGAGATCACGGGGCCTGCACGCCGGACCGCACTTGTCTTGGCCGCAGCCGGCGCACTCCTGCTCGGCGGGGGTACCGCAGTCGCATGGCGCGTGGGGCGGAGCATCGCCGCGCCCATCGCGGACCTGACATTCGATGCCGAAGCGCTCGGCCGAGGCGTCCCAGTGGTCGCTCGGACGAGTGGCATGCTGGAAGTCGACCGAGTTGCACGAGCTCTCTCAGCCGCCTCGACGGAGCTTCGAGAGCGGGAAACTGCCTTGCAGGCGAGCGAGGAGCGGCTTCGGGCGACGCAGGAGAATGCCCCCGTTGCCATTGCCGAGATCGGCAGAGATGGCAGGTTCTTGTCAGTCAACGAGGCGCGCTGCCGCCTGACTGGTCACACAAGGGATGAGCTGATCGGGCAGCACTTCGCGCACGTCACGGCGCCGGGCAGCCTGGATGATGACCTTGCTCTCTTCGCCAGGCACGTTGCCGGGGAAGTCGACACCTACACGACGGAGAGCGAGTTCACCCACAAGGACGGGCACCAGGGTTGGGCTCGGGTGACCAGCACGGCCATCAGGAACGACGACGGCGTCTTCCGGTATGCGGTGAGGGTGGTCGAAGACATCACGGAACGCCGTGCGGCAGACAGGCGGCAGAAGTTACTGATCGACGAGTTGAACCACCGGGTGAAGAACACGCTCGCCGTGGTGCAGTCAATCGCCGCCCAGTCGTTCAAGGGCGAGCGCGATCCGAAAGACGCGCTCCAGGCGTTCCAAGGTCGCCTGCTGGCGCTGTCGGAGGCTCACAACCTCCTCACGCGGGAGAGCTGGGAAGCCGCTCCGATCGAACGGATCGTCGAGAATGCTCTTCAGCCGTTTCGGGGCAGTAACCACTTCGACATGGATGGCCCGATGATCCGGGTGGGGCCGAAGGCCGCCGTGAGCCTCGCGCTCGCCTTCCATGAGCTGTGCACGAACGCCGCCAAGTACGGCGCTCTGTCCGCCCCACAGGGCCACGTGCGGATCACTTGGTTCCTGGAAGGCGAGGCGCGGTCTGTCTTCCGCCTCCGCTGGGAGGAGAGCGGAGGGCCCGAGGTGCGGCCTCCAACTCGCTCCGGCTTCGGCTCGCGCCTCGTAGAGCGCGGACTGGCGGCCGAACTCGGCGGCACGGTCGCACTGCGTTATCCCGCAAGCGGAGTTGTCTGCGAGATCGTGGCGCCGCTCGTCATCATCGAAGGTCGCTGATGCAGCTTGAAGGCAAGCGGGTGCTCATCGTGGAGGACGAGATGCTCGTCGCGATGACCCTGGAGGACACGCTTCTGGATCTCGGCATGACGATCGTCGGGACGGCCATGCACCTCGCCCCCGCGATCGAGCTGGCGCGAGTTTGCGAGATTGACGTCGCGGTTCTCGACATCAACCTCCATGGCGGTCGCTCTTACCCAGTGGCCGACATCATGCTCCAGCGCGGCATCCCCTTCATCTTCGCCACGGGCTACGGCCACGCGGAAGGCACGGGAGCCTATGCCGGCATCCCAGTCCTGACCAAGCCGTACTCTCCTGCCGATCTGGTTGGAGCCTTGATCAAGGTCTTCAAAGGGAGCTGATTGGCAGAAGCATGCCGTAAGCAAGGAGCCGAAAGTCTGGAGCCGAGGCATGCACTGGTTCGTTTGATCAACGGCAACTCCGCCGAGACACCTTCCGGAGCTGATAGCCAGATCGCCCAAGGACTGTCGATGACCTATCCGTGACGCCGAACTCGATCCGGGGCCCGCGTCATTCTGATGGTCGGGCCGCCGGGATCGGGCAAGTCGATGCTGGCGAGCCGCCTGCCCTCGATCCTGCCGGCGCTCTCGCCGCGCGAACTCCTCGACGTCTCGATCATCGCCTCGATCGCGGGAACGCTCGCCGGCGGCAGGCTGACCGACCGGCGCCCCTTCCGCGCGCCGCATCATTCGGCCTCGATGGCGGCGATGGTCGGGGGCGGGGCCAAGGCGCGGCCGGGCGAGGTGTCGCTCAGCCATCGCGGCGTCCTGTTCCTCGACGAGCTGCCGGAATTCGCGCCGGCCGTTCTCGATTCGCTGCGCCAGCCGCTGGAGGCGGGCACCAGCGTCATCGCCAGGGCCAACCACCGCGTCACCTATCCCGCCCGCTTCCAGCTCGTCGCGGCCATGAACCCGTGCCGCTGCGGCATGGCCGGCGAGCCGGGCCAAGCCTGCGCCCGCGGGCCGCGATGCGCTTCCGACTACCAGGCGCGCGTGTCCGGCCCCTTTCTCGACCGCATCGACATCCGCGTCGACGTGCCGGCTGTCACCGCCGCCGACCTCGTGCGGCCGGGCGGAAAGGGCGAGGATTCGGCGAGCGTGCGCGCCCGCGTTCTGGCCGCCCGGGCCGTCCAGGCGGAGCGTCATGCCGGCCTCGGACTTTCCCCCGACACAACCAATGCGGACCTCTCGCCGACCCAGGTCGAAAGCGTTTCGCGCGCCGACGCCGCCGGCCAGCGGCTTCTCGCCGAAGCCGCGGAGAAGGCCCGCTTCTCAGCCCGCGCCTATCACCGCATCCTCAAAGTCGCGCGAACCCTCGCCGATCTCGACGGTGGAGGCACCGTCCGCGCCGCCCACCTTGCCGAGGCGATCGCGCTGCGCGCTTCGGCCGAAGGGCGGCTCGGTCAGCCCGCCTGAGCGGAGCGGCCGGCACCGAAGGTCCGCGCCGCGCCGCGCCCGCCCGCCTTGGCCTCGTAGAGCGCCGTATCCGCCCGGCGCATCAGCTCGCTGCGGTCGGCCACCGAATCGTCGAGCCAAGCGATGCCGACGGTGCCCGACACGGCGATGGTCTGCTCGCCCTCGGTCACCGTGTGACGCAGGTCGGCGAGGAGTTGCCGCACCAGCGCGTCGAGGTTCCGGCAGTCCTCGGGCGTGGTGGCGACGACGACGAACTCGTCGCCGCCGAGCCGCGCGACGAAGCAGTCGGCGAGATAGGGCGCCTTGAGCCGTGCCCCGACGCTGCGCAGGAGGTCGTCGCCGGCCAGATGACCGCAGCGGTCGTTGACGGATTTGAAGCCGTCGAGGTCGATCAGGAGGAGCGCCAGCGGCGAGCCGCTCGCGCGCGCCCGGTGCATCGCCTCGTCGAGGGCGCGGTTGCAGGCGGCGCGGTTGGGGATCTGCGTCAGGTCGTCCGTGCTCGCCACGCGGCGCAGCGACTGCTCCAGCCCGTGCTGCGCCGTCACGTCCTGGAAGACGCCGATGATCGAGCGCGCGCCGCCGTCGCGCGATCCTTCAGGCTCGCCGATGCTGCGCACGCGCCGCCGATTGCCCTTGGCGGTGACGAAGTCGATCTCGATGTCGAAGGGCTCGCCCGCCTCCAGGGCACGCGTCACCGCAGCCTGAACGAGAGCGCGGTCGTGCGGCGGGTAGTGGCTCAGCGCCGCCTCGACCTCCGGCAGTTCGCCCGCCGGCAGCTCGTGGATGGCGTAGACGCCGTCCGACCAGTGGGTGAGCCCCTCCCGCGCCGAGACGCGCCAGGAGCCCATGTTGCCCATGCGCTCGGCCTGCTGGAACTGGCGCTGCTCGCGCTGGAGCTGCTTCAGCGCGTGCCGCCGCTCCTCGGCGAGAAGCTCGGCCTGCATGGCGCTCGCGCGCGCCTCGATCAGCGCCTCGGCGATGCAGGCGAAGTCCTTGAGCGCGGTCCGGTCCTCTTCGCCGAAGCGGCGCGGTTGGTCGTCGATCAGGCAGAGCGTGCCGATGGCGACGGCCGCCGAGCCGGCGAGGCCCGCCCGCGCGTGGAGCGGCACGCCGGCATAGAAGCGCACGTACGGCTCGCCCGTGACGAAGAGGCTGGAGGCGAAGACCGGATGGGCCTGCGTGTCCTCCACCACGAGGAGGTCGTCGGCCGCCAGGACGTGGCCGCAGAAGGACTGTTCGAGCGGCAGGTCCGTGATCGAAAGGCCGCAGCTCGCCTTCACCCACTGCCGATGGGCGTCCATCAGCGAGTAAAGGGCGATCCCGACGCCGAAGCCGCGCTTGGCGAGTTCGGTCAGGACGACGAACTCGCGCTCGGCCTGCGCGTCGAGGAGCCCAAGCATCTCGATCGCCTGGACGCGCATATCGGAATCGCGGGAAACGGACGGTGTCAGCAGCGCATCTTCCATGCTTCGGCTCTACGGGCGAACTATTACGTATGCCTTATCATGACAGGCCGGCGGGAACGCTCGCGCAAGCGCCACGCCGCTCGCCCCTCGCGCCTCGCGCCTCGCGCCTCGCCGTCAGGCGGTGCGCAGGTCCGCCGTCACCCGGCCGAAGCGGGTGAGCTCCGCTTCGTGGGGCGCATCGCGGAAGGGCTCGACGAGGGCATCGGCGTACCATTCGCGCATGGGTCCGAGGTCGAGGACGCGCGCGACGTACATCGCGGCCTTTTCCGGCAGGGCGAGGCCGTAGGTCTGGACCCGGAAGGCGACCGGCGCGAACATGGCGTCGACCGCCGTGAAGGCAGGACCGGCGAGGAAGGGGCCACCGAAGCGCGACAGGCCCTCGCTCCAGATCTCGGACACGCGCGACACGTCGCGGGCGAGGCTGTCCGGCGCGCTCGCCAGGGACACGCGAACGCCGCAGTTCATCGTGCAGACGTCGCGCAGCACGGCAAAGCCGGAATGCATCTCGGCCGCGGCCGAGCGCGCGAAGGCGCGCGCTTCTCGGTCGGCCGGCCAGACGGCGGGGACCTCCTCGGCGAGGTATTCGGCGATGGCGAGCGAGTCCCAGACCGTGGTCTCTCCGTCCTTCAGAGTCGGCACCTTGGCGGAAGGCGAGAAGGCGCGGAAGCGCTCGTAATTGTCGGTTCCGAAGGAGAACAAGCGCTCGGTGAAGGGGATGTCCAGCATCCGCATCAGCACCCAGGGGCGCAGCGACCAGGAGGAATAATTCTTGTTGGCGATGAAGAGCTCGCGCATGGCACCTTGCCTCAACGGTTCAGGATGGCGCGCACCTCGGGCCGGTCGGCGAGGCGCTCGAGGGGCCGGGGCCCGAGCTGGGCGATGACGCGCCCGGCGGCGATGACGCCGAGCTGCGCGCTCTGGCGATGGTCGAGCCCGGCGGTGTAGCCGCGCAGGAAGCCGCTGGCGAAGAGGTCGCCCGCGCCCGTCGTGTCGACCACCTCGGGAACGAGCGTGGCGGGCACGACGACGCGCTCGTCGCCGTCCGCGATGACGCAGCCCTTTTCCGAGCGGGTGATGCAGGCGAAGCGCTTGACGTCGGCCGCGAGCCGCGACGCGGCCGCGTCGAAGTCGTTCTCCTCGTACAGCGCCAGCAGCTCGGCCTCGTTGGCGAAGACGATGTCGACCGTGCCGGAGCGGATGAGCTCCAGGAACTCGTCCCGCCAGCGCAGCACGCAGAAGGCGTCCGACAGCGTCATCGCGACCTCGCGGCCCGCCTCGTGGGCGATCCTCGCGGCGAGGCGGATCGCCTCCTTGGCGCGGGGCGGGTCCCACAGATAGCCCTCGAAATAGGTGACGCGGGCGGCCTGCACTGTTTCGGCGTCGATGTCCTCGGGGCCGAGTTCGACGCAGGCGCCCAGATGCGTGTTCATCGAGCGTTCGCCGTCGGGCGTGACGAGGATCATCGAGCGCGCCGTCGGCGGCCCTCCGGACGGCAGCGGCACCGTCTCGAAATGCACCCCGAGCGCCCGGATGTCGTGGGTGAAGATCGCGCCCAGCGCGTCGTCCGCGACCTTGCCGATATAGGCGCCCGTGCCCCCGAGGCTCAGGAGGCCGGCCACCGTATTTCCGGCGCTCCCGCCCGACGCCTCGATCGCCGGCCCCATGGCGGCGTAGATCGCCTCCGCGCGGTCGGCGTCGATCAGCGTCATGGCGCTCTTGTCGATGCCGTGGTCGCCGAGGAAGCGGTCGTCGGTGCGGGACAGGATGTCGACGATGGCGTTGCCGATCGTCAGGAGGTCGTAGCTCTGGGCCATGATGCGCCTTGTGTCGGGGCCGGACCCGCCAGCCGTAGTGCCAATACCGCGTTGCGGCAAGCGAGCGCGCGCCCTACCTCGGGTTCCATGATCCTCAGCTCCGCCCGGCTCGCCCTTTCCGACGTCGTCTCCCCGCCCTTCCGCTCGGCGCTGTGGAAGGTGCTGGGGCTGACGGCCCTCGTCCTCGTCGGCCTCTGGTTCGCGATCTCGGCGCTGTTCGAGCGCGTCGCGATCCCCTTCTTCGCCGGCTTCGTGCCGGACATGCCGGCCTGGGTCGACAATGCCGGACCCTTCGCCTCCGTCGCGGCCGGCATCCTCCTCGCCTTCCTTCTCGCCTTTCTGATCGCGCCGATCTCGGCGCTGATCGCCGGCCTCTTCCTCGACGACGTCGCGGAGGTCGTCGAACGCGAGCGCTATCCCGGCCAGCTGACGGGGGTCGCCCTGCCCTTCCTGAAGAGCCTCCTCCTGTCCGTGAAGTTCCTCGGCATCGTGGTCCTCGGCAACCTCTTCGCCTTCGCCCTCCTCCTCGTGCCGGGCGTCAACTTCGTCGCCTTCTTCGCCGTCAACGGCTATCTCCTCGGGCGCGAATATTTCGAGTTCGCCGCCTATCGCTATCGGCCGGAGCCGGAAGCGCATGTGCTGCGGCGACGCTACCGGGGCACCGTGTTCGCCGCAGGCCTCGTGATCGCGGCCTTTCTGGCCGTGCCGATCCTCAATCTCCTGACCCCGCTCTTCGCCGCGAGCTTCATGGTTCACCTGCACCAGCGCGTTTCGGCGCGCGAGGGCGGCCTGACGCGGCTCAGCCCGCCACCCGGTCCTGCGGCACGCCTTGGAGGCCCGGCCCGCTGACGGGCAGTTCCTTCAGCGGCGCCGGCACGTCGTTCCACTTCTCGTCGGCCCGGCACAGGTCCGCGATGACGCAGATCCCGCAATCGGGCTTGCGCGCCTTGCAGACGTAGCGGCCGTGCAGGAGGATCCAGTGGTGGGCGTTCTTCAGGAACCCCTCCGGGATGATCTTGAGGAAGCCCGCTTCCACCTCTTCCGGCGTCTTGCCCGGCGCGAGCTTCAAGCGGTTGCCGAGCCGGAAGATGTGGGTGTCCACGGCCAGCGTGTCCTTGCCGAAGCCGGTGTTGAGGATGACGTTGGCGGTCTTGCGACCGACGCCCGGCAGCGCTTCCAGCGCCTCGCGCGTGTCCGGCACCGCGCCGCCGTGGCGCTCGAGGAGGATCTGCGACAGGCGGAAGACGTTTCGCGACTTGGCGTTGGCGAAGGTGATGGTGCGGATCGCCTCGCGGATCGCCTCCTCGCCGAGCGCCACCATCGTGGCCGGGTCGCCGGCGCGGGGAAACAGACCCCGCGTCGCGCGGTTGACGCCGGTGTCGGTCATCTGGGCCGACATCACCACCGCGACGAGGAGGGTATAAAGGTTGGTGTGCTCCAGCTCCGTGGTCGGCGACGGACGCTGCACGGCCAAGCGCCGGAAGATCTCCGCCACCTCCTCCGGCGAATACGGGATCGGTGCCGCCTCGCCCGCCGCCTTGATCTCGACCGCGCGCTTCACGCCGGCCGCCTTCGCCCCCTTCTCCGCCTTCGCGGGCTTCGAGGCCGCCGCGCCTGCCTTCGGCTTCGCCGTCTCGGCCGTGCCGCCGCTACGCTTTGCCGCGCCGCGCGGCCTTGTGCCCTTCGCCGTCTCCGCCATGCTTATGCCCCGCTTCTGCCGCGCTATGTGAACAGTTCCGGACCCTTCTGGAGCCGCACCGGCCCGGCGTCGAGGAATAACGGATATGGAGCAGCCAGTTCCGCCGCCCGCCGGCCACGGCGAAGACGACGACGCGTCCCGCGCGGAGGCGCCGATCTTTCGCGCGCTGCTCGTGCCCTATCGATCGCTCGGGCGACGCGGCTTCACGATCATGATGGTGCTTCTGGGCATCGTCAGCCTCGTTTCGGGCCTCGCCTTCCTGGCCAAGGGGGCATGGCCGGTCTTCGGCTTCTTCGGGCTCGACGTTCTTCTCGTCTGGCTCGCTTTCCGCGCGAGCTACCGCTCGGGCCGGGCCCGCGAGGAGGTCGAGGTGTCGCGCACCGACGTCTCGATCCGCAAGATCTCGCCCGAGGGGCGGGTGCGCGAGGCGAACTACAACCCCTTCTACGCGCGGCTGGCCGTGTCGCGCCACGAAGAGATCGGCATCACCCGCATGGCGGTCACCGCGCGCGGGCAGGCGACGGAGGTCGGCGGCTTCCTCAATCCCGACGACCGGGAAAGCTTCGCCAGCGCCCTGTCGAAGGCGCTCTCCACCGCCCGCGGCCGCTGAGCGCCCGGTTTCGCGAAAAACGGGTGGCGAGATCGCCCCCGACGGGCGCATCGTCTCCGGCGAAGGAGAACCGCGACCATGCTCGACCTGATGGATTTCGACCGCAGCGCCCCGGCGTCGCCCCCCCTCTACCCAGCCATGTCCAACGCTCCCGTTCCTCTCGCCGCACCGGTCGGCGACTATGAGATCGTGCGCCGCGCGATCGAGATGATCTCCGTCAATTATCGCGACCAGCCTTCGCTCGAGGAGGTGGCGGGCGCGATCGGCCTGGAAGGGCCGGCGCTGGAGCGGGTGTTCCGTCGCTGGTCGGGCCTGACGCCGAAGGCCTTCCTCCAGGCGATCACCCTCGACCATGCGCGGCGCATCCTCGGCGAGGGCGCCTCGCTCCTCGACGCCGCCTTCGAGGTCGGCTTTTCCGGTCCCTCCCGCCTCCACGACCTGTTCGTCAAGCACGAGGCGCTCTCGCCGGGCATTTTCAAGGCCAAGGGCGAGGGAGCGATCCTCGCCTACGGTTTCGCCGACACGCCCTTCGGCCGGGCGGTCCTCGTTTCGGCCGACAAGGGCCTCGCCGGCGTCGGTTTCTGCGACGCGGGCGAAGGGGGCGACGAGGCGGCCATGGCCGACATGCGCCGGCGCTGGCCGCAGGCGGCCTTCGTTCCGCAATCGGCCGAGCGCACCGCGCGGCTCGCGGCGCGCGTCTTCTCGCCGGAGGCCTGGAACGGGGCCGACCGGCTGCGCATCGTCCTCATCGGGACCGACTTCGAGATCCGCGTCTGGGAAGCGCTCCTAAAAATCCCGCTCGGCACGGCCTCGACCTACGGGACGCTCGCCGAGAAGATCGGCTGCCCCAAGGCGGCGCGGGCGGTGGGCGCGGCGATCGGCCGGAACCCGATCTCCTTCGTCGTGCCCTGCCACCGCGTGCTCGGAAGCGGCGGCGCGCTCACCGGCTATCATTGGGGCGTGACGCGCAAACGCGCCATGCTCGGCTGGGAAGCCGGCCTCCTCGCCCGCGATTGAGACGCCCGGCCGAAGCTGGAACCGGGACGCCCTGCCGCATCGCGGCGGCGGGCGCCCGCCCTATCTCGATGCGGGCCATCGCTCGAAGGTCCGCATCCATGTCCGCCCCCCGCCCCGCCGCCCCCGCCAGGACCCGCAAGCCGGGGGCGCACGCGAGCGCGGAAGCCGAGGGACTCCTCCCCCCGGACGAGGTGGAGGAGGTGTTCCGCCGCTTGAAGGCGCACATGCCGGGACGCGCTCCCGGCGCCAAGGGGCCCAAGGACCACCGCGACCCATTCCGCTCCGTCGCCTCCTGCATCCTGTCGGCCCAAAGCCTCGACCGCAACACGGCCAAGGCGGCGGACGCGCTCTTCGCGCTCGCCAAGACCCCGCAGGCCCTTCTCGCCCTATCCGAGGACGAGATCTCGCGGGCGATCAAGCCTTGCGGCCTCTACAACACCAAGGCACGCAACCTGAAGCGCATGGCGCAGGCGCTGCTCGACGAGCACGGGGGTGTGGTGCCGGACACGCGCGAGGGGCTGATGAGCCTGCCGGGCGTGGGGCGCAAATGCGCCGACATCGTCATGAGCTTCACCTTCGACGCCGACGTGATCGCCGTCGACACACACGTCCACCGCGTCTCCAACCGCATCGGCCTCACCCGCTCGGCGACAGCCGACGGCACGGCCGACGGCCTCGCCGCCCGCGCGCCCGGCTGGGCGCAGACCGACGGCCACTTCTGGCTCATCCAGTTCGGCAAGGCCGTCTGCCTCGGCCGCCGCCCCCGCTGCGAATCCTGCTTCCTCACCGACCTCTGCCTCTGGTTCTCCGCCAACCGCGCGTAGGCTCTTGAGGCGTCAGTGGAAATGACTCTGGAACCCATAAAACAGACTCG
>CANJKV010000102.1 GCA_947474855.1 Aurantimonadaceae bacterium | reverse complement strand
TTCCCGATGGCGCCCGCGACCCTCGACGCGCTGTGCTCGCGCTTCGGCGTCGACACCTCGCGCCGCGACAAGCACGGGGCGCTTCTCGACTCCTGGCTTCTGGCGGAAGTCTACATCGAGCTGATCGGCGGCCGGCAGGCCGCGCTCGGTCTCGTCCAGCGCAGCGAGGACGGACGGGGCGGCGACGGCGAGGCGGCGGTCGCGGCGGTCGCTCCGCGTCCCGTGCCCCTGAAGCCGCGCCTCGACGCCGACGCGATCGAGCGCCATCGCGCCTTCGCCGCGACGCTGAAGCCCGAGCCGCTCTGGTGGGACTATTGGGGCCGCCCGGAGGCCGAAACGCGGCAGGCGGCGGAGTAGGAGCGCTTCTGTTCGCCGTTGTCGCCGGCTCTTTAGCCGCGACCCGGACCATGGCATGCTCCCGCGATGGACCCGTCGCGCCCTGGTTTTCCCGCCGAACTGAACGGCTACCGGCTCGTCTTCGATGACGACTTCGCCGGGCCCGACCTCGATGCGTCGCGCTGGCTGCCCGTTTATCTGCCGCATTGGAGTTCGCGCGAGCGGACACGCCCGCGATATGCCGTCGAAGACGGCTGCCTGACCTTGCGGATCGACCCCGACCAGGAGCCCTGGTGTCCGGAGTTCAACGGCGCGGTGAAGGTGTCCTCCGTCCAGACGGCGCAGGTGTCCGGCCCCTCGGGAAGCGCCATCGGCCAGCACCGCTTCCGTGACGGCCTGGTGGTGCGGGAAGAGCAGTCGCGCGCAGTGCTCTGGGCGCCGCGCCACGGCGCCATCGAGATGCGCGCTCGCGCCGACATAGCGCAGAACAACCTCGTCGCGCTGTTCCTCGTCGGGCTGGAGGAGCGGCCGGAGGATGCGGGAGAGATCACGGTCATGGAGGTGTTCGGGCGGAACGTTTCGCCCGAAGGAACCCGCCTCGGCCACGGGATCAAGGCGATCCGGGATCCCCGGCTGACCACGGATGTCCGCGAGGAGCGCCTCCCCTTCTCGATCTCCGACTGGCACGTCTACGCCGTGGAATGGACGCCGGAGGGCGTATCCTTCTTCCTGGACGGCCGGCTGCTGCGCAGGCTGGACCAGTCGCCGAACTATCCCATGATGCTGATGCTCAACATCTACGAACTGCCGCCGCAGCCGCAGTCGCCCGTGCGGCTTCGGCCCGGCCCGGCGACCTTCACCATCGACTTCGTGCGAGGTTACGAACCGGCCTGAGCCGAAGCCGCACGGGCTACTGCATCGCCGAGCAGCGCGTTTCGCTGCGCTTCTCGGACGTTCCCGCGGCGAAGGAGAAGAACCAGCGCGCGTCGATCACCGGCGTCAGTCCGGCGGCGAGGGTTTCGGCGTAGTCGGGACAGGCGCTGGGATCGGCGCCCTCCTCCGTCGCCCAGTAGTCGACCCCCTCGCCCGTGACCGCCTCCATCTCGATGTTGTCGGCGACGAGCGCGTTCGTGTCCGCGTCGAGGTCGGCGACGATCAGACGGCTTTGCGGACCGGTGCTCGCCTCCATCACGAGGAAGCGGTCGGACAGGGCGGTCACGGTGAGCGCCTCGTCGGGATAGCGGCTGGACAGGATCCGGTCGCCGGCGCGCGGCTCGTAGCGGCAGGGCTCGCCCGCCGGGGGCACGGCGCCGGGGCCGGCGGCGCGGATCAGGATGTCCGATCCGCTGTCGTCGGCCCGCCATTGCGCCTCGACGGCGAAGCGCGCCGAGGACAGGCAGACGGGCTCGGGCCCGTCGCCTTCGTTGAGGCTGATGCCGCTCTGGGCGAGAACCGGCCCGCCGCACAAGGGCAGGACGAGGGCGAGAAGCGTCGCGAGACGGCGACGCGCTGCCGAAGACGACATCGAATGATCCCCCAGTGCGCTGGACCCCCGTCCGGCGCAGCGCCTTGCCTCAGACCGTCTGCACCTGCTGGCGGGCCCGCTCCTCGGCCATGCGCTGCTGGAAGAGCTGCGCGAAGTCGATCGGGTCGATCATCAGCGGCGGGAAGCCGCCGTTGCGGGTGGCGTCCGCGATGATCTGGCGCGCGAAGGGGAAGAGCAGGCGCGGGCACTCGATGAACAGGAAGGGCAGCATGTGCTCCTGCCGGACGTTGGCGAGGCGGAAGACGCCGCCATATTCCAGCTCGACGTGGAACAGCATGTCCTTGTTCTCGCCCGCCTTGGCGTTGAGCGTCAGGCGCACGTCGAACTCGCCCGTGCCCCCGGTCACCGGATTGGCTTGGACGTTGACGCCGATGTTGATGTTCGGGTTGGTGCGCGGGGGACCGCGCAGGACTGCCGGCGCATTCGGGCTCTCGAAGGAGAGGTCCTTGATGTACTGCGTCAGGATGCTGACGGCGGGCGCGGCGCTCGGCGCCTCGGCGGTGCTGCCGTTGGCGGTCGCGTGATCGTTGGTGTCGGACATGGGGTCTCCCGAGGAAGCGCTGCGGAGCCGGCGGGGCGATGCCGGACGGGCACCGCACGCCGCCGTGGAAAACCGCCCGGGCGCCCGCGAACCGGAGCCGGGCGGCGTCGGAAACGTCGCGCGAGCGCTAGCACGCGGCCTTGGGCCCCCGCAAGGCGAGGCCCCGGCCCGCCCGCCGCGGCCGAACGGCTTCGTCCCGCCGCCCGCCGCCCGATCTTCCGCTTGCGCCGCGCGATTCCCGCGGCTATATGCCGTGATATCCCGCCTTTGGTGGCGTCGATCGGCCGGATCGGTCCCGCATCGCCGCCCCGCGTTTCGCGAACCGCTTTTCCCGCATCATCCCGCGACGACGCCGCACCCTCCCCTGAACGACCATGCCCCCGTTCGCGCCCCTGCGCCGCGTTCCGGGGCGGAGCCATAGTCCCCATGTCCGAGATCAAGCTCCAGGACCTCAAGAACAAGAGCGCCGCCGACCTCGTCGCCTTCGCCGAGGAGAACGAGGTCGAGAACGCCTCCGTGCTCCGCAAGCAGGAGCTGATGTTCGCGATCCTGAAGAAACTGGCCGCCCAGAACGTCGAGATCGTCGGCGAGGGCGTCGTCGAGGTCCTCCAGGACGGCTTCGGCTTCCTGCGAAGCCCCGAGGCCAACTACCTCCCCGGCCCCGACGACATCTACATCTCGCCCTCGCAGCTGCGGAAGTTCCAGCTGAAGACCGGCGACACGGTCGAGGGCCCGATCCGCTCGCCGAAGGAAGGGGAGCGCTACTTCGCGCTTCTCAAGGTCAACACGATCAACTTCGACGATCCCGAAAAGATCAAGCACAAGAGCCACTTCGACAACCTGACGCCGCTCTACCCGGATGAGCGCTTCAAGATGGAGCTCGCCGACCCGACCTCCAAGAAGGACCTGTCGGCCCGCGTCATCGACCTCGTCGCCCCGCTCGGCAAAGGCCAGCGCGCCCTGATCGTGGCGCCGCCCCGCACCGGCAAGACGGTGCTCCTCCAGAACATCGCCCACTCGATCACCGCCAACCATCCCGAGTGCTACCTCATCGTTCTGCTGATCGACGAGCGCCCGGAGGAAGTCACCGACATGCAGCGCTCGGTGAAGGGCGAGGTCGTCTCCTCCACCTTCGACGAGCCGGCGACGCGCCACGTCCAGGTCGCCGAGATGGTGATCGAGAAGGCCAAGCGCCTCGTCGAGCACGGCCGCGACGTCGTTATCCTCCTCGACAGCATCACCCGCCTCGGCCGCGCCTACAACACGGTGGTTCCGTCCTCCGGCAAGGTTCTGACCGGCGGCGTCGACGCCAACGCCCTCCAGCGCCCGAAGCGCTTCTTCGGCGCGGCGCGCAACATCGAGGAAGGCGGCTCGCTCACCATCATCGCGACCGCGCTCATCGACACCGGCTCGCGCATGGACGAGGTGATCTTCGAAGAGTTCAAGGGCACGGGCAATTCCGAGCTCGTCCTCGACCGCAAGGTCGCCGACAAGCGCATCTTCCCGGCCATGGACATCCTCAAGTCCGGCACGCGCAAGGAAGACCTCCTGGTGCCGCGCCAGGATCTCCAGAAGATCTTCGTCCTGCGCCGCATCCTGTCGCCCATGGGCACGACGGACGCGATCGAGTTCCTCAACGACAAGCTCAAGCAGACGAAGTCCAACGCCGACTTCTTCGACTCCATGAACACCTGAGGCCGGCGGCATGAGCGATCCCGCCGCCCCGGCCTGGCCCCCCTCCGTCGCGCGCGTCGCGGCGGATGCGCAGGCCCGCGGCGTTCGGATCGCCGTCCGCGAGACCGCGCAGTCCGCCCGCTCGGCGGAGGAAGCAGCAACCGCCGTCGGCGCGCAGGTCGGACAGATCGTCAAGACGCTGATCTTCCGCGGCACCCGTACCGGCGCGGCCTACATGCTCCTCGTCTCCGGCGCCAACCGCGTCGACGAGACTGGCATCGCCACCCTGCTCGGCGAGCCGATCGAGCGCCCGAACGCCGCCTTCGTGCGCGAGGCCACGGGCTTCGCCATCGGCGGCGTCTCGCCCTTCGGGGCGTCGCAGACCCTGCCCGTCCTCATGGACGAAGCCCTCTTCGCCTTTGCCACCGTCTGGGCCGCCGCCGGCTCGCCGACCCACGTCTTCGAGATCGTTCCCCTCCAGCTCCGCTCCGCCACCGCCGCCCGCCTCGCGACATTCGGCTGAGGAAGCTGGCTCGGGCGTGGTCATGGCGGGGCTGCCGCCCCGGGCCCCACCCGGGAACGAGTTCCCGGACCCTTCCTTCTTTTAGCCGGTTTGCGATCAGCCGAGGGAGCTCTGCCCCCTCGGCTGATCGGACGCGCCATATGAAGAGGGGTTCAGGGGAAATCATTTCCCCTGGCCGGGGTGCAGGGGATGGCGTCCCCTGCCATATCCGCGCCCGAGCCCAACCCTCGACCGGAAGGTGATGTGATGGAGGATACGATCGTCGCCTTGTCGTCGGGGGCGTTGCCCGCGGGGGTGGCGGTGGTGCGGGTCAGCGGTCCGGCGGCGCGCCGCGTGGTGGAGCGGCTGGCCGGCGCGGTGCCGGAGCCGCGCCGCGCGAGCCTGCGGCGCATCCGCGACGAGGCGGGCGCCCTGCTCGACCGCGGGCTCGTCCTGTTCTTTCCGGGCCCCGACAGCGCGACGGGCGAGGACCTCGCCGAGTTCCACCTCCATGGCGGGCGCGCGACCGTCGCCCGCTTCGTCGAGGCCGCGACGAGCCTGCCCGGCCTGCGCCTCGCGGAGGCCGGCGAATTCACCCGCCGCGCCTTCGTGAACGGGCGCATCGACCTGACGGAAGCGGAAGGCCTGTCCGACCTCCTCGCCGCCGAGACCGAGCGCCAGCGCCGCGCGGCGCTCCTCCAGGCCGAAGGCGGCTCGCGGCGGCTCTTCGAGGAGTGGGGGACGCGGCTTCTCCATGCCCGCGCGCTGATCGAGGCGAGCTTCGACTTTTCCGACGAAGGCGACGTCGGCGAGGGTGTCGACGCGGGCGTGCGGGCCGAGGTCGCGGCTCTCGCCGCCGAGATCGACGCCCACTTGCGCGGCGCGGCGCGGGGCGAGATCCTGCGGGACGGCTTTCGCGTCGCCATCGCCGGCGCGCCGAACGCCGGCAAGTCGAGCCTCCTCAACGCGCTGGCCCGGCGCGAGGTCGCGATCGTCACGCCGGTTCCCGGCACGACCCGCGACGTCCTGGAGGTCACGCTCGACCTCGCCGGCCTGCCCGTCCGCCTCTTCGACACCGCCGGCCTGCGCGAGACCGCCGACCCCGTCGAGGCGATCGGCATCGCGCGCGCGCGCGAGGCCGTGGAGCGTGCCGACCTCGTGCTCTGGCTGGACGCCGCCGACGGCGCCGAGACGGAGGCTGCGGCCGCGGCCCTGCTTCACGTGAAACAAGGAGCGACCGGCGCGCCGCGGCCGGGCCTGCGCGTGCGCTCCAAGGCCGATCTTGCGGGGGCCCCGCCGGAGGGCGCTCACGACCTCGCGATTTCGGTTCGCACGGGCGCGGGCCTCGACGCCCTTCTCGCGGTCCTCGCCGCCCGCGCCGATGCCGCGGCGGGCGCGGCGGACGCGCTGCCGCTTCAGGCGCGCCACCGCGCCGCCCTCGTCGAGACGCGGCGCGCCCTCGCCGATTTCGCCCGGGCGCCGGACATGCTACCGGAGGTGGCGGCCGAGATCCTGCGCGACGCGGCCGACCGGCTCGGTCGCCTGACCGGCCGCACGGATGTCGAGGACCTCCTCGGCGTCATCTTCTCGCGCTTCTGCATCGGGAAGTGAGTGTCATGGGCGACGAACGCTCCGCCGTCTGCATCCGCGCCGCCGAGCCGCGCGACGCCGAAGGCCTCGCGGCCCTGTCCAACCTGCCCGGCTACCGCTTCGGCACGCTGCGCCTCCCCTTCGAAACGGCGGATGCCGTCCGCAAGCGGGTTCTCGGCGACAATCCCAACATGACGCTGATCGTCGCCGAGGCGGAGAACCGGATCGTCGGCAGCGCGTCGCTGCAGCGGTACGCCGGCCGCCGCGCCCACGTCGGCGCGATCGGCATGGGGGTTCACGATGACCACCTGCGCCGCGGTATCGGGCGCGCGCTCCTGTCCGCCCTGACCGAGTTCGCCGACGACTGGCTCGGCCTCGTCCGCCTCGAACTCGAGGTCAACACCGACAACGCCGCGGCGATCGCCCTCTACGAGGCCGCCGGCTTCGTCATCGAGGGCCGCGCCCGCCAGGCGATCCTGCGCCGCGGCGTCCTCGTCGACACCTTCGCCATGGCCCGGCTGCGGCCGGCGCCCGGGCCGGTTTCCTCGTCCGCCTGGGGGTTCGGCGCGGACCGGGCGGCGGGCGTTTGGACGAAGGCTCCGCGGTGTCGAGCCCGTCATACCGGGCGCCGGATGCGGTCCGATCCGGTCTCGACGCTGTCATCGGCCGTGTAGGGCCGCTACGGCGTCCCGCGCAGCTTCGCCTTCAAGTCGCCGATGATGTCGACCACGATGTCGTCGTGCCGGTTCCCGGCGCCGGCCATGATGCGGTGCCGTAGCGGAAATCCGTCCACCAGCTCGTAGCGCTCGCTCTGCCGCTCCTGCCAGGCGAAGAACTTGTTGAGGGTCCAGGGTCGGGGCGATTGAACCCAACTCACGTGCCACCCGCTTCGCGCCGCGTCCGGCGCACCATACGGGATCGCACCGCTTGTTGCCGCGAAAAGGTGGGGCCGCTCTTCGATTGACACCACCCGTGCGCTCCGGCTTAACCCTTTCGCCATGACATCTCGGTCCTTCGATCTTTCCTTCGACGTCGTCGTGATCGGCGGCGGGCATGCGGGCTGCGAGGCGGCGGCGGCCGCGGCGCGTGCCGGCGCGCGCACCGCGCTTCTCACGCACGCCTTCGCCACCGTCGGCGCGATGAGCTGCAATCCGGCGATCGGGGGCATCGGCAAGGGCCATCTCGTGCGCGAGATCGACGCTCTGGGTGGGCTGATGGGCGAGGTGGCGGACGCCGCCGGCATCCAGTTTCGCCTGCTCAACCGCTCCAAGGGCCCCGCCGTGCGCGGGCCCCGCACCCAGGCCGACCGCAAGCTCTACCGCGAGGCCATGCAGGCGGCGATCCGCGGCCAGACGAACCTCGACGTCGTCGAGGGCGATGCCGCGGACCTCGTCCTGACGCAGGACCGCGCCCGGGTCGCCGGCGTCGAGCTCGCCGACGGGCGCCGGATCGCGGCCGGCGCGGTTGTGATCACCTCCGGCACCTTTCTCAACGGGCTCATCCACATGGGCGACCGGCGCATCCCGGCCGGCCGCATCGGCGAGGCGCCCTCGACGGGCCTCTCCGCCGCGCTCGCCCGCCTCGGCCTGAAGCTCGGACGCCTGAAGACCGGCACGCCCGCCCGCCTCGACGGGCGCACGATCGACTGGGCGAGCCTCGACCGGCAGGCGGCGGACGCCGATCCCGTGCCCTTTTCCTATCTCACGACGCGCATCGCCAATCCGCAGATCGACTGCGGCATCACCCGCACGACGCCCGAAACCCACCGGATCATCCGCGACAGCCTGCACCTCTCCGCGCTTTATTCCGGCGCCATCGAGGGCGTCGGCCCGCGCTACTGCCCCTCGATCGAGGACAAGATCGTCAAGTTCGGCGAGCGCGACGGCCACCAGGTCTTCCTGGAGCCGGAAGGGCTCGACGACGACACGGTCTACCCGAACGGCCTTTCGACCTCGCTGCCGGAACACGTCCAGGACGCCTTCCTGCGCTCCATGCCGGGGCTGGAGCGCGTCGCCATCCTCAAGCCCGGCTACGCCATCGAGTACGATCACGTCGACCCGCGGGAGCTGCGCGCGACGCTGGAGACCCGCGCCTGCGCCGGCCTGTTCCTCGCCGGCCAGATCAACGGCACCACGGGCTACGAGGAGGCGGGCGCGCAGGGGCTGCTGGCCGGCCTCAACGCCGCGCGGCGGGCGGGCGATGCCGAGCCGGTGACGATCTCGCGCAGCGACGCCTATCTCGGCGTCATGGTGGACGACCTGACGCGCACCGGCGTGTCCGAGCCCTACCGCATGTTCACGAGCCGTGCCGAGTTCCGCCTGAGCCTTCGCGCCGACAATGCCGACCGGCGGCTGACGCCGCTCGGGCTCGAGTTCGGCCTCGTGGGGCATACGCGTGCCCGCGTCTTCGCCGAAACGGAAACGGCGCTCGCCGCCGCCCGGCGGACGCTGGAGGCGCTCAGCCTCACGCCGACCGAGGCCGGCCGCGCCGGCCTTCAGGTCAACGGCGACGGCCGCCGCCGCTCGGCCTGGACGCTGTTGTCGCAGCCGGGCACGGACCTCCAGCGCCTGTCCGCCATCTGGCCGCAGCTCGCCGACATCCCGCCCAAGCTCGCCGAGCGCGTCGAGATCGAGGCAGGCTACGACGTCTACCTCGACCGTCAGCGGCGCGACCAGGAGCGGCTGCGCCGCGACGAGGCGAGGACGATTCCCGCCGACTTCGATTTCGCAAGTCTCAAGGGCCTGTCCAACGAGCTGCGCCAGAAGCTCGTCCAGCGCCGACCAGCCTCGATCGCGGAGGCCGAGGGCATCGACGGCATGACGCCGGCGGCCCTCGCCCTCGTTCTCGTGGCGCTTCGCCGCGGAGCCCTCATCCATGCGGCGTGATGGCGGCGGAGCGCGCGGACGCGACACGCGCACCGCGCCGCGCCAAGCCAAGCGGGTGGCGCGCCCTCCCAGGAGCCTGATCGCCGCGACCCAGGTCGAGGAGCGCGAGGCCGTGCTTCGGCGCTTTGCCGTTTCACGTGAAACGGCCGAGAAGCTCGACGCCTACGCGGCCCTTCTCCAGCGCTGGCAGGCGGCGATCAACCTCGTCTCGCCCGCCAGCCTGCCGCACCTGTGGACGCGCCACATCGGCGACTCCCTGGCGCTCCACGCGGTAGCGCCCGGCCCGCTTCGCTGGACCGACATCGGCTCGGGCGGCGGCCTGCCGGGCCTCGTTCTCGCCATCTGCAACACGACCCGCGAGGGCGCGCGCGTCGATCTCGTCGAGAGCAACAACAAGAAGGCCGCCTTTCTGCGCGAGGCGGCGCGCGAGCTCGGCCTGCCCGTCGCCGTCCATGCGATCCGCATCGAGGAGGCGGGAGCCGTGATCGCCGGCGCCGAGGCGATCAGCGCCCGGGCCCTCGCTTCGCTCGACGTGCTTCTCGGCTTCGTCGCGCCCCATCTCGCCCGGAATGCCGCCTGTTTCTTTCCGAAGGGCGAAAGCTTCGAGGCGGAGATCGCGCAAGCGTCTGCCCAATGGCGGTTCGACATGGTAAAGCATCCGTCAACGACGGGTGGCGAGGACGCCGCGATCCTCGAGATCCGAAACGTCGCGCGGCTCTAGAAAAAGGCCGCTTCCGAGACAATCCGGCGCGCGCGGCGCAAGCCTCGCGCGCGACAGTGCAATGTGACGGCGGAACCGGCCGGGTGGCGGACCCGGCGGCCGGCGAACGAGGCTAAGAATCCATGCGCGACGACGCGGGCAGCGGCAAGCGAATGCGGGTCATCACCATCGCCAATCAGAAGGGCGGCGTCGGCAAGACGACGACGGCGATCAACCTCGCCACCGCGCTCGCGGCGGTGGGGCGCCAGACGCTGGTGATCGACCTCGACCCGCAGGGCAACGCCTCGACGGGCCTGGGTGTCGAGCGCAACGACCGCGAGCTGTCCTCCTACGACGTCCTGATGGAACAGGCCTCGATCACCGAGGCATGCATCGCGACGGCCGTGCCGAACCTGTCGCTGATCCCCTCGACGCTCGACCTTCTCGGCGTCGAGGCCGAAATGTCGGGCGCGGCGGGCCGGGCCTATCGCCTTCGCGACGCGATCCACTTCCACCAGGTGGAGGAGGCCCGCTTCGACTTCGTGCTGGTCGACTGCCCGCCCTCGCTGAACCTCCTCACCGTCAACGCCATGGCGGCGGCCAACGCCGTGCTCGTGCCGCTGCAATGCGAGTTCTTCGCGCTCGAAGGTCTCAGCCAACTCCTCCAGACGGTGGAACAGGTGCGCGACAGCCTCAACCCGATGCTCGACCTCCACGGCATCGTTCTCACCATGTTCGACGGGCGCAACAACCTGGCCACGCAAGTCGTCAATGACGTGCGCGCCTTCATGGGCGACCACGTCTACGAGACGGTGATTCCGAGAAACGTGCGCATTTCCGAGGCCCCGAGCTTCGGCAAGCCGGCGATCCTCTACGACATGAAATGCCCGGGCAGCCAGGCCTACATCAAGCTGGCCTCCGAGGTGATCCAGCGCGAGCAGGCCCTCGCCGCCGCCTGACACCGCGCCCCCGGGCAACGAGACTTCCGAAGGACACGACATGAGCGACGAGAAATCCAGGCAGAGACTGGGGCGCGGCCTCGCTTCCCTCATCGGCGGCGCCGCCGGAACGGCCAGCGGCATCCCCTCCCCCGGCGGCTTCGGCTCCTCGCGCGCCTTTCCCGTGCCGAAGATCGGCCTCGCGACCAAGGACGGCGAGCCGGCCGTCGCGCCCGCGCCCGATCGCACCGTTCCGCTCGACCGCATCCACCCGAACCCGAACAATCCGCGCCGCCACTTCGACGAGGCCGAGCTCGCCGAGCTCGCCGCGTCCTTGAAGACCCACGGCCTCGTCCAGCCGCTGCTCGTGCGCAGCCGTCCGGGCGAGGCGGGCAGCTTCGAGATCGTCGCGGGCGAGCGGCGCTGGCGCGCGGCCCGGATCGCAGGCCTGTCGTCCGTACCGGTGGTCACGCGCGAGATCGACGACCGGCAGGCGCTCGAGATCGCCATCATCGAGAACGTCCAGCGCGCCGACCTCAACGCGGTGGAGGAGGCGCTCGGCTTCCAGATGCTGATCGACGAGCACGGCTACACGCAAGGGGATCTGGGCGACATCCTGGGGAAGAGCCGCTCCCATGTCGCCAACACGCTGCGCCTCCTGAAGCTGCCGGAAGCGGTGCGCGACATGGTGGTCGCCGGCACCATCTCGGCCGGCCATGCCCGCGCCGCGGTCACGCAGGACGATCCCCTCGCCTTCGCCCGGCACGTCGCCGAGGCGGGCCTGTCGGTGCGACAGGCCGAGGAACTCGCCCGAGCCGGGGGGATCCCCTCGGCGGACGAACCGGACGCGCCCACCGCACCCTCGAACCCGAAGCGCGCCGCGCCGAGCCGCACGGAGGAGCAGGAGCGCCTCGTGCGCCGCTTCTCCGACGCGCTCGGCCTCGCCGTCGACATCAAGCTGAAGAAGAACCAGTCCGGCGGCCTGCGGATCGACTTCGCGTCCCGCGAGGAGCTCGACGCCCTCCTCGCCCTCATCGAGGAGGCCCGCCGCCGGGTGCCGGACGCCGACGGGCCGCGCATCCGCCCCTTGTGAGGCGCCGCCGCCGGCGCGGCGTCGCTCAGAAGCGGTAACCGACGCCGGTCGCCAGGACCAGCGTGTCCTGCTTGACGGCGGCGGTCACGCCGTCGGTCGTCAGCTCGTAGGTCGGCATCAGCATCATCTTGGCCTCGGCATTGGCGTACCAGTTGCCGGTCACGTGGGCGTCGATGCCCGCCTGAAACAGCATGCCGCCGATCGTGTCCACCTCGAAGTCCTGGACGAGACCGCCCGCGGGCTCGATCTTGAAGGGCACGGCGAGCGCCGCGCCCACGCCGATATAGGGCTTGAAGTCCGTCTCGGGTCGGAAGTGGTACTGCAGGGACAGCGTTCCCGCCCCCGACCAGATCGAGCCGATGGGAAAATCCCCGACCAGGGAGTCCTTGATCTCGGGCCGGCTGCGCGACACGCCGGCCTGACCCGACAGGGCCAGATTATCGGTCATGAACCACGTGACGTCGGCATCCGGCAGGATCATGTCGGGGCTCTCGACGCGGCCGCCGATGAGATCGATGCTCGAGCGCTGGTTGACCGGAACGAGGCCCGCGACCCGGGCCCGGACGAGGACGTCGCCGGCCGAGAAGCCGGTGGCGGGCTCTTGCGCATGGACGAGCGTGGGCGCGAGGCCGCCGGCGACCACCGTGACCACGCGGAAGAGGATCGCGCCGAGGCGCCGGGATGAGCTCATGTCGAAAAATCCGGAAAGCGGGAGATGGACGGTGAAGACCGGGCGATCAATTTGTAAGTATAGCTTTGTATATATCGGATCGTCGCTCGGTCTATACCCGTCCTTTACAGTCCTTGTGTTGTATGAGGCTTGATTGGGATCGTCCGAGACGGCTGCTTACCGATGACTTACCGGACATCATGTCATCTGGGCGAGCGGCTGGCCTCCGGCCGCGAACCGGCGGGCGGGCGGACGTGAGTCTCGATCTCGACACGCTGCAGTTCGCGACGCTCTCGTCGCGGATCAGCTACGTCTTCGTCTTCGCGCTCCTGACGATCCGTCATCGCAACGACGACTACATCATCCACTGGCTGTTCGCCCTGATCTGCTCGATCTTCGGCTCGCTGATCATGTTCAGCCGGCCGATGGACGACATCCTCCCGCCTGTTTTCGGGATGTTGGTTTACGGCTTCTTCGGGGCGAGCCTCGCTTTGTCCTGGAGCGGGTTGCGGCGCTTCCACGAACTGCCGGTGCACGCGCCCTCGGTCGTCACTCTCGCCGTGCTGCCCGGGCTCGTCTACGGCTGCGGCATGACCGTCGGTCCTGGGCCGCGGATCTCGCTGGCGCTCGTCTTCCTCGCCTGCGCCTTGCCGACGTGGCTCTCATTGTACGAGTGCCTGAGGGCCCAGTCGCGCGATCGCCTCTGGTCGCAATACTTCGCGATCGTCGCCTTTTCGGTGTACTTCATGCTGTTCGTCCTGTCCGTCGTCATCCTCACGGCGACCGACAGGCCGATGATGTCGATCGAGTCGGCGAAGATCTCGCTGGCGATCGACCAGGTCGCCGGCATCCTGATCCACTTCGCCTACCTGGCGATGGCTGGCGAGCGGTCGAACCTGCGGCTCGCCCGGCTGTCCCAACGCGATCCCCTCACCAGGCTCTTCAACCGCCGGGGCCTCTCGAGCCGGCTGTCGCGCATTCCGGTCGCGGGATCGGCCGTGCTCCTCGCCGACATCGATCACTTCAAGGCCGTCAACGACCGGATGGGCCACGCGGCGGGCGACGAAGTGCTGGCGCAGTTCGCGGTCCTTATGTCCGGCGTACTGCGCAAGGCCGATCTCGGGGCACGCTGGGGCGGCGAGGAGTTCCTGGCCGTGCTGCCGGCGACCGGCGCCGCCGAGGCGCTGGCGATCGCGGAGCGCCTGCGCCTCGCCGCCTCCGCGACCCCGGTGCCGGCCGGCGGAACGCTTCTGCCCGTGACGGTCAGCATCGGCGTGGCCGTGGTCGACGAAGCGGAAGCGGATATCGGTCCCGCGACGGCGCGGGCGGACGCGGCGCTCTATCGTGCCAAGGCGGGCGGCCGGAACCGGGTCTGCGGCCTCGATCTCGCGCCGAGCGTCGCGGAGAGCGCCGCGGCGAGCCCCCGCCGATCGCCCGGCGCCTTGACTCCGCTGGCCTCCTGACCGCCGCCCGGCCTCAGCGTCGCCGGTTCCGTGCCTTGGCGGCGTCGACGGCGATGGTGAGGAGGAGGCGGTGGGCGAGCGTCAGGGCAAGGGCCGACTCGCGCCGCGACAGGAGGATGTCGGCCTCGATGCGCGACAGGGCCTCCGCGAGGCTCTGCGTCGTCCAGGCGGAGAGCGCGGCCTCGAAGGCGGCCTTGCGGCGGAAGTGCGGGCGGCGCTTCTCGATCACGCGGGCGGGGCTCGCGTCGTTCGAGCGCTCCATCTCGGCGCGCATGGCCTGGAGCTGTTGGAAGTGCCGCAGAAGGCCCTGCTGGAGCTGGAACACCGGCGTTCCCGCGGAGGTCAGGCGCTCGATGAGGTGGGGGAGCTTCTTGACCTCGCCGGAGGCGGCCGCGTCGATCGCCTCGTCCAGCGTGTCGGCGGACACGTCGCCGACGATCGCCGCGACATCCTCCGCGCTCACCGTCGGCTGGCCGTGGGCGTAGAGGGCGAGCTTGGCGATCTCGCCGCGCGAGGCGAGGCGGTCGGCGCCGAGTCGGCTCTTCAGCTCGTCGCGCGCCTGGGGCTCCAGGACGAGGTTCGCCGCCTTCATCGCCTCGGCGATGAGGCCGTCGAGCGAGCGGCCCTCGTCGGCGTAGCAGGGCAGCGCCATGGCGCCGCGGCCCTTTTCGGCGGCGGTGCGCAGCGGCGCGCTCTTCTTGAGGTCGCCCGCCTCGATCACGATCGTCGCGTCGCGCGGAGGCTCGGCGGCGAGGGCCGCGACCGCCTCGGCCAGCGCCTTGGCGGAGCCGCTGGCGCCCTTGACGCGCACGAGGCGGCGGCCGCCGAAAAGCGAGACGGTCCGCGCCTCGTCGAAGAGGCGGCCGGGCTCGCGCTCGACTTCGGCAGCTTCCAGGAGGACGCTGGCGAAGGGATCGGACAGGTCGGCGCCGGACAGGGCCGCCGCCTTTTTCGCGCGCTCCGCCACGAGCCCGGTGTCGGGCCCGTAGATCAGGAGGATCGGGAAGCTCGTGTCCGGGCGGGACAGGAAGGCGTCGACCTCCCCCGCCTTGCGCTCAGCCACGCCTCGGGCGGTCAGCCGACGACGCGCCGCAGGGCCGCCGCGACGGCGAGTTCGACCTTCCTGGCGACGTCCTGGGCCGCTTCCGCGCGGGCATTGGTGGCTGCGCGATCGGCGGCGAAGAGCTGGGCCGACTGGTCGTAGGGCGCCTGCGAGGAGCGCGAGCCCGCGTCGACGACCCGGTTGTCGGAGAGGCGAACGAGCTGGTAGCTCACCGTCATCGTGTAGATCGCGGCGGTGGGCAGCCCGGAGACCGGCTCGATCACCGCCGAGCGCTGCGTGCCCGTGGCGACGAGGCGCAGCTCGTAGGGCGCCCCCGACGCGGCGTCGCCGCCGTTGAGGCGGGTGAGAAGGGCGTTGCGCACGAGCTGCGTCGTGCGGTCGACCGGCGTCGGTATGGCGACGAGGCCGCGGATCCTGGCGCGGGTGTCGGCCGAGGCGAGCGTGGAGTCCGGCGACAAGCCGTTCGTGCCGTAGAGCGGGCCGGAGGTGCAGCCGGCCAGCGCCAGCCCGGCAAAGGCCAGCACCGCGCAGGCGCGCCGGAGGGAACGGTCAAACGACGACATTGATGATCCTTCCGGGTACCACGACGACGCGCTTGGGCGCTTGGCCGCCGAGCGCGGCCTGGACGAAGTCGAGGGCGAGCGCCTCGGCTTCGATCGCAGCTTTGTCGGCGCCCGCGGGAACGGTCAAGT
>CANJKV010000101.1 GCA_947474855.1 Aurantimonadaceae bacterium | reverse complement strand
GTCGACCTCACGCAGCGCAAGGAGGCCGAGCGCCACCAGCTTCTTCTGATGAAGGAGCTCGACCACCGGGTGAAGAACACGCTGGCGCTGGTGGTGTCGATCTGCACCCGCACGGCCTCGTCCGAGGACACGGTGGAGGGCTTCCGCCGCGCCTTTCTCGGGCGCATCCACGCGCTCGCCGCCACCCACACGCTGCTGGCCGAGAAGTCCTGGGCGAACCTCCTCATCGGCGACGTCGTGGCAGCCGAACTCGCGCCCTACGTCCCGGCCGGCGACAGCCGCCTTGCCATGACCGGCCTCGACATCTGGGTTTCGCCGCGCGCGGCCACCGCTCTCGGCCTCGTCCTGCACGAGCTGGCGACCAACGCCACGAAGTACGGCGCGCTCTCGACGCTCGGCGGCAGCATCGCGGTCAGCGGCCATCTCGATCGTGAGGCCGAGGAGCTGACGCTGGAATGGCGGGAAAGCGGCGGCCCCGGCATCCGCGCGGAGCCGGTGCGCAAGGGCTTCGGGCGCAGCGTCATCGCGCGCAGCCTGTCCTACGCGCCGGACGGGGGCGCCGAGCTGCGCTTCGCGCCGGAAGGCCTCGAATGCACCATCCGCGTCCCTTGGCAGGACCTTCAGCTCTGACCCGAAGGCGGCGCTCGCCTCGGCGCGCCGCCCCTCTTTATCGCCTTTCCCCCTTCGTTTCGAGAACCCGCCATGTCGCCCTACGTCGCGCCCGTGGTCATGCTGATCGCGTCCAACGTCTTCATGACCTTCGCCTGGTACGGGCATCTGCGCTATCCGACCGCGCCGCTCTGGATCGTGGTGCTGGTCTCTTGGGGCATCGCGCTCCTGGAGTACTGCCTCGCCGTGCCGGCGAACCGCATCGGTCACGAGGTCTACTCCGCGGCTCAGTTGAAGACGATGCAGGAGGTGATCACCCTCGTCGTCTTCGCCGGCTTCTCGGTCCTGTTCCTCAAGGAGTCGCTCGGCTGGAACCACCTCGCCGGCTTCGCCCTCATCGCCTGCGGCGCCGCGCTGATCTTCAAGTGGTGAAACGGCCGGATCGATGAGGGCATCGCCGATCACCGTTCGCGCCGTGCGTCGCGGACGGGACATGACGACGGGCGAACTGGCGCGACGCTGCGCCCAGACGTTTCAGTCAGGTGACGGCGGATGAAGGCACCCCTGCCTGCCGCGGCGCCCGAAACCAGCCTCTACGCGCCGGTCAAGCGCTTCCTGGAGGGGCTGGGCTTCGAGGTGAAGGGTGAAATCGGGGGCTGCGACCTTCTCGCGCTCTCGACAGGCGAGCCGCCCGTGGTCGTGATCTGCGAGCTGAAGCGCGCCTTCAACCTCGAGCTCGTTCTCCAGGGCGTCGACCGGGCGGCGGCCTGCGACGAGGTCTGGCTCGCCGCGCGGCTGAGCCCGCGCGGCAAGGGGCGCGAAAGCGACGCGCGCTTTCGCGGGCTCTGCCGCCGCCTCGGCTTCGGCCTTCTCGGCGTCGACGCTGCGGACCGGGTCCATGTTCTTCTCGGCCCCGACGCGCCGATGCCCCGGCGCGATCCGCGCCGACGCTCGCGGCTGGTCGCCGAGCATCGCCGCCGCCGGGGCGATCCCGCGGTCGGCGGAGGTTCGCGCGTGCCGGTGATGACGGCCTACCGCCAGGAGGCGATCGCCTGCGCCCGCATGCTGCAGGCCGCAGGGCAGCTCGCCCCGCGCGACCTCGCCGCCGCGAGCCCGCGTGCCGCCGCGATCCTCCAGCGTAACGTGTACGGCTGGTTCGTCCGGATCGAACGCGGGCGCTACGAGATCACCGCAGCCGGAGTCGCGGCCCTCGCACGCTACGACGACGCTGGAGGCTGATGCCTGCGGCCGTCAGCGCCGCAGCGGCAACCGGGCCTGATCCGCCGCCCGTCCCCAGGTCGGCGTCTCGCTCGCGGCCCTTTCGTAGAGATCGTCGAGGCTGTCCGCCATGGCTTGTTCCACCGCTTCGGTGGCCGTGATCAATCCGGCTTCGAGAGCCCGCACGATTTCGGACGTCCGCATCAGTCCGTTCCCCTTCCTCTCGATGATCGGTTGCAAACGAGGGGCCGTCGGCAAAAGTTCCGGTTTGATTAATATTTGTTTGCCAGCGGTTTCGAGCCTCCCCTGAATGGGGGATGCGCCGCCGCCGGACCCGTGGCCTCCTGACGCTGCGAAGCGAGCGGAAGAGCGCGTGGCGGTTCCGCCGTCTTCCGCGCCCACGCCTCGAACCGGCGGAGCGGCTGCTCCCAACGGCCGCCCCGCCGGTTCGAACGTTCTGCGGGCCGTGAGCGGCGACGGCGGACGGCTCAGGCCGCCCGCGCCGGGCGGTCGTTGACGGCCACGAAGCGCGCTTCGCCGGGCGGGCGCATCTGGCGCGCCTGCGCCTGCGCCCAGAGCCATTCCAGCACTTCCATCTTGATCTCGCGCTCGAAGGCGACGGCCTCCGGGGGCGGCACGAGGCAACTCACGTCGAGGCGCACCCGGCCGAGCTCGGTGGTTTCGAGGGTGACGAGGGGTGGCGCGCCGTTGATCGCCTCGCGCGCGGCCGAGAAGGGCTCGCAGAAGCGCTGGAGCGCGGCTTCCAAGAAGGCGACGGTC
The DNA here is from genome assembly GCA_947474855.1 of Aurantimonadaceae bacterium. Classification (GTDB taxonomy): domain Bacteria; phylum Pseudomonadota; class Alphaproteobacteria; order Rhizobiales; family Rhizobiaceae; genus Antarcticirhabdus. Next base: position 13,135 of record CANJKV010000101.1, on the reverse strand, counting down.
CTCTGGGTCGAGACGTGCGGGTCGATCACGAGGTGGAAGCTGAGCGGCGAGAGCGCCGCGCCCGCTTCCTCGGCAACGCGCAGGTCCGCGGCGAAGAGGCGGCTGTTGGGCACGACGACGCGCCGGCCCGTCAGTCGCCCGCCCGACGAACCTTTCTCCATCTCCGCGACCGTCGTCGCGAGAAGACCGTGGGCGACGATCCGTCCGTAGATGCCGTCGATCTCGACGACGTCGCCGACGCGGAAGCTGCCGCCGGCCGCCCGCATCAGCGCGCCCGTGACGCACTGGATCAGCTCCTTCGTGGCGATCACGAAGGCTGCGGCGACGGCGGTCAGCGACCAGAGCAGCGACTGGAGCTCGTCGAACCAGATCAGGACGAAGCCGAGAAGAAGAACGAGCCCGCAGCCGAGGCGAAGGCGCATCAGCGAAAGCGGCGCGCCGCCTGCCGCAGGCCCCGTCCGCGCCGCGATGCGGACGGCCAGGAGCCGCCGCGCCAGCGCCACGACGCCGAGCAGCGCGGCGCTGGCGCCGAGGTCGAGCGCCAGATGGGGGTCGATCGGAAAGGAACTCACTGCGCAACACTCCGGCCCTGGCGTGCGTCTCGCCCGCCCGAGCTTGGACGGTGCGGATTCGCCTTGTTGGTCGGAGGGTTAGGCGGCCGGTGTTTCCGGCCTATGGCACGAGCGTTGCGTGACGACCGCCGATCGGTTTCATCGGACGACCGCGCGAGACGCGGGATCGAAGCGCGCCCGCGGCCTCGCTCCGCTCAGCCGTGGACGCCGTAGCGTCCGTCGGCATAAACGAGGGCGGCTCCCGGCTCGCCGAGCACCACCGCCCGGACCGCGCCCAGGATCAGCGCGTGACTGCCGTGCTCCAGGATCGTCGCGACCTCGCAGTCGATGGCGGCGAGCGCGCCGTGAAGCGCCGCCGCACCGGTGACGAGTTCGTACCAGGACGCCCCCTCATAGCGGGCGGCGCCCTTGAGGCCGCCGCGGCCGGCGAAGCGGTCGGCGACCGCCTGCTGCTCGGCCGCCAGGATGTTGACGCAAAAGGCGCGGCTGCGAGCGATCACGGGCCAGGTGGAGGAGGTCTTGTTGATCGAGACCACCATGGTCTCGGGATCGAGCGACAGCGACTGGGCCGAGGTGACCGTCGCGCCCGTGCGCTCGTCACCGCGGCCGGTTGTCACCACCGACACGCCGCCCACGAGGCGGCGCATGGCTAGGCGCAGGCCGGCACCCGGCTCCGCATCTCTCGAGGCTCCGATCGACGCGGGAGCGTCGGTCTCGGCCCGTCCGGCAATCGCGGTCATTCAGACCATCCTCGTCAGCATCGTTAAAGCCGACACAGGATTTCATAATTCTATCGCAACAGTAGAGAAACAGCATTTCCTTCTGTCGGCGGGATCGGAAAAGCCATTCTCCTGGCACGTCGTGGCGATCAACGGTCAAGCGCGCCCGGACCGGCCCTCCAACAAACGGTTGCTCGCGGCACACGCCCTCGCCGCACCTGTAGCCGTTCACGGTTCAAACGGCTCCGGCGGGACTGGCCGGCGCCGCCAAGGCGCCGCCAGGTCTTGACTTCCACGCCCCGCACTGCGCCTCTGCTCGCCGCTCCGCCCTCGCCCGTGCCGCGCCGCGGCGGTCCGATCCTTCGGAGTTCCTTCGCCTTGAACGACATCATCGACGAGCGGACCGGCTCCGCGCCGGGCGGCGGCGCCTCGCCCGTGCCGGTGGACGACCGGTTCGCAGCCTTCCGCAATCCCCGTTTCCGCGCCTACTGGCTCGCGCGCTTCGCCTCCTCCTTCGCCGTCCAGATCGTGGTGACGGCTGTGGGCTGGCAGATCTACGACCTGACCCGGTCGACGCTCGACCTCGGCATCGTCGGCCTCTGCCAGTTCCTGCCCTCGCTCGCGCTGTTCCTGTTCACGGGGGCTGCGGCCGACCGCTGGTCGCGCCGGCTGATCATGGCGGGGTCGAGCGCCCTGGAGGGCGTCGGCGCCCTGGCGCTCCTTGTCCTGACGATCCACGGTCTCGTTTCGCCGCTTCCGGTCTTTGCGGTGCTCGTCGGTATCGGCGCCGCCCGGGCCTTCTTCGGCCCGGCCTCGCAGTCCCTCGTCGTCAACCTCGTGACGCGGGACGAACTCGCCAACGCGGTGGCGTGGAACTCGTCCTCCTGGCAGATCGCGACCATCGTCGGGCCGGTCGCGGGCGGCCTCCTCTACGGCCACGCCGCCGAGACGGCCTACGCCACCGGCTTCGTCTTGTTCGTCGCCGGCGCGATCCTCGCCTTGATGATCGGGCGCACCGCCCGCGACGCGGAGGTCGCGGCCGAGAGCGCCGCGCCCGAGCCGGTGACGCTGGAAACGGTCGCCGCAGGATTCCGCTTCATCCGCCGCCAGCCGGTAGTGCTCGGCGCGGTGACGCTCGACCTCTTCGCGGTGCTGCTCGGCGGGGCGGTGGCGCTGCTTCCGGCCTATGCGCGCGACGTCCTCCATGTCGGCGAATTCGGCCTCGGGCTGTTGCGCGCAGCGCCCGGCGTCGGCTCGCTCGCCATGGCGGCCTGGCTCGCGGCGCATCCGGTCCGCGATCATGCGGGGATCGTGATGTTCGGCTTCGTCGCGCTGTTCGGCGCCTTCACCGTGCTGTTCGGCCTGTCGACCGCGCCCTGGCTGTCGATCCTCGCTCTGGCGCTGATGGGCGCGACGGACATGATCTCGGTCTACGTGCGCGAAACGCTGATCCAGCTCTGGACGCCGGACGAGGTGCGCGGGCGGGTGAACGCCGTCAACCTCCTCTTCGTCGGGGCGTCCAACGAGCTCGGCGAGTTCCGCGCCGGCGTCATGGCCTTCTTTATCGGCGCGGTGCCGGCCGTGGCGGTGGGCGGCGCGCTGACGATGGGCGTCGCCGGGCTCTGGGCCTGGATGTTCCCGCAGCTGCGCCGCGTCCGGCGGCTCGCTGCGCCGGAATAAGGGGGTCAGCCGATCTCGGCGAGGATGCCGGGCAGGTGGCCGAGATCGGGAATGAGCCGGAAGCGGGCGTGTCCGGTCGGCTCCTCGGCCGCCTCGAGGGCCCAGAGCCGCTCGTGCGGCACGTGGACGGCGAAGGCGCCGGCCTCGAGCGCAGGAAGGACGTCGGACTTCAGCGAGTTGCCGACCATGAGGGCGCGCTCCGCTCCGTCGCCGTGAGCGGCGAAGATGCGGGCATAGGTGCGCGCCGTCTTGTCGCTGACGATCTCGACGCCGTCGAACAGGTCGGAGAGGCCGGAGGCTTCGAGCTTGCGCTCCTGGTGGAAAAGGTCGCCCTTGGTGACGAGAAGGAGACGCACGCCCCCGGTGCCCCGCAGCGCCTCCACCGCCTCGCGGGCGTGCGGCAGGAGTTCGACGGGATGGTCGAGCATCGAGCGGCCCGTGGCGAGAAGTTCGGCGACCAGCGCGTGGGGCGTGCGCTCGCCGAGGATCTCCACCGCCGTCTCGATCATCGACAGGATGAAGCCCTTCACCCCGAAGCCGTAGAGCGGCAGGTTGCGCCGCTCGGCCGCGTGGAGGCGCGCCGCGACGAGTTCGGCCGGCGCGTGCCGCTCCAGCGCCGCGACGAAGCGCTCCTCGGCGGCGTCGAAATGCGTCTGGTTCTCCCAGAGCGTGTCGTCAGCGTCGAAGCCGACCGTGGTGACGCGGCGGGTCACGACACGCGTCGCCCGAAGATGCGCGCGAGAATGTCCTCCAGCCAGCGCAGCACCGGCGCGTCGTAGACGGCGCGGCCGTCGAAATGCCGGCGCCGCCCCTGCGCGCCCGGAAGCGTCAGCCGCTCGTGGCCGCGCACGGTCCACCGGTGCATCATGGCGAGCGTCAGCTCGGCATGGAACTGGATGCCGAAGGCGTTGTCGCCATAGGCGAAGGCCTGGTTCGGGTACCAGTCGCCTTCGGCGAGAAGCGTCGCCCCGCGCGGCAGGTCGAAGCCTTCGCGGTGCCACTGATACACCATCTCCGGCCAATGCGGCACGAGGCGACGCCCCGCCACGGTCGCGCGGATCGGATAGTAGCCGACCTCGACGAGGCCGTCGGGGCGCGGGCCCACCGTGCCGCCGAGATGCTTCACCAGCATCTGCGCGCCGAGGCAGATGCCCAGAAACGGACGGTTCTCCTTCAGCGGCACCGCCATCCAGTCGACCTCGGCCCTGAGATGCGCGTCGGGATCGTTGGCGCTCGGCGGGCCGCCGAACACGACGGCGCCGCGATGCGCGTCGAGGGTGTCGGGCAGGGGATCGCCGAGCACTGGGCGGCGGATGTCGAGCGGAACGCCGTGCCGGGCGAGCACCTGCCCCACGCGGCCGGGCGTCGAGCTTTCCTGATGCAGCACCACGAGGACCGGCCGATCCTCGCCGGGATCCTCAAGGCTGTAGCGGGGCGGACCGGGCACGGGATCGGCGGCCACATCGCCGGCGTCGTGGTCGGGCTGCGCGAAGCAGGACTCCGTCATGCGCCTTCGCTTTGCTCCCGGACGCGCTCTTCCGCGTTGCGCTTGGCGATCATCCGGTCACGCGTGGAGACGCCGAGGAGCTCGCAGACGCGCCAGACGATGTTGTCCTCGAGTTCGTGGACGCCGCCCTCGACATAGGCCACCCGCCACAGGAGCTGGACGAAGGCCAGCCGCTCCTCCGCCGAGAGCCGGCGCAGAAGAACCGAGGTGAAGTGGTAGAGGTCGACCGCCTCGGCGTCGGCCTTCTCGCCAGCGGCGGTCATGGCCGCGGCCTCGCTGTCGCTGAGGCCGTACGCCTCCGCGAGCATCCGCTTGAGGCGGGCGCGCTCAGGTCCGGACACGACGCCGTCCGCCTCGGCGACGTGGTGGAGCAGCGCGGCGGCCGCCACGCGCGGATCGTCGTTGCCGTCGCGGCCGAAGCCGCGGGCGCCCTCCTCGCCGCTCAGCGTGCGCAGGAACTCCTTGACGGCCTCAAACATCGGTCGATCCGAAACATGACGGGTGGAACAGGTGGGCGGGAAACGTTTGTTCCCACTCCCTGGTTCTGCCGCAAGTCTCGCCGCAATGCAAAAACCTGCGACGGCGACGCGCCCGCCGATCATCGGGCGCGTCCGATCTCCCCGAGCGGGGAGATCGCTCAGCGATCGGCCGCGCCGGCTCGACCCTCGCCGTCAGGCGCGCGCTGGGGCGGGCTCGCCGGCGGGGACCGAGGCTGCGGCTCCCGTGCGGGTGGCTGCCGTCGCCTCGACGGCGGGCTTGCCCGCCTTGGCATCCGGCGCGTCGGGCGCGGGCACGGCCACCTTGGTCGCGCCGTTGGTGCCAGCGGAAGCGCCCGTGCCGGCAGCCGGGGCGGCCTCGTGCGCGATCGCGCCACCCACCGTCCTGGCTTCGTCGCCGGGCGCGTTCTCGATCACCGGGCCGAGCGCGCCGCTCGGCCGCTCCGGGGGCACCTTCCACTGGAAGGCATCGAGCCGGCCGGTGACCGGCGAGACGGGCGCCCAGTGCTCGGCGACGTAGCCGTCGGCCATCCAGACGGGATCGCGCGGAGCACGGATCGCGCGGGCGAGCCATTCGCGCACGCGCCCGATCTGCCCCGTTTCCTCTTCCTCGATGTCGGCGAGAAGGAGATAGCCGCTCTGTCGCGGCTCGGCGGCGACGGCGGCGAGCGCCTCGCGCCGGGCGAGCGCGAAGTCGCGCGCGTCGAGCGCGGCGTGGGCAAGCGCCATGTGGCTCTCGACGTTGCCGGGCTTGAGGTCGCGCAGCCGCTCGGCGCGCTTGATGCGGTCGGCGACGCTGTCGCCGGGGCGGGCGTTCACGTAGGTGTCGGCGATCTCGGGATGGGCCGAGTTGGTCCAGGCCGTTTCCAGGATCTTCGAGCCGCCGCGCAGGTCGCCCAGCCGGAACATCGCCCGCGCCGCGGCGATCGCGGCCGGCACGAGGTCCGGCGCGAGCTTGGTCGCCTCCACCGCCGCGGTCTTGGCGGCGGCCGGATCCTTCTCGGCGAGGTCCATTGCCTTGCCGGTGAGGAGCACGGCGCGCATGCGCTTGGACTCGTTGCGATCGACGAGGCGCGCTTCGCGGCGGGCTTCGAGGATCGCGAGCGCGCCCTCGTAGTCGCCTTCGACGGACTTGGCCTCCAGCACCGCGCCGCCCGCCCAGGGAAGCTGCGGGGCGACGCGCGCGGCGCGCTCGGCATAGTAGCGGGCCGCGGTCGAGTCGCCGGTGCGCTCGGCTTCGAGGTAGAGGCCGCGCAGCGCCAGCAGGCGCGTCTCGGGGTCGCGCTCCATCTGCTCGAAGGCCGAGCGGGCGCGGGCGTGGTCGCCCTCGATCATCGCGGTCTGCGCGTCGAGGAAGCGCACCAGCGGCTCGCGGCGCGCGCCGAGGAACTTCTCGGAGCGCTTCGCCATGCGCCGGGCGAGCACGGCGTCGCCGGCGCCGGCCGCGATGATGCCCTGGCTCAGCGCCGCGTAGCCGCGGTCACGCTTTCGACCGCTCCACCACGAGCCGACCGAGCCGGGCGTCTTGAACAGGAGCCCGATCAGCCAGACCGCGAGAAGCACGGCGAGAACGAAGAGGGCGAGCACGATGATGAACACCGTGACGCTGGTCTGGACCTCGCTGCCGAGCCAGTTCAGCGACACCGTGCCGGGATTGTCGGCGAGCCAGGAGAAGACGAGCGCGCCGACGAGGACGAGCAGGAAGAAGGAGAGGATCCGGAGCATCGTGTGGTGTCCTCAACCCTGTTGGCCGGCGGCGGGCGCAGCCGGAGCCGCGCCATCGCCCCCGAGGACGCTGCCGAGCGCGTTGCCGACCACCTCGTCGGCGGCGACGCGCGCTTCGACCTCGCGCTGGTAGTCGCTCGAAGCCTGCTTGGCGGCCTCGGGCAGCGACTGCCATTCGGTGAGCCAGCCCTGCCAGTTGCCGGCCTCGACGGCCGCGCTGAGCCGCGACGTGCTGGCGGCAAGGCCGGTTTCTCCGGCCGGCGCGGCGCCCGAGGGCCGCACGGAGACGAGGCCCTGGAGGCCGGAGAAGATTTGCTCGGAAACCGGTGCCGTGCTCGGCGGCGGTGCTTCGGAGGCGAGGATCGCGCGCTCCACCTCCGGCCAGCGGGCGGCGAGCGCCTGCGCCGAAGGCACGCCGTCGGCAGCGAAGCCCCGAAGGCGGTCGGTGGCGGCGGACGCCCCCTCCCCGCCCGTGCGGGCGAAGGTTTCGAGCTCGCTCATGAAGGGGCCGCCGCGGTCGACGGCGGCCTTGAGGCCTGCGGCGGCCAGCGCGACGCCGGCCTCGCGATTGCTTTCTTCGACGGCGGCGACACGCGTTTCGAGCCCGGCGATCGCGCTCGTCGCGTCCTCCCGCGCGGCCTCGGCCGCTTCCTGGGCACGGCCGGCGCTCGCGCCGGCGTTGTTGGCCGCATCCTGGGCGTTGCGCACCGCGCCTGCCGTGGCGTTGGCGAGTTCCTGCGCGGCGCGGGCGGTGTTGCCCGCCTCCGTCGCCGCCCCTTGCGCGGCCTCGGCGGCGCCCTGCGCCGTCTCCGCCTGGCGCTGCGCGGCGCCGGCCGCGTCGCGCGCTTCTGTGGCGGTGGTCTGGGCCGCGGCCGCGGCCTGGCTCGCCGCCTCGGCGGCGCTGCGCGCCTCCGGGCCGACATTGGCGCTTGTTTCCAGCGCGGCGAGGCGCTGATCGAGCGCGGTCAGCTGCGCGGGATCGACCGCCGGCTGCGCCGCGGGCTGCGGCGCTCCGCCGGTGCCCGCCGCCTCGATGCTGGCGATCTGGCCGCGCAGCTGCTCGATCTGGTCGGCGAGCGCCTGGGGCGAAGGGCCCGCAGTGTCGCCGGCATCGGTCGGTGCCTGGCTCGAGGCCTGGGGCGCGACGGCCGGCAGGAGGCCGGCATATTGAAGGGCGGCCGCGCCGCCGAGCGCGAGAACCGCGCCGATGACGCCGCCGGCGAGCGCCCGTCCGAAACCGCCGCCGGAGCCGTGATCATGCGCGTGCGAATGGCCGTGGCTCGGGGTGGATGCGGAAGCGGGCGTCGAGGCCGGACGCGGCGCGGCGGCGGCGGGCTTGGCCGCCCCGCTCGTCGGTCCGGCCGCGGACGACGTCGGCGATGCCGGCGATGCCGACGACGAGGATGTGCCGGGCGCGGCCATGGCGGCGCCGCCGGCCGAGCCGGAGCGTGCCGTTTCGAGCGACAGGCCCGGCCTCGTCGCCGCACCCGCGGCGGCGACCGCGGCGGCTGCACCCGCGCCGGTGCCGGTCGCGGCCGGAGCCCCGGTGGCGGCACCGGACGGCTTGCCGGCACGCAGCTCGCCCGCCTTCGTCGCGGGGCCGGAAGCGCCGGCCGCCGACGAGGTCGCAGAAGCGGCCGCCGACGCCGGAGCGGATGTGGAACCGGGCTTGGCGCCGGATGCGCCGGCAGCGGCGGGCGCAGCGGGCTTCGCGGTCGCGGATGACGAACCGGTGGCGGCAGGCGCCGCCGGCTTGGACGACGGGCTCAGCCCTTCCTCGGCGGCGAAAGCTGCCTGCGGGCTCGCCTTCTGCGCGGAGGCGGGCGGCGAGGCGGGAGCCGCACCCGGCTTGGCCGGTGCCGCCGGCTTGGCGGCTGACGCCGATGTCGGGGCGGGAGTCTGCGGCGCGGCGGGCGCGCTGCCGGACTTCGCGTCGCCGATCGTGGCGGAGCTGTACTTCACGGCGCTTGCCGACCGATCATCGGCCGGCTTGGACGGGCCTGCCGTGCCTCGGCCCGCGCCTTCGGCGCCGCCCGACTTTTGTTCCGGTGTCTTCGCCACGGGATCCTTCTTCTCCGCTACGAGGTCGATCGTCGCGGGCGTGCGCTTGGGCCGGGAGCGGCGCTCTCGATCGTTCATCCCGGAGTCCTCCCGTTGTTCAAGCGAAGCCGCGCTCGGATGGGTCGGTTCGACGCGGCGGTGCGCGAATCGCAGAACGTTCGCACGCCGCCGCCGCGCCGCAGGACCCCAGAACTAGAGCCTGAGGAGCGCCTTGAACAGGTGCGAACGGGACGGTCGCGCTCAAGCATCGAGGAGGTCGAGAAGTGCTTCGAGCCGGGGCGCGGCCGGAACGCGCGTCCGGCCCGCGCCGAGCGGCCCGAGCGCGGCGGCGATGCGGGGAGACAGGCACAGAAAGAGCAAGCCGCCGGGATCGGTGCCGGGCAGGCGATGAAACAGGCGCAGGAGGCCGGTGGCCTGTCCGACGGAGAGGACGAGGACCGCGTTCGCCCGCGCGCCTCCCGAGGTGGCGAAGGCCTCGGCTCCGGGTTCGAGCGCGACCGTCCGGTATACCTCCCACGCGCGAAAGCCGAGGCCGACGGCGCGAAGGCCCGCTTCCAGCGTGCCGGTGCGCGGCTCGCCGGCGGCGTAGAGGAGCGGCCCGGCTCCCGCGCCGATATGCGCGAGAACCTCGGCGCCGAGATCCTCCGCCGCACCGCGTCCGGCGAGAACGGCCGGGAAGCCCGCATCCAGCGCGGCCCTCGCGCTCGCCTCGCCGACGGCGAAGACGGGACGCGGGTCCGAGGCGAAGCGCGCGGCCAGCGGCGCCACCGCGTGGCCGCTGGTGATGCAGAAGCCGCTCCATGCCCCCGGCGGCGGCGGCGGCGGCTCGCCGGTCGCCTCGATCCGCTCCAGCGGCAGGCACACGGGCGCGTGGCCGCGCCGACGCAGGAGGTCGGCGGTGCGCCGGGCGCTGTCTTCCTCGCGCAGCACGAGAACGGTCGCGCCCACGATCGTTCAGATCGGCCGGATCGCGCCGGCCGCCCATCCGGCGAAGAAGTCCGGCCCGGCCTCGGCGAGGAGGCTCTCGCCGGCGCGGCGCCCGATCGCCTCGGCCGCCGCCGCCGGGCCTTCCTCCCGCGTCTCGAAGACGGTCGCGCCGTCGGGCGTCAGGATCAAGCCGCGGAAGTCGAGCCGGCCGGCTCCGTCGAGGCGGACATGGGCGGCGATCGGCGTGCGGCAGGAGCCGTCGAGCGCCGCGAGGAAGGCGCGCTCGGCCGTCAGCGCCGTGCCCGTTTCCGCGTGGTGGATCGGGGCGACGAGCGCTGCGGTCCGGACGTCGCCCGCCCGGCTCTCGACGGCGATGGCGCCCTGGCCGGGCGCGGAGGGAAAGTCGGCAGTGTCGAGGATCTCCGTCGCGACCTCGGCAAGGCCCAGCCGGTTGAGGCCGGCGAGCGCCAGAAGCGTGCCGTCGACCTCCCCGGCCTCGAGCTTGGCGAGGCGCGTCTGGACGTTGCCGCGGAAGATCACGAGCTTCAGATCCGGGCGCAGGCGCTTTACCTGCGCCTGGCGCCGCAGCGAGGCCGAGCCGACGACGGCGCCGTGAGGCAGGTCGGCGAGGCGGCGCGCGGTGCGCCCGACGAACACGTCGCGCACGTCCTCGCGCGGCAGGAAGGCGGACAGGACGAGCCCGTCCGGCAGGATGGTCGCGACGTCCTTGGCCGAATGAACGGCGAGGTCGATGCGGTTCGTCAGAAGCGCGTCCTCGATCTCGCGGGTGAAGAGGCCCTTGCCGCCGACCTCGGAGAGCGGCCGGTCCTGGATGCGGTCGCCGGCCGTCGACATCACGACGATCTCGAAGTCCGCATCGCTCAAGCCGTGGGCGCGGGCGAGGCGGTCGCGCACCTCGTGGGCCTGGGCGAGCGCGAGGCGACTGCCGCGCGTGCCGATGCGGATGAGGTCGGACGATCCTTCGGCCATCGTGGCGGGCCTGCCTTTCTCGTGCGCGTGCCGTGACCGCCCATCTAATCCCCCGCGGCGTCCGACGAAACCCGCAAGGGCCGGATTTCTGCCGGCCGGGCTCGGGCGGACTGGCGCGGCGCGGCGCGGCTCGCTATGTCCGCCCCATCACACCGACGACTTCTTCGAGTTCGAGCCCGCCCGTGACGGACACCCTCATCCTCGGCATCGAGACGAGCTGCGACGAGACCGCCGCGGCCGTGATCGGCCGGGACGCGGCGGGCCGCGCGCGCATCCTGTCGAACGTCGTGCGCTCGCAGGTCGACGAGCACGCAGCCTATGGCGGCGTCGTGCCCGAGCTCGCCGCCCGCGCCCACGTCGAGGCGATCGACGCGATCGTCGCGGCGGCGCTCAGCGAGGCCGGCATCGCCCCCAAAGATCTTTCGGCCATTGCCGCGACGATCGGGCCCGGCCTCGTCGGCGGCCTCCTCGTCGGCGCTTGCGCGGGCAAGGCGATGGCGCTGGGGCTCGGCCGCCCCTTTGTCGGCGTCAACCACCTCGAAGGCCATGCGCTGACGCCCCGGCTGACCGACGCCGTCGACTATCCCTTTCTTCTGCTTCTCGTCTCGGGCGGCCACACGCAGATCCTCCTCGTCGAGGGGCTCGGGCGCTATCACCGCTGGGGCACAACGATCGACGACGCGCTGGGGGAAGCCTTCGACAAGGCGGCCAAGCTCCTGTCGCTGCCCCATCCCGGCGGCCCCAACGTGGAGCGGGCGGCCGAAGGAGGCGATCCGCGCCGCTTTCCCCTGCCCCGCCCGCTGAAGGGCGAAGCGCGGCTCGACTTCTCGTTCTCCGGACTCAAGACGGCGCTGCGTCAGGCGGCGAGCGCGGCCTCGCCCTTGATCGAGCGGGACGTTTCCGACCTTTGCGCGAGCTTCCAGGCCGCCGCCGTCGACGTCCTCGCAGATCGGGTCGGCCGCGCCTGTCGCCGCTTCCGCGAGGCCTTTCCGGACCTTGCCGAGCCCGTCATCGCGGTCGCCGGCGGCGTCGCGGCGAACCGCTCGATCCGCGCGAGCCTGGAGGCCGAGGCGGCACGCGCCGGCATGCGGCTGGTCGCCCCGCCGCTGTCGCTGTGCACCGACAACGGCGCGATGATCGCCTATGCCGGGCTGGAACGGCTGGAGGCCGGGATGACGGATCCGCTCGACGTCGCGGTGCGCTCGCGCTGGCCGCTCGATGCCGCCGCCGCGCCCCTCGTCGGCTCGGGCAAGCGCGGAGCCAAGGCATGAGCGACGCGGCGTCCTCCCCCTCGATCGCCGTTCTCGGCGCCGGCGCCTGGGGCACGGCGCTCGCCAACCTCTACGCCCGCGACGGCCGAACGGTGACGCTCGTCGCGCGCGACGGCGCGGCCGCGGCGCACATCGCCAAGGCACAGGCGAACGAGCGCTACCTGCCCGGCATCCGCTTGTCGCCCGACCTCGCGGTCTCCGGCGCGTTCACAGCTTCTGCGGCCTCGGCCGGCATCCTCCTCCTCGTCGTTCCGGCGCAGGCGCTGCGCGCCGCCCTTCGCGGGGCCCGCGATGCGAGCCTTGTTCCCGGCGTGCTCGCGGTGGTCTGCTCCAAGGGCATCGAGCGCGAGACCGGCCGCTTCGCCTCCGACATCGTCGCCGAGGAGCTGCCGGATGCGCGGGTGGCGGTCCTGTCCGGTCCGAGCTTCGCCGACGACGTCGCGCGTGGCCTGCCGACCGCCGTGACCGTCGCGGCAGGCAGCGAGCCGCTCGCCGACGAGGCGGCGCGATGGCTCTCGGCCGAGGGATTCCGCTGCTACGCCTCCGCCGACATCCGCGGCGTCGAGGCGGGCGGCGCCTTGAAGAACGTTCTGGCGCTCGCCGCCGGCATCGTGTCGGGCCGCGGCCTCGGCGCCTCGGCGCTCGCCGCGATCGTCACGCGCGGGCTTAACGAGCTGCGCCGCCTCGGTCAGGCGCTCGGTGGGCGGCCGGAAACGCTGATGGGCCTGTCGGGCCTCGGCGACCTCGTTCTCACCTGCTCCGGGCCGCAATCGCGCAACTTCGCGTACGGCGCAGCGCTCGGGCGCGGCGACGACCTGTCCGGGCTGAAGCTCGCCGAGGGCGTTTATTCCGCCGGCATCGCCGCCCGCCTCGCCCGCGAGGCCGGCATCGAGGCGCCGATCGTCGAAACGGTCGCGGCGATCCTCGACAACCGCCTCACCGTCGACGAGGCGGCGCGCGCGCTTCTCGCCCGGCCGCTGAAGCGCGAAACCGACTGATCTTCTCCGCCAGCCTCAAAGGACCCTTCGATGCTCTTCGCCCTTCTCTGCGACGACAGGCCCGGCGCCCTGGCGCTGCGCAAGGACACGCGCGCCGCCCATCTCGACTACCTCGCCAGCCTCGGCGAGGGCCTCGCCTTCGCCGGCCCCTTCCTGAACGAGGCGGGCGACCCGGTCGGCAGCATGGT
>CANJKV010000100.1 GCA_947474855.1 Aurantimonadaceae bacterium | reverse complement strand
TCCCAGACGGCGCGCACGCCGTCCGCCGGCAGGTTCAGCTCGAAGCCGGTCTCGCCGGTGAAGGACACGCGGAAGAAGCGGCAGGGCAGGCCCATGACGGTGGCCATGCCGACCGACATGTGCGGCATGGCGGCGGCCGAGATGTCGAGGCCTTCCACGAAGGGCGCGACGAGCTCGCGCGCCCGCGGGCCCTGCACCGCGATCGTGCCCCATTCCTCGGTGATCGAGGTGAGCCACACGTCGAGCTCGGGGAATTCGGTCTGACGATAGTCCTCCATCATGTTAAGGACGCGCGGCGCCCCGCCCGTCGTCGTCGTCACGTGCCAGCGATTCTCGTCGATCCGCGCGGCGATGCCGTCGTCGATGACGAAGCCGGCTTCCGAAAGCAGGATCACGTATCGGCAACGCCCGACCGCGAGGTTGGAGAGCGGCGTGGCGTAGATCAGGTCGAGGAACTTCGCGGCGTCCTTTCCCGTCACCTCGATCTTGCCGAGCGTCGAGGCGTCGAAGAGGCCGCCGGCCTCGCGCACGGCGCGGCACTCGCGCAGGACCGCCTCGTCCATCGATTCGTTCTTCGGGAAGTACCAGGCGCGCTTCCACTGGCCGACATCCTCGAACACCGCGCCTTCCGCCGCGGCGCTGTCGTGGATCGGCGTGCGGCGCACGGGGTCGAAGAGCGCGCCCTTTGCGCGGCCCGCGATGGTGCCGAAGGTGATCGGCGTGAAGGGCGCGCGGAAGGTGGTGAGGCCGACCTCGGGCATCGAGCGGCCGAGCGTCTCGGCGGCGATGCCGAGGCCGTTGATGTTGGACGTCTTGCCCTGGTCGGTCGCCATGCCGTTGGTGGTGAAGCGCTTGATGTGCTCCACCGAACGGAAGCCCTCGGCGACCGCGAGCCCGATGTCCTTGGCGGTGACGTCGTTCTGCCAGTCCACGAAGGCCTTGCCAGCGCCCGGCCGCTTCACCGCCGGCGTCGCGCCCGCGATGCCGCCGCCATGCGGCGCGAGGCCCGCGACGGAGGGCACGGCGCCCTGCCCGCCCCCGGCCGCCTGCGCCTCGGCAAGCGCCGCAGCGAGGTCGAAGGTGCCGTTGCCGGCGCCGACCACGACGCAGGTCTGCGCCGACTTGCCCGGCACGAAGGACTGGAGCTCGGGGGCGAAGGTCAGGCCGCCGCGCGACTGCGAGAAGAGGTGGACGGACGGCGTGAAGCCGCCGGACATCAGGAGCGCGTCGCACTCGATGCCGCGATTGTCGCCGCCGGTGCGCAGCTCTTCGAGGACGATGCCGCGCACGCGCTTGCCGCCCTTCACAGCCTTGACGCCGTAGCCCGTCAGCACCTCGATGCCCGCCGCGCGGGCCTCCCGCACGGGCGCCGTCTCCGGCTCCTCGCGCAGGTCGACGATCGCGGGAACGTCGACGCCCGCGCTTTTAAGGTCGAGCGCGGCGAAGTAGGCGGCGTCGTGCGCGGTGAAAACGCAGACGCGCCGGCCCACAGTGACGCCGTACTCGTTGAGGTACTGCCGCCCGGCGCTCGCCAGCATCACGCCCGGCCGGTCGTTGTCGGGAAACACCAGCGGACGCTCGATGGCGCCGCAGGCGAGGATCACCTTGTCGGCGCGCACCTGCCACTGCCGCTCGCGCGGGGCGTCGGCGGCGGGTGTCGCCTCGTGCTCGGTGAGCTTCTCGCCGAGCGCCACCATGTTCTGCGCGTAGTAGCCGAAGCCCTGCGTGCGCGGCAGGAGGCGGACGTTCGGCATGGCGGCCAGCCGCGCCACCGTCTCGTCCACCCAGCGCATGCCGGGCTTGCCGCCGACCAGCGCCGTGTCGCTCTCGACCCGCAGCCAACCGCCGAAGCGCTCGTTCTCGTCGCAGAGGATGACCTCGGCGCCGCTCTGGGCGGCCGAGAGCGCCGCGGTGAGGCCCGCCGGCCCGCCGCCGACGACGAGCACGTCGCAGTGGACGAAGCGGTTGGCGTAGATGTCGGGATCGGCCTCGTCCGGCGCCGAGCCGAGGCCGGCCGCCGCGCGGATGTTCGGCTCGTAGACCTTGGCCCAGAAGCTCTTCGGCCACATGAAAGTCTTGTAGTAGAAGCCGGCCGTCAGGAAGCGTCCGAACAGCGAGTTCACCGCGCCGACGTCGAAGTCGAGCGTCGGCCAGCGGTTCTGGCTGACGGCGTCGAGCCCCTGGTAGAGCGGCTGCTGCGTCGCGCGGATGTTGGGCTGGCGACGCGCCGAATCGCGCCGCACCTGGACCAGCGCGCTCGGCTCCTCGGAGCCCGCGCCCAGAATGCCGCGCGGCCGGTGGTACTTGAACGAGCGGCCCGTCAGGTGGATGCCGTTGGCGAGCAGCGCCGAGGCGAGCGTGTCGCCCTCCAGCCCCTCATAGGCGTTGTTGTCGAAGGTGAAGCGGATGCGGCGCTCGCCGAGGCGCCCGCGCGAGGCGATGCGATGCGTCTTCATCGGGCGCTCTCCCCGTCGCCTGCGGCCGGCTCGTCCGGCGCTCCGGTCGCGCCGAGCTTCGGTGCGACGCCCGGATTGGCGCCCGCGCCGAAAAGCGCCGGAGACCAATCGGCGCCCTCGTCGATGGCGGGCGCGGCTTCACCCGCCTTGTAGAAGGCGTAGAACTTGTCGGTCACGGAATGGCGTGCGGCGTTGAAGAAGCGACCGCAGCCGTGGATGTGGCGCCAGCGCTCCAGCACGATCCCGCGATTGTTGGTGCGGATGTAGAGGCTCTCGGCGACCGCCTCGTCGTCGAGCGTCTCGGTCGCGGCGGGGCGGGAGACGTGCGCCTCGCCGGCGTGGCGGAACTCCAGCTCCGGCCGCGCTTCCTCGCAATAAGGACAATGAATCAACAGCATCGGGCGACAATCTCGCGTCGGAGATGAAGGACTTCGCGTTTCGAACGAATCGGTTAATGCGCCACCGCAGCCGCGGCCGCTTCGTCGATGAAGCGCCCCGTCCGGAAGCGGTCGAGCGTGAAGGCCGCGTTGAGGCGGTGCGGCTCGTCCCGGGCGATGGTGTGGGCGAAGACGTGGCCCGAGCCGGGCGTCGCCTTGAAGCCGCCCGTGCCCCAGCCGCAGTTGACGTAGAGCCCGGCGACCGGCGTCTTCGACAGGATCGGCGAGCGGTCGGGCGTGACGTCCACGATGCCGCCCCAGGATCGGAGCATCCGCATGCGCCGGAACATCGGGAACATCTCGCAGATGGCGTCGAGCGTGTGGTTGAGGATGTGGAGGCTGCCGGTCTGCGAATAGGACGGATACTGGTCCGTGCCCGCGCCGATGACGAGCTCGCCCTTGTCGGACTGCGAGATGTAGGCGTGAACCGTGTTCGACATGACGACGCACGGGAAGCAGGGCTTCACCGGCTCGGACACCAGCGCCTGGAGCGGGAAGCTTTCGAGCGGCATGCGCACGCCCGCCATCTCCATGACGACGGAGGTATTGCCCGCGGCCACCACCCCGACCTTGCCCGCGCCGATGAAGCCGCGGCTCGTCTCGACGCCGCGGATGGCGCCGTCGGCGCCGCGGCGGATGCCGGTGACCGTGGTGTTCTGGAGGATGTGGACGCCGCGCGCGCTCGCCGCGCGGGCGTACCCCCAGGCCACCGCATCGTGGCGCGCCGTGCCGCCGCGGCGCTGCAGCGCGCCGCCCACCACGGGAAAGCGCGCGTCCTTGGAAATGTTCAGCGGCGGGCAGTACGCCTTGCACTCCTCCGGCGTCAGCCACTCGTTGTCGACGCCGTTGAGGCGGTTCGAATGGATGTGGCGCTTGGAGACCTGCACGTCGTGGACGTTGTGCTGGATCATCAGGACGCCGCGCGGCGAGTACATGACGTTGTAGTTGAGGTCCTGGGACAGACCCTCCCACAGCTTCACCGCGTGGTCATAGAGCCCGGCCGACTCGTCGTAGAGGTAGTTTGAGCGGATGATCGTCGTGTTGCGGCCGGTGTTTCCGCCGCCCAGCCACCCCTTCTCGATCACCGCGACGTTGGTGATCCCGTGCTCCTTGGCGAGGTAGTAGGCCGTCGCCAGCCCGTGGCCGCCGGCGCCCACGATCACGACGTCGTAGTAGCTCTTCGGCTCGGGCGAGGCCCACTGCTCGCCCCAGCCGGAATAGCCTCGGAAGGCTTCGCGGGCGATCGCGAATGCGGAAAATCGACGCATAAGCTGGCGGTCCTCGGGGTTGGATCGACACGGGATGCAGGCGTGGATGCTCGACATCCGAAGCCGCCTCAATGTCCTATCCTGTTGCGCCGAGAACTGTGCTCGAAATACGACGCCTGATGACGCAGGGCCCCGCCGCGACGATGCGCGGCGGGGCCCCTTCTTTCATCGATCAGCTACGGGCGCTCGTCGCCCGCCGAAGAAGCGTCAGACCGTCGCGCGGGCGGTCGCGACCGGCACCGTCTTCGGCCGGCCGACGACGCCGCCGATCGCGCCGACGATCAGGCCGAGAAGCAGCGCGACGAAGGCGCCGAAAGCACCGGTCGACAGCGCGCTCGCCGCCCGATCGGCCGCCTGACGCAGGTCTGCGACGGCCTGGTCGTAGCGCTGCTGGAACTCGGCGAGGCGCTGCTCGGCTTCCGGCTGCGGGATATTGGCCGTCTGGGCGATGACCTGCACCGCCGCCTGGCGCTGCTCGGGCGTGGCGTCGGCCTGAAGGCCGGCGAGCACCTCGGGGATCGCGTCCGAAAGGTCCTGCTCGCCCGTCGCGGCCTGAGCGGTCTGCGCGGCCTGCTGCGCCTCGCCCTGCACTTGGCCCGCGGCCTGCTGGGCTTGGCTCTGGCCCTGGCGGAAGAGCTGCTCGGCCTGCTGCTGGAGACCCGGGGGCAGCTGGTCGGTCGAGGTCGGGATGATCGAACCCGCGGCCTGGCTGATGCCCTGGATCGAGGAGCCGATCGCGCCGAAGGTGCCGCCCACGACCGCCGAAGCGCCGCTCGACAGGATGTAGACGATGAGGAGCGTCGAGGTGGCCCAGGTCACGATGCCGTGGAGCGCACCGTCCGTCTTGCTGGCGCTGCCGGCGAGGCGGCCGGCGGCGAAGGCGCCGATGAAGAGGCCGATGAGCACGATCGCGATGGTCCAAAGGCCGCTCGTCGTGAGCAGCGCGTTGGCGCTCGGCGTCTCGTTGGTCTGGGCCGGATCGATCGTCGACAGGCCGATGCCGAGCCCGAGCAAACCCAGCATGAACTGGATCGTCAGGGCGAGCAGGGCGCCCGCGATGATGGCCCCCCAGGAAACCCGGCGGACCGGACCGGCCGCGCCGTAGTAGGCCGCGCGCTCGCGAACCGTTTCGACCATACGCAACTCCTGTAACAGGGACCGTCGCGACCTCTCGATTTCGTGTCGCGACTATTCAACATGCGCTGTAATTATTCCCGCCGCGGAGCGGGTCCATATGGGCGACGTGCGATTTCGGCGCGGTGGGACCGTTTTTTTCGCTCCCCTTCCGGTAGTTCCCCTTCCCGTTTTGGGCGAGCGCGGTGCGCGGCCGGACCGGGGTGGCCGATTCTCCCGTGGACGATGCATCTCGACAGCGCCTCCGCGATCTGCTATCGACGCCGCCACTTGCGGGACCCCGGGTTCCCGCGAGGGGTTGCGTGCTACCGCGATGACCCCTCTGACATCATTCGGCACCCAACCCAGAACGGATTTGCTTAGTGCAGGTACTCGTCCGCGACAACAACGTTGATCAGGCCCTTCGCGCGCTCAAGAAGAAGATGCAGCGCGAGGGTATCTTCCGCGAGATGAAGATGCGGAACTTCTACGAGAAGCCCTCGGAGAAGCGCGCCCGAGAAAAGGCCGAGGCCGTTCGCCGCGCCCGCAAGCTCGCCCGCAAGCGCGCCCAGCGCGAGGGCTTGGTCGCCGGCGGCCGCACGGCCGCCACGGCCAGCCGCTGAGACGAGTTCCCGTCGTCATCATTTGAACGACATCGCATCGCAGTCCGGGCGGCGGATCGACATCCGCCGCCCGGACTGCTTTCGCGTGCCCGGTCCCCCGACTGAGCGCGCGGCCGGAAGAGCGCTTCGCGCGGGGACACGCCGCGGCGGGGCGGAGACAAGCGTTGGGAGCGGAAGCGGCGTCATGACGTCCTGGCAGACAGAAGCTCGGGGGGAGAAGCGGAGAGGGCGCGCCATCCGCGCGGCGGCATGGGCGGGGCTTGCCCTGACGCTGAGCGCCTGCACCACGGCCGGCACCCCGTCCGTCGACGCGATCCGCCTCGACCAGAACCAGGGCTCCGAGCAGAACATCGCCTCGCTCACCGCCGCCATCGACGCCGCCCCCAACGATGCCGAAGGCTACAACGTGCGCGGCACGGCCTACGGGCGGGCCGGTAACTATCAGGCGGCGTTGGCCGACTTCGACCGCGCCATCCAGATCAACCCGAACTTCCCGCAGGCCTACGCCAACCGCGCGCTCGTCCAGCGCCAGGTCGGCCAGCCGCTGAAGGCGGTCGAGGACTATTCGGCGGCGATCCGGATCGACCCGAACTACGCCGCCGCCTATGTTGGGCGCGGCAACGTGTACCGGCTGGCGAACCAGAACGCCGACGCGCTGCGCGATTTCCAGCGCGCCATCGATCTGAAGACCACCGATCCGCGCGCCTTCCACAATCGCGGCCTCCTCTACCAGATCGACGGTCAGCACCGTCAGGCGATCGAGGACTTCTCGACCGCGATCTCGCTCGAAGCGTCGGCGCCCGAGCCCTATTCCGGCCGCGGCGTGTCCTATCTCGCGCTCGGCGACGAGGAGAATGCGCTGGCCGACTTCAACGCCGCCCTGAAGCTCGACGACCGCCGAGCCGAGTTCTGGGCGAACCAGGCATTGGTCTACGAGCGCCAGGGGCAGCGCGACCGCGCGGTCCGTTCCTTCTCGCGCGCCGCCCAGATCGATCCGAAGTACAGGCCCGCGACGGATGGTCTCGCGCGGCTGCGAGGCCAGGCCTGATGAGCGACCCGCGCGACGGAACCGACGACGACGGGCCGCGAATCGACGACGCCGCGCTCCAGGCCCGCCGTCGCGCTTTCGAGGAACGGCTCGCCGCCCAGCGCGCCGCCATGCCGGTCGAGGACAGGCAACCGAGCCGCACGGGGGCGGCCGGGATGGCGCAGGGCCTCAAGATCGCCAGCGAGTTCGTCGCGGGCGTGCTGGTTGGGGCGGGAATCGGCTATCTCATCGACGTCGGGCTCGGCACCGCGCCCTTCGGGCTGATCGTCTTTCTGTTGTTCGGCTTCGCTGCGGGCGTGCTGAACGTCCTGCGCGCGGTCGGCAAGGGACCGCCGCCCTCCGGCCCGACGGCCGCCGACGGCTAGCGCCTGTTCCTAACGCCGCTTCGAGCAGCTTTCGAGGGTTGCGGACCGCGCCAAGGGACGCTATGGGCAGGCCGGCTTTCGAGAAACGGCCGTATTCAGCTGCAAGACGGGGACGACGCTTGGCGAACGATCCGATTCATCAATTCCAGATCGCTCGGCTCGTGCCCATCGATATTGGCGGCGTCGACTTCTCCTTCACCAATTCTTCGCTGTTCATGGTGGCCACCGTCGCCGTCGCTTCGGCGTTTCTTTACTATACGACCCGCGGTCGCGGCCTGGTGCCCAGCCGCATGCAGTCGGTGTCCGAACTCTCCTACGAGTTCATCGCCAACATGCTGCGAGATTCGACCGGCAGCGCCGGCATGCGGTTCTTCCCGCTCGTCTTCTCGCTGTTCATGTTCGTGCTCGTGGCGAACCTGCTCGGCATGTTCCCCTACTTCTTCACGGTGACGAGCCACATCATCGTCACCTTCGCCCTCGCCATGCTCGTCATCGGCACGGTGGTGGGCTACGGCATCTACAAGAACGGCCTCGGCTGGTTCCGCGTCTTCGTGCCCTCGGGCGTGCCGGGCGTCATCCTGCCCTTCGTCGTCGTGATCGAGCTCATCTCGTTCCTGTCGCGGCCGGTCTCGCTCTCAGTGCGTCTCTTCGCCAACATGCTGGCGGGCCACATCACGCTGAAGGTCTTCGCCGGCTTCGTGGTGTCGCTCGGCACGCTTGGCGCGCTCGGCATCGGCGGCGCCATCCTGCCGCTGATCATGACGGTGGCGCTCACCGCCCTCGAATTCCTCGTCGCGTTCCTGCAGGCCTACGTCTTCGCGATCCTGACCTGCATGTACCTCAACGACGCGGTGCACACGCACCACTGACGCGACGTCGCCGCCTTTCCCGGCCGCGTCCGCGTTCGGGAAAACCTCCCTCCGTACGATCCAACCCAAGGAGAATCCCATGGACGCGGAAGCTGCTCGCTACATCGGTGCCGGTCTCGCCTGCTTCGGCATGGCCGGAACCGCCCTCGGCCTCGGCAACATGTTCGCCCAGTATCTCGCGGGCGCCCTGCGCAACCCGTCGGCCGCCGACGGCCAGTTCGGCCGCCTGATCTTCGGCTTCGCCGTCACGGAAGCGCTGGGCATCTTCTCGCTGCTCATCGCGCTGCTGCTGCTCTTCGTCGGCTGATCGCCGACCCGATCTGACAACTTGGATCGTCGGTCCGGCCGCCCCCGCGGAATTGCGGGGCGGCCGGATGCGCAAGGAAACGGACGAGGAGCACGATGTTCGTCACGCCGGCGATGGCTCAGGAAGAGCACCCCGCCACCGAGGAGGCCCTGCCCAGCGACCACGGCCAGCCGAGCGTCGAGGGAACGGTCGTCCCCACCCAGGATCACGGCACGGAAGGCCCCTTCCCGCCGATGAATCCGGAATTCTTCGCCTCCCAGATCCTTTGGCTGGCGATCACCTTCGGCATCTTCTATCTCGTCCTGAAGCGCGTGATCCTGCCGCGGATCGGCGGCATCATCGAGAACCGTCGCGACCGGATCGCCCTCGATCTCGAGGCCGCGGAGCGGATGAAGACGGATGCCGACGAGGCCCAGGCCGCCTACAGCCAGGAGCTCGCCGAAGCCCGCGCCCGCTCGCAGAAGATCGCCGGCGACGCCCGTGATTCGGCGCGTGCCGACGCGGAAGCGGAGCGCGCCCGCATCGAGGGCGACCTCGACGCTCGCCTCGAAACGGCCCAGGCGCGCATCGGCGAGATCAAGACCCGCACGCTCGCCGATGTCGGCCAGATCGCCGAGGACGTGACGCAGGCCGTCCTGTCCCAGGTCGCCGGCATCGAGGCGAACCAGGACGAGGTGTCGCGCGCCGTTCAGGCCGTGCGCGCCTGACCGGCTGAAGGAGAGACACGACCATGGCCTTCGACGCGACATTCTGGGCGCTCGTCGCCCTCATCCTCTTCTTCGGCGTGGTGGCCTATTTCAAGGTCCCCGCCACCCTCGCCAAGACGCTCGACGCGCGTGCCACCCGCATCCGCAACGAGATCGACGAGGCCCGCGCCCTCAAGGAAGAAGCCAAGCAGCAGCTCGCCGAATATCAGCGCCGCCGCCGCGAGGCCGAGCAGGAAGCCAAGGACATCGTCGAGGCCGCCAAGCGCGAGGCCGAGGCGCTGGTCGCCGAGGCCCGCCAGAAGAACGAGGAATACGTGATCCGGCGCACGGCCATGGCCGAGCAGAAGATCGCTCAGGCCGAGGCCGACGCGATCGCCGAGGTTCGCGCCTCGGCCGTCGACATCGCCGTCGCCGCGGCGGCCCGCATCCTGGCCGAGCGCGGTCAGGCGGGCGGCGCGTCGACGATCGACCGTTCGATCGAGGAAGTCCGCCGCCGCCTCAACTGAGGCGCGAGGCGGCGGGGACGATACGCTACGAAAGTAGATTGTTCGGCTCGGGGCCGGCGCGGGGGAACCCGGCCGGCCCCTGTCTGTTTCCGCAGTGCAATCTCGGAGGCAGACCCCATGAAGAAAATCGCTCTCGCACTCGCCGCCCTCGGTGCCGCCACCGTCGCCAGCGTCCCGGCCCACTCCACCGTCGCGATCGAGATCGGCACTCTTACCTGCTCGGGCACGAGCGAAGGCTCGACGAACTACATCGTCGCCTCGAGCCGGGCACTGGCCTGCTCCTACGTGCCCGCCGGCCGAACCTCCGGCATCCCCTATGCCGGCCAGATCGACACGCTCGGCCTCGACCTCGGCATTACCCAGCGCACCACTCTGACCTGGGCCGTGTTCGCCGCCTCCGGCGTGCCCGTGCGGCCGGAAGTGCTCGCCGGCACCTATGTCGGCGCGGGTGCCGACGCGGCGCTCGGCATCGGCGGCGGTGCCAAGGTCCTGGTCGGCGGCTTCGGTTCCTCCATCGCCCTGCAGCCGATCAGCGTGCAGGCGCAGTACGGCCTCAACGCCACCGCCGGCATCAACCGCCTGACGCTGCAGATGAACTGAGGCCTCGCCGACGCGACAGGGTCGCTCGACGCGAAAGGCCGGCACGGGGGACGCCCGTGCCGGCCTTTCGTCCATTTGGAGGAAGCCGGCGGGACTAGTGCGTCAAGGCCCTGGCGATCGCCTCGACCATCGTCCTGGCGTCACCGACGAGCATCATCGTGTCGGGCTCGTAGATCGGCGTGTCGTCGATGCCCGCATAACCCGTGCCCGTGCTCGTGTCCGTGGAACGCTTCACGAGGAGGCAGATCCCGGTCTGATTGACGTTGAGGGTCGGCATGCGGAAGAGCGGCGAGGCGTGATCGTCGCGTGCCGCGGGATCGGTCACGTCGTTGGCGCCGATCACGAAGGAAACGTCGGTCCGGGCGAGTTCGGAATCGATGTCCTCGATCGCGATGACGTCGTCGGAGGGGATGCCGGCTTCGGCGAGCAGCACGTTCATGTGGCCCGGCAACCGGCCCGCCGCGGGACGAATCGCGCAACTCACCGCCACCCCCTGCTTCTTCAGGATGTCGGCCATTTCGCGCAGCGCATGCCGAGCCTGGGCCATAGCTGTGCCGGGGCCGAGGACGACGATGACGCGGGTCGCGTTCTTCAGCAGGAAGGCAGCGTCTTCGGCCGAGCCCTGCTTGACCGTACGATCTTCCGAGCCCCCGCCTGTGCCCCCTGCCCCGGCGGTCTCCCCGCCGGGACCGCCCAGGATCACCGAGACGAAGCTCCGGTTCATGCCCTTGCACGTGATGTGAGACAGGATCGCGCCGGACGAGCCGACCAGCGCGCCGGCGATGATCAAAGCGAGGTTCTGGAGCATGAAGCCGATGCTCGCCGCCGCCCAGCCGGAACAGCTGTTCAGCATGGAGAGGACCACCGGCATGTCGGCCGCGCCGATCGGAACGATCAGGAGAACGCCGAGAGCGAGCGCCAGGATCACCCCCAGCCAGAACAGCGCGTGGCTCCCCGTCGCCGTGAAGCCGACGAGGCACAGGACCAGCGCCGTGCCCAGTGCGATGTTGACGAGGTGGCGCTGGGGCAGCATGAGCGGCTTGCCGCTCATGCGCCCGTCGAGCTTCAGGAAGGCGACCACCGAGCCGGCGACGGTCAGCGCGCCGATGGCGACGCCGATGGACATCTCGACCAGCGCCTCGACGCGGATCGCGCCCATCGTCCCTATGCCGACGGCTTCCGGCGCGTAGAGCACGGCGGCCGCCACCATCACCGCCGCCGAGCCGATCAGCGAATGGAAGGCGCTGACGAGCTGGGGCACCGCCGTCATCGCGATGCGCTTGGCGATCACCGAGCCCGCGCCGCCGCCGATAGCAAAGCCGAGGATGATGATCAGCAGCGCCCCGAAGGACGGGCGGGCCAGGAACAGGGTCGCCGCGATCGCGAGACCCATGCCGACGATGCCGTAGAGGTTGCCCCGACGGGAGGTCGACGTGTGCGACAGTCCGCGGAGCGCCAGGATGAACAGAACGCCGGAGACGAGGTAGAGGACGGCGGCGAAGGTCTCGGCCATGGCGCCGTCACCGGTCCTTCGTCTTGTACATGGCGAGCATGCGCTGGGTCACGAGGAAGCCGCCGAAGATGTTGACGGCCGCCAGCACCAGGGCGACGAAGCCGAAGGTGGTGGAAAGCCCCGTGGCAGAGATGCCGACCGCGAGCAGCGCGCCGACGACGATCACCGAGGCGATGGCGTTGGTCAGCGTCATCAGCGGCGTGTGCAGCGCCGGCTTCACCGACCGGGCGACGGAGCAGCCGACGAAGATCGCGAGAACGAAGATCGCGACGTGGAAGACGAGGGGGTCGATGCCGGTGGCGGCTTGGACCGCGTCGCCGATCCCGGAGCCCACGAGCTGCTCGACGCTGCGCCGGGCATCGCGCACCGCGGCGCCGGCCGCGTTCAGCTTGTCCACGGCGTCGGAAAACGGTTCGCTTTCCATCAGTCGGCTCCCTCGGCGCGGGTGGACGCGGGGGCGATCCTCGGATCGACGGTCGCGCCGTTTCGCGTCGGCAGCGTCGACCCGACCAGCCGAGCCCTGAAATCGCCCCTGAAGCTCGTCGCGTCCTCTTCGATCGGGGTTTCGCGGATGGCGGGGAGGTTCTTGGCGTCGGGGAGCGAGGCCGGTTCCGCGAGGCGGCCGGGCGCGTCGAGGTGCCCGATGACGTGCGCCGGAGCGACCTCGACGGTTTCGCCGGAGATGGCCTCGTCAGCGACGCGCGAGCCGGGGCCCGGCCCGCTCTGGGCCAGCGCCTCGGCGCCAAGGCCGGCGAGCTTCGTCACCGTGCCGCGCGAGGCAGCGGCGCGCGCGTCGGCGCCCGCGACCTTCCGCGGGATGAACACCTTCATGCGCGCCTCTCCCGGCACACCGAAACCGACGGCGGATATGAAAAGAGGCGCCGAAGCGCCTCTCAGTCGACGCTCAGCGCGCCACGAACCAGGCGACGACGAGAACGAGGAGGAAGGTGCCGATGCCTCCGATGAAGCCGCCACCGGCGATCAGCCCGACCAGCATGCCGACGAGGATGGCGACGACGCCGATCGTTCCCCACTTGGTCGCGGCCAGGAACAGGTCGTAGGTCCGCTCGTGCTCCGGATAGTCCATCTCGGCGGGCGCAACGGTGTCGTAGTTGGGCAGTTCGGCCACGCCGGTCCTCCGCTGGAAATCTCAAGCCTCGGCCGGGCTTACACGACTCCGCCGCGCTCTGGCAATGGCATGCGCGCCACCCGTCGGCGCATAGAAAAGAGCCGGCGCGATGGGCGCGCCGGCTCGAGTTTCCCGCGGTGGCTCAAGCCTGTTTCAGGCGGCCTTGCGATCCTCGTGGCGGCCTTCCTCGACCTCCTCGATGATCTTGGCGATGAAGGCCGGCAGGTCGTTCGGGTTGCGCGAGGTGATCAGCGCCTGGTCGGTCACGACTTCCTGGTCGTGCCAGCGGCCGCCCGCGTTCACCACGTCCGTCTTGATCGAGTTGAAGCTCGTCACGTCGCGATCCTTGATGACGCCCGCCTCGATGAGGAGCCAGGGCGCGTGGCAGATCGCGGCCAGCGTCTTCTTCGTGTTGTAGAAGTCGTGGATGAACTTCACGGCCGTCTGGTCGGTGCGCAGCTTGTCCGGATTGATCTGGCCGCCCGGCAGGACGAGGGCGTCGTAGTCGTTGACGCTCACCTCGGAAACGAGGCGGTCGACCTTGACCGACTGACCCCAGTCCGTCTCGTCCCAGCCCTTGATCTCGCCGGACTTCACCGACAGGACGTGGACCTCCGCGCCGGCCGCGCGCAGCTTTTCCAGCGGCTGCATCAGCTCGGACTGCTCGAAACCGTCGGTGGCGAGGATGGCGATCTTGGCGTTCTTGATGCTCGGCATCTGACGTCTTCCCTTCGTTGGCTCCAGACGCGCGGGAGCGGGCCCTGTTCGGGCCCTCGATCCGTGTCGGCGCGTCCGGTGTTCGGTTGGCAAACGACCGCCTTCCGCAGAGAGTTCCGTCATTCCTCGGGCGTGCGGCCGTCCACCGCGTCGCGGGCCACGGAGAACGAGAAGCCCGCGCGCACGAGGACGGCGATGTCGCGCTCGCGCTTGTCCGCCCGCTCGGCCTCTCCGCCGCTTCGATGGACGCCGAGGCGACGACGACGCGCGAGGGCCTCGGCGGCCTGCGCCTCGCTGGTCGAATCGCCCTCGATCACTTCCTCGACCAGATCGCGCGCGACGCCCTTGGCCGCCAGCTTCATGCCGGCCATGCGCGTCGAGGCGCCGCGCCGACGAAGGCTGGCGAAGCGGCCTGCCGCGAAGGCGCGGTCGTCGACGAGCTTCAGCTCGGCCAGCTTCGCGACGGCGTCGTCGATCATCGCGCGGAAATCGGCGGGGTCGGCTTCCAGGGCGCGGGCCCGCTTGACGACCTTGCGCTCCAGCACGCGGCGCAGGTTCTCGGTCGAGCTGGCATAGCGCTCGAGGTAGTAGGCCCCCGCCCGGAACAGCCAGTCGGCCGTGATCGGCCGCGGCTTGGGCGCCGCCTTGTCCGCCCCGCGCCCGTCGCGTCCCTTCACCGCTCCTCCATTTCGCTCGCCCGGCTTCGACGATCCATATAGGCTCGCCGCGCCCGCCGCGGGAGGCCGTCGCCTCCCCGTCGCCCGGTTCGGGCGCGGCTCGACCGATCGTTCCGAAGGACCCTCCATGCGCCCGTCGCCGATATTCGCGACCTCGCTTCTCGTGCTCAGCTTCGCCGGCATCGCGCTCGCCAACGATTCCACCGCGTCCTTCGCGACCGGCGGCCTGGTTCTGACCAAGACCGCCGAGATCGCCATGCGCTCGGAAGACCTCTCGGTGTCGACTGAAGCGATCCGCGTCGCCTACGTCTTCCGCAACACGAGCGACAAGCCGGTGACCACCACCGTCGCCTTTCCCGTGCCGGCGATACCGGCGTCGCCCTTCGGCAATATCGCCATTCCGTCCGACGATCCGGAGAACCCGCTCGGCTTCGAAACGCGCGTCGATGGAAAACCCGTCGCGATGAAGCTCGACCAGAAGGCGACGCTGAACGGGCGGGACGTGACCGAGCTCCTGACCGGTCTCGGCGTGCCGCTCGCACCGCAGGACCCGAAGGCGGGCGAAGCGCTCGACGCCCTGCCGAAAAACAAGCAGGACGAGCTCGTCGCGGCCGAGATCGCGGCCATCGACGAGTTCGACGCCGGACAGGGCTGGGAGCGCCACATCGTGCCGCTCTGGACCTGGAGCGGCACCTATCACTGGGAACAGACCTTCGAGCCGGGGCGGGATCTCCGCGTCGAGCACAGCTACGTGCCGTCCGTCGGCGGCAGCGTCGCGACGCTCCTGGAGATGGCCGCGGACTATCCGGACGAGGTGAAGGCGATGCGCGCGACATACTGCATCGACGACGCCTTCATGCGCGCTCTGGACAAGCGCAGTGCGCAGGCGCGCAAGGCCGACCCGGACTACGGCTACGCCTTTTCCGAGCAGAACTTCGAATACGTGCTGACGACCGGCGCGAACTGGTCCGAGCCGATCGGCGACTTCAAGCTGACGGTGGACAAGGGCGCGCCGGAGAACCTCGTCTCCTTCTGCGCCGACGGCGTGACGAAGGTCTCGCCGACCCGCTTCGAGGTGCGGCACGAGAACTTCACGCCGAAGAGCGACCTCGCGGTCCTGATCCTCGTGCCCGTGGCCGCGCCGCAGCCCTGATCCGAGCGGCGGCGCGTACCCTGCCCTGCCCTCAGGCCGCGGCGGCGAGCGCCGCCTCGGCCTCGGCGACGAGCTCGAGATCCGGCTCGCCGCGCTGGCTGTTCATGGACACCATGGGGCCGAGGATGCCCGCTTCGTAGGCGAGGGTCGCGGCTTCCGCGCGGGCGCGGTCGAGGCCCGGCGCCTCGGCGTCGCGGAGCGTGAAGATCGTGCCGCCGAGGAGGAACGGCGCCTCGTAGGCGGCGCGCAGGACGAG
>CANJKV010000099.1 GCA_947474855.1 Aurantimonadaceae bacterium | reverse complement strand
GAGGCGGGCGGCACCGATGTCGGCCCCTTCATCCAGATGCCGGGCGCCCTGTCCTTTCCGATGAACATGCCGCGCTACGACTGGGGCTACAAGGCCGAGCCCGAGGCGCGGCTGAACGGACGGGCCCTCGTCACCCCGCGCGGCAAGGTGATCGGCGGCTCCTCCTCGATCAACGGCATGGTCTATGTCCGCGGCCACGCGCGCGACTTCGACCATTGGGCCGAGAGCGGCGCGAGCGGCTGGGCCTTCCGCGACGTCCTTCCCTACTTCAAGCGCATGGAGGACATGGAGAACGGCGACCCCGACTGGCGGGGCACCGACGGTCCGCTCCACGTCCAGCAGGGGCGCATGGAGAACCCGCTCTACCGCGTCTTCATCGAGGCGGGCGCGGCGGCCGGTTATCCCGTCACCGCCGACTACAACGGCGCGGCGCAGGAGGGCTTCGGGCCGCTCCAGCAGACGATCCGCGGCGGCCGGCGCTGGTCGGCGGCGAACGCTTATCTGCGTCCCGCGCTCAGCCGCGGCAACGTGCGGCTCGTATCCGCCCACGCGCTGCGGGTGCGGCTGGAGAACGGGCGGGCCGTCGGCGTCGAGATCGCGCGGGGGAGCCGCCGCACGGGCCTCGTGCGGGCCCGGCGCGAGGTGATCCTGTGCGCCGGCGCGATCAACTCGCCGCTCGTCCTCATGCATTCGGGCATCGGCGATCCCGAAACCCTGAGCGCGGCCGGCATCGACGCCCTCGTGCCGCGCCGGGGCGTCGGCAAGAACCTCCAGGACCACCTGGAAGCCTATATCCAGCAGAGCTGCACGCAGCCGATCACCCTCAACGGCTACCTCAACCTCTTTTCCAAGGGCCGGGCCGGGCTCGAATGGATGATGCTCCACACCGGCCACGGCGCGACCAACCACTTCGAGTCCGGCGGCTTCATCCGCTCGGGGGCCGGCATCGACTATCCCGACATCCAGTTCCACTTCCTGCCGGGCGCCATCCGCTACGACGGGCGGGGCGCGGCGGAGGGCCACGGCTTCCAGGCCCATGTCGGCCCGATGCGCTCGAAGTCGCGGGGCGAGATCCGCTTGAAGGGAAGCGACCCGATGGCCGCCCCCTCGATCCGGTTCAACTACATGAGCCACGCGGACGACTGGCGCGAGTTCCGCCAGGCGATCCGGCTGACGCGCGAGATCTTCGCCCAATCGCCCTTCGACGGCTATCGCGGCCCCGAGATCCAGCCGGGCGCCGCGCTGAACAGCGACGAGGAGCTCGACGGCTTCATCGCCGCCCATGCCGAGAGCGCCTACCACCCCTGCGGCACCGCGCGCATCGGCGCGGCGGACGATCCGGACGCGGTGGTGGATCCGGAATGCCGCGTCATCGGCGTGGAAGGCCTGCGCGTCGCCGACTCCTCCATCTTCCCGCGCGTCACCAACGGCAATCTCAACGGCCCCTCCACCATGGTCGGCGAGAAGGCGGCCGACCACGTGCTGGGGCGCGGCATGCTGCCCCCGGAGGATCGCGCGCCGGTGATCGCGGGAGGGTGGCGCGAGCGCCAGCGCTGAGGGGCGGAGAGACCCCGACGCGATTTGACTTTCGCCCCGCGGATGGCCCAAGTCGCGAGGCATCCAGACACCATCCGGGAGTTGTCCGTCCATGACCGCCTCCACGACCGACCGCACGGAAGTTCACGGCCTGAAGGTCGCGAGCGTGCTCAAGCGCTTCGTCGACGAGGAGGCGCTGCCGGGGACGGGCGTGGAGCCGGACGCCTTCTGGGCGGGGCTCGCGGCGATCTATGCCGACCTCGCGCCGAAGAACCGGGCGCTTCTCGACACGCGCGAGCGCATCCAGGCGCAGATCGACGCCTGGCACCGCGAGCGGCGCGGCAGGCCGGTGGACGCGGCCGCGTACCAGGCGTTCCTGCGCGAGATCGGCTACCTCGTGCCGGACGGCCCCGACTTCGCCATCGAGACGACGAGCGTCGATCCCGAGATCGCGACCGTTCCAGGACCGCAGCTCGTCGTGCCCCTGATGAACGCGCGCTACACGTTGAACGCGGCCAACGCGCGCTGGGGCTCGCTCTACGACGCGCTCTACGGCACCGACGCGCTCGGCGACGCGCCGGAAGGATCATCCGGCTACGACGCGGCGCGCGGCGCCCGGGTCGTCGCCTGGGCGAAGGCGTTCCTGGATCAGGTCGCGCCGCTCGCTGGCGGCTCGCATGCCGACGTGGAGCGCTATTGGGTGCGCGAGGGCGCGCTGTTCGTGCAGACGGCCGGCGGCGAGACGGGCCTCGCCGACCCACGCGCCTTCGCGGGCTTCCGGGGTGACGCGCAGGCGCCCGAGGCCGTGCTGCTGCGCCACAACGGGCTCCACGTCGAGATCGCGATCGATGCCGGCCACCGGATCGGCGCGGGCGATCACGCGCACGTCGCCGACGTCCTCCTCGAATCCGCCGTCACCGCGATCTGCGACTGCGAGGACTCGATCGCCGCGGTCGATGCGGAGGACAAGACGGCCGTCTACCGCAACTGGCTCGGCCTGATGAAGGGCGACCTCGCCGACACCTTCGAGAAGAACGGCCGCAGCGTCACGCGGCGCTTGAATCCGGACCGGGACTACGCCGCCGCGGACGGGTCGCAACTGACGCTTCCCGGCCGCGCCCTCCTGCTCGTGCGCAATGTCGGCCACCTCATGACCAACCCGGCCGTGCTCCTCGCCGACGGGTCGGAGGCGCCGGAGGGCATCCTCGACGCCATGGTCACCTCGGCCATCGCGATCCACGATCTGAAGAAGACGCAGGGCCTTCGCAACTCGCGCACCGGCTCGGTCTACATCGTGAAGCCCAAGATGCACGGGCCCGAGGAGGTCGCCTTCACGGACGAGCTCTTCGGCCGCGTCGAGGCGGCGCTCGGCCTCAAGGCCGACACGCTGAAGGTCGGCATCATGGACGAGGAGCGCCGCACCACGGTGAACCTCAAGGAATGCATCCGCGCCGCCAAACGCCGCGTCTTCTTCATCAATACCGGCTTCCTCGACCGCACCGGCGACGAGATCCACACCTCGATGGAAGCGGGCGCGATGGTGCGCAAGGCGGCGATGAAGGACAAGCCCTGGATCAAGGCCTACGAGGACCGCAACGTCGACATCGGCCTGGCGTGCGGCTTCCGCGGCGTCGCGCAGATCGGCAAGGGCATGTGGGCGATGCCGGCCAGGATGGCCGACATGCTGGCCCAGAAGATCGGCCACCCCAAGGCCGGCGCCAACTGCGCCTGGGTGCCGAGCCCCACCGCCGCGACGCTGCACGCCACGCACTACCACCGCGTCGACGTCCTCGCCCGCCAGGACGAGATCGAGGCCGGCGGCCCGCGCGGCAAGCTGGAGGACATCCTGACCATCCCGCTGGCCGAAGGCACCAACTGGTCGCCGGACGAGATCCGCGCCGAGCTCGACAACAACGCGCAAGGCATCCTCGGCTACGTCGTGCGCTGGATCGACCAGGGCGTCGGCTGCTCGACGGTGCCCGACATCCACGACGTCGGCCTGATGGAGGACCGCGCCACCTGCCGCATCTCCTCCCAGCACATGGCGAACTGGCTGCACCAGGGCGTCGTCACGCGCGAGGAGGCGATGGCCGCGATGAAGCGCATGGCCGAGAAGGTCGACGCGCAGAACGCCGGCGACCCCGCCTACGAGAAGATGGCCGGCCGCTTCGAGGACTCGATCGCCTTCAAGGCGGCCTGCGACCTCGTCTTCGAGGGCCGCGAGCAGCCCTCCGGCTACACCGAGCCGGTTCTCCACCGCCGCCGCCTGGAGAAGAAGGCCGAGCAGCGCGCGCGGGGGTGAGCCGGAACGACTGACGGGGAGGGGACCGGCATGGAAGCGAGCCGGCGGCGCAGCGTCCTGTTCATGCCGGCCTCGAACCCGCGGGCGATCGAGAAGGCGCGAAGCCTTGCCTGCGACGGGGTCGTCCTCGACCTCGAGGATGCCGTCGCCGACGAGCGCAAGGGGGAGGCGCGGCAGGCCGCCGTCGCCGCGCTTTCGCAAGAGGGCTTCGGCGCGCGGGCGAGCGTCGTGCGGGTGAACGGGCCCGGCACGCCGCATTTCGCCGCCGACGTCGCGGCGCTCGCGGACATCGCGCCGGGTGTCGCCGTTCTCCTGCCCAAGGTGGAGGCGCCGGGCGACGTGGAGGCGGCGGCGCGGCACCTGCCGAACCGGCCGCTCTGGGCGATGATCGAGACCTGCCGCGGCGTCCTTGGCGTCGGGGAGATCGCGCGCGCCGCCGAGCGCCTGCCGCTCGCCGCCCTGGTTCTCGGGCCGAACGACCTCGCCCGCGAGATGGGCTGCCGGCTGTCGCCGTCCCGCCGGCCGATCTGGAGCGCGCTGACGCAGATCGTTCTCGCCGCGCGGGGCTACGGCCTTCTGGCTCTCGACGGCGTCTTCAACGACATCGAGGACGAGGCGGGCTTCGTGGCCGAGGCGCGCGAGGGCGCCGATTTCGGCTTCGACGGCAAGACGCTGATCCACCCCCGCCAGATCGAGCCCTGCCACCGCGCCTTCGCGCCGCTGCCCGGCGAGGTCGCCTTCGCCCGCTCCGTGGTGGAGGCCTTCGATCGGCCCGAGAACGCCGCCCGCAACGCGCTGCGGGTCGAGGGCCGGATGGTGGAGCGCCTGCACCTCGCCGGCGCCGAGCGGATCCTCGCGCGGGCGGGTGAAGCCTGAGCGCGGGAAAAAGCGCACGAGCGTCATAGTCACGCCGGGGATCGCGGCCTATGAGGACGGCGCTGCACCGCACAAGACGCTGCGTCGTCGTCATGCCCCCCGTTCCCTGGAAATCTCCCATGTCCCGAAACGGCGTCCTCCTGGCCTTTCTGGCCTATATCGCCTTTGCCATCAGCGACGCCTCGATCAAGCTCATCGGCGGGCGGATCGACACCTTCGAGATCGCCTTTCTCGGGGCGGTCATGGGCTTCTCGGCGCTGCCCTTCATCCGCCGGCCGGACGAGCGCTACCGCGACGTCCTGCGCTCCACGGTGTGGCACCTCTGGGCCCTTCGCGCGGTGTCCACCGGCATTTCCGCCGCGTCCAGCGTCATCGCCTTCACCCATCTGCCGATGCCGGAAGCCTTCTCGCTGATCTTCCTGATGCCGATGTTCGTGACGCTCCTGTCGATCGTCTTCCTGAAGGAGGAGGTCGGCGTCTGGCGATGGACCGCGATCGTCCTCGGCTTCGTCGGCGTCCTGATCGTCTTGCGCCCGGGCTTTCGCGAGCTGAACGTCGGCCATCTCGGCGCGCTCGTCGCGGGCATGTCGGGCGCGGTGTCGGTGGTGTCGTTCCGCATGGCCGGGCCGCGGGAGAAGCGCATCTCGCTGTTCGGCGCGGGCCTCGTCGGCATCCTCGTCCTCAACGGCCTCCTGATGCTGCCGAACTGGAGCATGCCGGCGGGGGCGGACGTCGCCTTTCTTCTCGGCTACGGCCTCCTGTCGGCGGTGGGGCAGGTGCTGATCATGCTGGCGGTGCAATACGCGCCGGCCAGCCACATCGCCATGCCGCAATACAGCCAGATGGCCTGGGCGCTCCTGTTCAGCTACCTCCTGTTCCACGAGCCGGTGGACGGCGTCGCGCTGTTCGGCATCGCGGTGATCTGCGCGGCGGGGATGCTGACCTGGGCGCGCGAGCGGATCAAGCTGCCGCGCCTGCGGCGCTCCTCGGTCATCCGCCCTCGCTGATCGTACCGGCGTTCTTCAGAAACCTCTCCCGCACGGCCTGGACGGCGCTCTTGTCGCCCTTCAGGTCCTCGCGGGCCTCGTCCTCCGGCCCGACGCGCCGGGGAGGGGGCTTCGTCCCGCTTTCCGCCTCGTCGGGATAGTGCAGGCCGCCGGCCATGGTCTCGTCGACCTCCGCCTCGTCGTCCGGGTCGGGCCGGGGATCGATCCTGTCTCCGCCGCTCATCGTCGCGTCTCCTGTCAGAGTTCCAGGAGCGCGTAGGGGCGCCCCTCGGGTTTGGGGATGTGGCGCGCCACGTTGTAGACCGGCGCGCCGCCGGGGGTCCGGCCCTCGAAGGCGCCGCGATGGGCGTGGCCGTGGATCACGGCGCCGACGGGGAAGCGGTCGATCGTCTCGGCGAGCCGCGAGGAGCCGAGAAAGGGGAAGATCTCCGGCGGCTCGCCCATCACCGTTTCGGCGATCGGCGCGTAGTGGAGGAGAACGAGGGCGCGCCGCGTGCGCACGCTCCGCAGGCCGTTCTCCAGCTTCATCGCCTCGGCGACGCTTTCGGCCACCATCGCCTTGATCGCCGGCTCGCCGAAGGAGCCGAGCATCGCCCGGCCGAAGCCGCCGGCAAATCCCTTCACGCCGACGAAGCTCAGACCCTCGATCTCCACCGCCTGCCCGTCGAGGAGGTGGACGCCGGCCTGGCGCAGGATTGTCGAGACCTCCTCGACCTGCCCGCTCTCGTAGTCGTGGTTGCCGAGGACAGCTACGACCGGGACGGCGCAGGAGCGCAGGTCCTCGGCGAGGATCTCGGCCTCCCGCACCTTGCCGAGGTCGGTGAGGTCGCCGACGATCGCCAGCGCCTGCGCGTTGCGCCCGACATCGGCGAAGAGATCGCGCCAGGGATGGCGGTCGGTCTCCTTGACGTGGAGGTCGCCGATCGCCGCGACCCTCATCCGCCGGCGGTCGGGCTCGCCGCCCTCCGTCCGCCCGTCAGTCGTTGCGCCACTCGCCCTCGCCTCCGACATCGGCAAAACCCCATTCCTTGACGTCGATCTCGTAGTCGATGCGCGAGAACATGCGCCCGCGGCAGACCTTCATCTGCGGGGCGGGCAGCTCGCGCTGCCTGGCGAGGCGCTCCAGCAGCTCGTCGAGGAGCCATGCGGGCACGTGCTCGCGCTCGGTCGGATAGATCCAGCGGAAGGTGAGGAGGTGGGTGAGCAGCACCTCCCAATGCAGCTCCATGTAGCCGAGGAGCCGCTCCCAATCGATCTGGTCGTGGGCCTTCAGGATGACGTGGGCGACGTCGTTGCCGTCGTAGCGGTGGCGCAGCTGGATGAAGCTCTTGGAGAAGACGAGCTCGGTCGGGCCGATGATGCGCACCGGCGTGCCGAAGAGGTCGATCCGGCGCGAATGCTCGAACCAGGCGTCGCCGACGGGCATGGTGCCGTTGGACGAGGCGAAGATGACGTCGAAGAAGTGCTTGCCCTTGAAGACCTTGCCGAGCCAGCGCTCGTCCTCGATCTCGACGGCGTGGCCCTTGGCCTGGAAATGGGCGAGGATGCGCGGGAAGTCGCCCGCCTTGCAGAAGATGTCGAGGTCCTTCGTTTCGCGCACGATGCCGGTATAGGCGCTGACGGCATAGGTGCCGGCGAGAAGGAAGGGCATGCCCGCCGCGTGCAGCTCCTCGAGCACCTCGACGTAGAAGCTTTCCGCCTCCGGGTCCTTGAGGATCGGCGAGGCCTTGGCGTCGAAGGCGGCCCCGCCCGCGGGGACGCCGGATGGCTGGTGGTTCATGCGCGTCTGGCTCCGCGGCCGGCCTCGTGCCGCCCGTCCGGCTCAACGGGGCGCGGCGCGGCGGGTTCCGGCCCGCCGCGCGGCGCGAGGGGATCAGCCGCTCATGCGCTCGAAGCCGGCATCGTCGCTGCCGCCGTCGAGGTCGAGGGCGACGCCGCGGGCGGGCGCCGCCGGGCGGCGCGCCGGCTGGAAGCTCGCGGCGCGGGCCTGAAGCGCGCGAACGTCGGCGGCGGGCTTGGCCGGGGGTGGGCGCACCGCCGGGCGAGCGGCCTCGGCCGCCGGCCGAGGCGCTGCCGGTGCGCTCGCTTGGGCGGCGACCTCCAGGCGGAAGAACCCGGTCTGCGAATTGAGGTTGGTGGCCTCGGCGGAGAGTTCGCCGGCCGTCGCCGTCATCTCGTTGGCGGCGCCGGCATTGGCTTGCGTCACCTGGTCGAGCTGCTGGATGGCTTGGTTGATCTGCTCGATGCCGATCGACTGCTCGCGGCAGGCCGCCGAGATCTCGCCCACCAGCTCGGCCGTGCGGCGCATGTCGGGAACGAGCCGCTGCAGCATCGCGCCCGCTTCCTCCGACACCTGCAGCGTCGACACCGACAGCTCGCCGATCTCGGCCGCCGCCTGCTGCGAGCGCTCGGCAAGCTTCCTCACTTCCGAGGCGACGACGGCGAAGCCCTTGCCGTGGGAGCCGGCGCGGGCCGCCTCGATGGCGGCGTTCAGCGCCAGGAGGTCGGTCTGGCGGGCGATCTCCTGCACCACCGTGATCTTCTCGGCGATGGTGCGCATGGCTTCCACCGACTGGGCGACGGCGGCGCCGGTCTTCTCGGCGTTGGCGTTGGCCTGGGCGGCGATCGTCTCGGTCTGGGCGGCGTTGTCGGCGTTCTGGCGAACGTTCGCCGTCATCTCCTCGACCGCGGCCGAGGCCTGCTCGGAAGCCGCCGCCTGCTCGGTCGAGCCCGAGGAGAGCTGCTCGGCCGTCTGCGCCGACAGGGCCGAGCTCGACGCCACCTGGCTCGCGGCACCGAGGACGCCGCCGATGATCGCGTTGAGCTTCAGCCGCATCTGGCACATCGCCGTCAGAAGATCGCCGATCTCGTCGTGGTAGGTGTGGGCGATGCGCTCCGAGATGTCGCCGCGGCCGATCTTCTCGGCATGATGCACGGCCAGCTTCAGGCCGCGGCTCAGCGTCAAGCCCATCCAAGCCGCGGCTCCGGCCCCTGCCAGGATCGCGGCCGCCAGGATGGCCAGCATCCACGCGCGGGCGGACTCGAAGATCGCGGCCGACTCGGCTGCGTAGCGGTGGGCTTCCTCCAGGGTGGAGGCGCTCATGGCGCCGAGGCGGGTCGAGAGCTCTTCGGCGATCGGCGCCTGCCGTGTCTCGATCAGCTC
Organism: Aurantimonadaceae bacterium; assembly: GCA_947474855.1. Taxonomy (GTDB): domain Bacteria; phylum Pseudomonadota; class Alphaproteobacteria; order Rhizobiales; family Rhizobiaceae; genus Antarcticirhabdus. The sequence goes on along the minus strand of CANJKV010000099.1, from coordinate 6,889 downwards.
ATGCGCCGCCTGGATCGCCTCGGGATTTCCGTTCGCCTGGTCCAACGTGCCGACGATCTCGTCGATCGCCGACTTCATCTCGCCGATCGTCGTTCGGAGCGTGGCGAACTCCTGCCAGTCCTCCGGCGTGGAGGCCCGCCGGATGCCCTCGATCTTCTCGTCGAGCACCGCCCAGTCCTTCGCCAGCTGACCCTTCAGCTTGGCGGTCTCCTCGGGAGTGGTCGCGATGACCAGCCGCACCGTAGCCCGGCGGGCATCGGTGATCGCGATCTGCACGCCCTGGATGTTCTCCATATGGGCGAACGGCCCATTGACGAAACTCGTCATGGCGGCACTGGTGTGCGACAGGCCCGACAGTCCGACGTAGCCGGCTCCCGCGAGCATGATCAGAACAGCGCCGAACGATGCTGCCAACTTCGCCGTGACTGGCAATCTCATCTTCATCCCCGGTGTTGCGGCTCGTCTGGTTCCGGACCCGCCCTCGAAGGAAAATCTTAACGGCAGGCTGTATCGATTTGGTTAAAAGATAATAATGTAGGATTACCATTCTATTTTTTCTCGCGTCTGTTCTTTGGGGCTACAGTATAATCTGCTTGCGCGAGATCGGCGCATGCAGCATCTGACATCCGGCCCAGGGTTCCCAAAACGCCGTCCGGGCGGCCGTGCACCCTGGAATCGTTCCAATCTATTGTTATTGTTTGCTTTTCCGGAATGGATTATGACGCCGCGCATCAGCGTCACCGCACGCACGGTCACCCATGCTCGTTCCGTTCCTCATCATGCTCCGCGAAGGGCTCGAAGCCGCCCTGGTCGTGGGCATCGTCGCCGGCTATCTCGCCCGCACCGGCCGCGCCGCCTGGCTGCCGGCGGTCTGGACCGGCATCTTCCTGGCGCTCGCCCTGTCGTTGTTCGCCGGCGCCGGCCTCCAGCTCGCCAGCGCCGAGTTTCCGCAAGGGATCCAGGAACTGTTCGAAGCGCTCGTCGGCCTCGTGGCGGCGGGCATGCTGACGGCGATGGTCCTGTGGATGCGGCGGGCGGCGCGCTCGCTGTCCAGCGATCTCCGGGCTTCGATCGACGCGGCGCTCGCGGGCGGCTCGGGGCGGGGTGCGGCGCTGATCGGCCTCGTCTTCTTCGCCGTCGCCCGCGAAGGGCTGGAGTCCGTGTTCTTTCTTCTCGCCCTTTTCCAGCAGAGCCGGGGGCCGGCGGCCCCGCTCGGCGCGCTGCTCGGCATCGGGGTGTCGGCCGTTCTCGGATACGGCATCTATGCCTGGGGCCTGCGTCTCGACCTCAGGCGCTTCTTCCGCTGGACCGGCGTCTTCATCCTCTTCGTCGCGGCCGGGCTCCTTGCCGGCTCGCTGCGCCACCTCCATGAGGCGGGGCTCTGGAACGGCCTCCAAGCCGTGCCCTTCGACCTGTCCGCCTCGCTCCCGGCCGACGGGCCGGTCGGCGCCGTGCTCGCCGGGCTCCTCGGCTACGTGCCGGATCCGACGCTGGGCGAGCTGATCGTCTACGTCCTGTTTCTCGCCGCCTCGCTGACGCTGTTCCTGAAGCCCGCAGGCGGCGACACCGGCGCGCGCCGCCCGGCCGCGGCCGGCCTGTGAAGGGAGACGCGCCGTGACCGCACCCGCCAAGCCGCCATCCCCGCCCGACGGCCTCGGGGCGCCGAGCCCCCGCGCTCAGCGGCTGATGCGGCTCTCGGCCGTCGGCGGCGCGGTCCTGGTGCTGGCGGGGGGCGTCGCCTTCTACGCCGCCTCGCAGGTCGCGGCCTCGCGCGGCGCCGCCGACGCGGACGCCGTCACCGTGACGCTGCGGAATGGCGCCTGCGAGCCGATGGCGCTGGAGGTGCCCGCCGGGCGCTCGATCTTCCGCATCGTCAACGAGACCGACCGCGCGACGGAATGGGAGATCCTCGACGGCGTCATGGTGATGGAGGAGCGAGAGAACATCGCGCCCGGCATCACGCAAACGCTGTCCGCGCGGCTGTCGCCGGGCCGCTACGCCATCACCTGCGGCCTTTTGTCCAATCCGCGGGGAAGCCTCACCGTCACCGCCGCGGCGATGCCGGACGGCGCGGCGGCGGCGCGCCCCGCCCTCACCGCCTTCATCGGCCCGCTCGCCGAATACCAGGTCTTCGTCGGGACCGAGGCGAACCGCCTCGTCAAGGCGAGCGCGGCGCTCGACGCCGCGGTGCGCTCGGGCGACCTCGACGCGGCGCGCACCGCCTATGCCGCGGCGCGCCTCCCCTTCATGCGCCTGCGCCCCGCCGCGGCGCGCCAGGGCGACCTCGACGCGGCGATGAACGCGCAGGCCGCCTACCTGGAAAAGCGCGAGGCCGACCCCGCCTTCACCGGCTTTCACCGTCTCGAATACGGTCTCTTCGCGAAGAACAGCCTCGACGGCCTCGCGCCCGTCTCGGCCAAGCTCGCGGCGGACGCGGCGGCGCTGAAGGAGCGGCTGCGGGCCGACAGGCCGACGCCGCAGGACATGGGCGAGAACGCCGAGCGCCGGCTCGCCGCGCTCGCCGACACGACCATTCCCGCCGGCGAGGACGCTTACGCCGCGAGCGACCTCGCCGACATCGAGGCGGAGCTGTCGGGGGTCGCCAAGATCGCCCGCCTCTTCGTGCCGATCGCCGAAGACAGCGCGCCGGCCGCCGCCGGCCAGGTGGAAGCGCGGCTGACCGAGCTCGACGCGGCGCTCGAGGCCCTGCGGGGCGCCAACGGCTATCCGTCCTACGCCACCGTCGACGCGCCTGCGCGCGAGGCGTTGGCCGCGCGGGCGCGGGCGCTGCGCGACAGCCTCTCGGTGATGAACGCCGCGCTCGGGATCGGCGAAGGAGATCTCACGTGAGCGCGCCGCGCTGCCCCGCCCATGGGCTCGTCACCGACCGGCGCCGGCTGCTTCTCGGGCTCGGCCTGGGAGCTGCCGCGGCCGCCGCCTGCCCGGCGGGCGCCGCGAGCCTCGCCGGCAACGAGGCGGCCGACGCGCCGGAAAGCGCCGACGCCAACGCCGCCGTTTCCTTCTACGGGCGCCGTCAGGCCGGCATCGTGACGCCCCGGCCGGCTGCCGGGATGATCGCCAGCTTCGACACGCTGGCCAGGACGCCGGAGGAGGTCGAGCGCTTGTTCCGGCTCCTGACCGAGCGCTTCGCCTTTCTCGCCGCCGGCGGCCCGGTACCCGAGCTCGACCCGAAGCTGCCGCCGCTCGACAGCGGCATCCTCGGACCCGTCGTGCCGCCCGACCGCTTGACGATGACGCTCTCGCTCGGCGCCTCCTTCTTCGAGGACCGGCCCTGGGCCGCGCAGTTGAAGCCGGCGCGCCTCAGCCGCATGACGAAGTTCGCGAACGACGCGCTCGACGCGGACCTTTGCCACGGCGACCTCAGCGTCCAGATCTGCGCCAACACGCCCGACGCGACGATCCATGCGCTGCGCGACCTCATCAAGCAGGCGCCTGACCTCCTGCTGATCCGCTGGAAGCAGGAAGGAACCGTGCCGATCCTGCCGCCGCGCCCCGACGGGCGCACGGAAAGCGCCCGCAACTTCCTCGGCTTCCGCGACGGCTCGGCCAATCCGGATTCGCGCGACGAGCCGCTGATGGAGCGCGTCGTGTGGACGCGCGGGGGCGAGAACGGCGAGCCGGCCTGGACGACGGGCGGCAGCTATCAGGCGGTGCGCATCATCCGCAACTTCGTCGAGCGCTGGGACCGCACCCCGCTCGGCGAGCAGGAGCGCATCATGGGTCGCCTGAAGGCCAGCGGCGCGCCGATGACCGGAACCGACGAGGCCGATCTGCCCGACTACGCCGGCGATCCGGACGGTGCCCTGACGCCCCTCGACGCCCATATCCGCCTCGCCAATCCGAGGACGCCCGGCTCGGAGGCGAGCCTCATGCTGCGCCGGCCCTTCAACTATTCCAACGGCGTCACGAAGAACGGCCAGCTCGACCAGGGCCTCCTCTTCATCGCCTATCAGGCCGATCTCGAAGCCGCGTTCGTCGCCGTCCAGAAGCGGCTCGATGGCGAGCCGCTGGAGGAATACGTCAAGCCCGTCGGCGGCGGCTACTTCTTCACCCTGCCGGGCGTCGAAGCGCCCGGCGACTATCTGGGCCGCCCGCTTCTCGAGGCGGCCTCCGCCTGAAGCGCTCGCGATCCCTGTTCTCGTCCACGGAGCCTTGAACCCATGCCGAAGCTCACCCTCCGCGGCGCCGCCGCGCTCGCCCTCCTCGCGGCCGCGCCCGGCCCCGCCTCGGCCAACGTGTCGCCGCTCGACATCGTCCAGCCGGTCGCGGACTACAAGATCTACGTGTCCGAGAAGCTCGACCAGCTCGTCACCGACACCAAGGCCTTCACCGACGCGGTGAAGGCGGGTGACGTCGAGACGGCCAAGCGCCTCTTCCCCTCGACGCGCATGAGCTACGAAGCGGTGGAGCCGATCGCCGAGCTCTTCAGCGACCTCGACGCCTCGATCGACTCGCGCGCCGACGACCACGAGAAGGCGGAAGAGGATCCCGGCTTCATCGGCTTCCACCGCATCGAGTACGGCCTGTTCTCGAAGAACTCGGCCGAGGGGCTCGGTCCCGTCGCCGACAAGCTGATGGCGGACGTGACCGACCTCCAGTCGCGCATCGAGAACCTCGTCCTGCCGCCGGAAAAGGTGGTCGGCGGCGCGGCGGCGCTGATGGAGGAGGTCGCGGCGACCAAGATCTCCGGCGAGGAGAACCGCTACAGCCGCACCGACCTCTGGGACTTCCAGGCGAACTTCGACGGCTCGCGCAAGATCTTCGACCTCGTCCGGCCGCTGATCCAGACCGACGACGCCGCCTTCGTCGCCAAGGTGGACGCGAGCTTCGACACGGTCGACGAGACCCTCGCCAAGTACCGCGAAGGCGACGGCTTCAAGCTCTACGAGGCGCTCACCGACGACGACCGCCGGGTGCTCGCCGCCAACGTCAACACGCTGGCCGAGGACCTGTCGACCCTGCGCGGCAAGCTCGGCCTGGATTAAGATCTGCCGGGATCGACATCCTCATAATGTCGCTTTCAATAGGATATAATGCCATTTTATCCGGACTTGATAGCACGAGAATCTACAAATAGCTGATATCACGCGAAAGAACGCGAACCGCTTCCGGGCGGTTCGCGCTATCATCCGCCCCGCACCGGAAACGATGGAGCGGGCGATGGAGCGGATCGGTCTGATCGGCGGGATGAGCTGGGAAAGCACCGCGGTCTACTACAGGCGCATCAACGAGATGGTGCGCGAGCGTCTCGGCGGCCTCCACTCGGCCGATATCGTCATGCGCTCGGTCGACTTCCACGACATCGTCGAACTGCAGAAGGCGGGCAACTGGGCCGAGGCCGGGCGGCGTCTCGCCGCGGCCGCGCGCGAGCTCGAAGCCGCCGGCGCGCGGATGATCGTGATCTGCACCAACACCATGCACCGCCTCGCCGACGAGGTCCGCGCCGCGGTGCGCGTGCCGCTCGTCCACATCTGCGACGTGACGGGCGAGGCGCTCATCGCTGCCGGACGGCGGCGCCCGCTGCTCCTGGCGACCCGCTACACCATGGAGGACGGCTTCTGGCGCGACCGGCTCGCGGCGCGCACCGGCATTCGCGCCCTCGTGCCGGAGGCCGAGGCCGACCGCGCCGCCGTCCACGACATCATCTTCGGCGAGCTGTGCCGCGGGACCGTCTGCCCGAATTCGCGCGAGCGCTATAGGGCGATCGTCGCGCAGGCCGCCCGCGCGCAGGGCGCCGACAGCGTCGTCCTCGGCTGCACCGAGATCGGCCTCCTCGTCGGACCGGCGGACCTCTGCCTGCCGGTCTTCGATTCGACTCTCCTCCACGCCGATGCGGCGGTGGAACTGTCGCTCGGCACCGAGGCTCTCGCCCTCGCGGGCTGAGCGCCGGAGGCGAGCGCCTTCAGTCCAGCCGGAAGCGCGACAGGCGCCGGCCGATCTCGGCCACCGCGGCGTCGCCGACATTGGCGAAGGCGACGCGCAGGAAGTCCTCGCCCGCCGGTCCGAAGAACGATCCGGGCAGGGCGACGATGCCCATCCGCTCCGCCAGCGCCTCCGCCACGATGCGGGAAGATACGCCGCGGAAGGGGTGGCGCAGATAGGCGAAGTAGGCGCCGATCTGGAGGAGGTCCCAGCCCGGCACTCCCGCGATCGTGTCACGAAAGAGCGCGGCGCGCGCGGCGATGGCGCGGGCCGTCTCGTCGCGGAACGGCGCCAGGGCCTCGATCATCCCGTCCGCCGCCAGCGCCGCCTGGGGCACGCGCGGGGCGCAGATCTGGACGCAGTCGATCACCTTGACCAGTTCTCCCACCATGCCCGTCCCGGCCACCACCGCCCCGAGCCGGTGGCCCGGGATCGCGTAGGCCTTGGAGAAGGAGTAAAGGCTCAGGAGGTGGGTGTCCGCGCTCTCCATGCCGAAGAGGCGGTGCGGCGGCCCCGCTTCCGGATCGAGGAAGTCGCGATAGGTCTCGTCGAGGATCAGCGCGATGTTGCGCTCGCGGCAGATCGCGAAGAGGCGCTCGATCGTCGCCGGCGGATAGACCGCGCCGGTCGGGTTGTTGGGCGACACGATCACCAGCGCTCGGACCCGGTCGTCGATCGCCGCCTCGACGGCTTCGGGGCGCGCCAGGAAGCCGTCCTCGGGGCGGGTCGGCAAGGGACGCGCCTCGATGCCGAGCATGGCGAGCGTCATCTGGTGGTTGAAGTACCAGGGCGTCGGCAGGAGCACGGCCTCGCCGGCGCGGGCGAGCGCGACGATCGCGGCGACGAAGGCCTGGTTGCAGCCGGCGGTGACGACGACGCGCTCGGGCGCGATCTCCGTTCCGTAGCGGGCCGAGACGTGCGCGGCATAGGCGGCGCGGAAGGCGGG
>CANJKV010000098.1 GCA_947474855.1 Aurantimonadaceae bacterium | reverse complement strand
TACGACCTGTCGAAGGGTCGCATCACCTACCGCTTCAAGTAAGGCGGCGCGAAACGGCACCGCGGGCGACCGGAAGGGCGACGGCATGGCGAAGCGCGCGCTGAAACTCGTTCTCGCCTCGGCGTCGCCGCGGCGGCTCGAACTCCTGCAGCAGGCCGGCATCGAGCCCGACCGGCTGATGCCGGCCGACCTCGACGAGACGCCGAAGAAGAACGAGCACCCCCGCGCGCTCGCCAAGCGCCTGGCGCGGGAGAAGGCCGAGCACATCCTGTCGCTGCTCGCCGCGCGCGGCGAAGCGGAGGACCGCCTCGTGCTGGCGGCCGACACGGTGGTCTCGGTGAGCCGGCAGATCCTGCCCAAGCCCGAGCTGTCCGAGGACGCGGTCTCGAACCTGCGCATCCTGTCGGGCCGCACGCACCGCGTCTATACCGGCCTCTGCGTCGTCGGCGCTTCGGGCCGTGCGCGCCTTCGCCTCGTCGAGACGCGGGTCCGCTTCAAGCGCCTGTCGCGCGAGGACATCGAGGCCTACGTCGCGTCCGGCGAATGGCGCGGCAAGGCCGGCGGCTACGCCATCCAGGGCCTTGCGGGCTCCTTCGTGGTACGCCTCGTCGGCTCCTACACCAACGTCGTCGGCCTGCCGCTCGCCGAGAGCGTCGATCAACTCGCCGGGGCCGGCTACGACATCCATTCCCGCTGGCGCGACGGCGGCCTCGTGGAGGCGGTCGGCGCGGACGAGGCGGAGCTCGAAGAGGTCACGGCCTGACGCGGATCGCGGCGACCGGGAGACCGGGTCGAGCTGCTTTTCAAGAACTTCGGAACCATGCCAAAGGACGCCATCGTCACGCCCCTGCGCCCCAAGCGCCAATGCCCGGAATGCGGCCGCCCCTCGGAGCGCGCCGTTTATCCGTTCTGCTCCGTCCGCTGTAAGGACGTCGACCTGCACCGCTGGCTGACCGGCTCCTACGTTATTCCGGGCGAGGAGGCCGAATCGCCGCCTTCGGACGACGGGCGCTGAGCGCTGCTTCTTCGGGCGCTGCGCGCTACTTCTTCGTCGCCGCCACGAGCGCCGTCGCGCCGTCGTCGATGATCGCGTCCCAGCGCCCGCCGTTTACCGGATTCTGCCGCTTCACGAAAGTGTAGGGCGTCTCGCTCCAGAGTTTCACGCGCCAGTCGAGGTTGTCGAGCACGAAGTCGCCTTGCGTGGTCCGCAGCGTCAGCACCGCGTGGCCCTCGCCGTCGCTCTTCTTCACCACGGTCAGGAGGAGGTTGCCGACGTCGATGCCCGCTTCGACGAGGCGCTTGCGCTTCAGGAGGGCGAAGTCCTCGCAGTCGCCGCGGCCGACATCGGGAAGCGTCCAGCGCTCCTCGACCCCGTAGACCGTCCTGTCGGAGGCCGGCTCGATCGCCGCGTTGATCTCGACGTTGAGCCCCGCGATCTTGCCGATCAGCATGGCGTCCAGCGCGACCGGGCCGGGCGCTTCCTTGCCGTGGACCGTGCAGTCGGCCTTGGCCTGCCGGCAGTAGTTGAAGTGCCCGATCGGCTGCGACGTCGGCTTGCCGATCGCCATCGCGAGCTCTGTCGCCGATGCCGCACCGCCCGAAACGAGCGAGAAGAGCGCGCACGCGATCGCGGCGCGACGAGCGCTGTTTTTGCCCAATGCTGACCCCCGTCAGACCCTGTTTGCCGTCTTTTTCTTGCTGTTGGGGGGATGGTGTAATCGAGAGTCGAACCTGTCAACGAGGCTGACCCATCCGGATCTTGGTCCCGGTCAGTCTCGCGCCAGGATCGATTGCCAAACCTGCTCGTTCTGCGAGCAACGCGTTTCCAGAACGCCGGCATTTGCGCCATTACGGCCTCGAAACGCCTTCGATTCCGGCAGGTTGAGCCGACTTGTTGCGGCAAAGTGACAGGCCGTCCAATTCGGTCGCGGCGCTCCTGGCCGCGTGCGAAGCCTGCCCTAGGCCGGCGCGCCTTGCTCCGAGAGCTCCTCCGCGGCGCGCAGCATCCGATCGATATCCTGTGGCCGGGAAAGGCGATGGTCTCCGTCGCGGATCAGGGTCGTCACCACGTCGTCGAAGGGCATGAGCTCCACGAGGGAAAGGGCGTGCGCGAAGGGAACGTCGGGGTCCTCCATGCCCTGCAGCACGCGCACCGGCGCGCCGACTTTGATCGGCTGCGTCATGACCGCGGCGTCTCGCCCGTCCTCGATGAGTCGCGCCGTATAGATCGTCGGCTCGGGACCGTAAGGGGAGGGGACGGCGAAGAAGCCCTGCGCGGCGAGGTCGGTGCGCTCCTTCTGCGTGAGCTTGGGCTCCAGGAGCCGCGCGGTGAAGTCAGGCGCCGGTGCGATGAGGAGGAGGCCGGCGAGGTTCGGCGCCGGCCAGGCTCGCCCGAGCGCCAGGCGCAGGGCGATCCAGGCGCCCATGGAGGAGCCGACGAGCACCACCGGCTCGTTCGGGGTCGATACGGCTGCGAGGACGCGCGCCGCGTCGCGCGTCCAGGACGAGATCGTGCCGTCGCGAAAGGCGCCCCCCGACTCGCCGTGTCCGGCATAGTCGAGGCGCAGGAAGGCTTGCCCGCGACCGGCCGCGAAGGCGTCGAGCGCTTCGGCCTTGGTGCCCGCCATGTCGGAACCGTAGCCGCCCAGCCAGACGAGGCGCGGGCCCCGGCCGTTCCGGCGGCGGAAGGCGAGGCGCGGCATCGCCTCGCCCGCCCCGGGCGCGAGGAACTCCGTCGGGGAGGTGGCCAGGGGCTCGGTCATGGCGGATCTCGCGGTCTGGACGAAGGGACTTTGCGCGTGATTCGTCGCTTCCCGTCGCACGTCAAGCGATTGACCGGGTGAAATCCGCCGCGCGACGTGTTATATCTGACGCGGGTGGCCGCCGGACCTCGCCGCATCTGCGGAGTGTCCCAGCGTCATCCCGGGAACTTCGTTCCGGCGTCGAGCGTCTGTCTCGTGCCGGGTGGCGATGACCGGGACCCGGCCGTCCGAGGGATTTTACAGGAGAGAACGACCATTCGCAGACCATTTCGCGCGCCGCCGGTCCAGAAGGAAGGACCGCGCTCCAACCGGGAAATTCGCGTTCCGGCGATCCAGCTCATCGATGCCGAGGGGCAGAATCGCGGGCAGGTGCCGACGCAGGAGGCCCTGGCCATGGCGGAGGAGGCGGGACTCGATCTCGTCGAGATCGTCCCCAACGCCAATCCCCCGGTCTGCAAGATTCTCGACCTTGGCAAGCTGAAGTACGAGAACCAGAAAAAGGCCGCCGAGGCGCGCAAGCGCCAGAAGACCATCGAGGTCAAAGAGATCAAGATGCGTCCCAACATCGACGACCACGACTACGAGACCAAGATGAAGGCGGTCCGCCGCTTCTTCGAGGAAGGCGACAAGGTCAAGGTCACGCTCCGCTTCCGCGGTCGCGAGATGGCGCATCAGGAACTCGGCATGCAGCTCCTGAACCGCGTGCGCGAAGAGACCGCCGACATGTCGAAGGTCGAAGCCGAGCCGAAGCTCGAAGGCCGCCAGATGATGATGGTGCTGGCGCCGCGCGCTTGATGCCGGCCTGAGGGCCTGCCGCCGCAGCTTCGCCACCGAAGCCTTTCGCGACGGAACAACAAAAAGGCGGCCCGCAAGGCCGCCTTTTTCGTAGTCGTCGACGGGCGCCGCCGGAGCCGGTCAGATGGCCGCGTCGAAGGCGTCGCCGGACTCGAAGCCGGCCACCGGCTCGGCTGCCGAGAGCATCGCGTCGCCCGCCGAGACCGATCTGCGTGACGCGCGCATCGGGCGCCGTCCCTCGTGGCCCGACAGATCGGCGAGGGTCGCCATGCGGCCGGGCGAGTGGAAGGTCGCGATCAGCCGGTCGTCCGCCCGGCCGCCGCGGCGCAGGAAGGCCGTCTCCGCGTCGCGGCTCAGCGCTTCCAGGCGGATCGTCAGGCGCTCGCTCGACCAGGGCTGGCCGATGTCGAGGCTGGTGCGCGCGCCCGGATTCTCGAGGATGCGCTCCACCGCCCGCTGCAGGCGCTCGTCGCCCGCCTTGGTGGCCGGGCGCAGCCGGCCCGAGCGCCCCATCGGGCCGAAGAGGCCCCGCACTGCGAACAGGTCGTCGGCGATGATGTTGGCGACCACGGGCCGAAGGCAGGTCGTGATCAGCGCGACGCCGAAGGGCGCCTTGTCCCAGCAGCGCCGAATCGCCCCCATGTCGCCGAGCCCGGCGCCGACGACGTTCCGGCAGGCCGCGAAGCTGTCGCGGATGATCGGCGCGAACCGCGCGAGGAGAGCCGCCAGCGGCGCTTCGAGTCCCGGCGCCTCGGCCTCCGGAAGGTGCACGGCGATCGTCCACAGCCGGTTCGCCTCGCGGTGGATCACGAGGCCCGCGCCGCCGCAGCGCCCGTCCGGCATCTCGCCCCAGGCGAGCGCCTGCGCCTCGGCGATCTCGCGCAGCCGGAAGATCGTCCCGCTCGCCACGTCGTCCAGGCTGCGCCGGCCGAGCGCCCAGGCCGGCGTGTCCATCGCGGCGCGGTCGAGATCGACGGCCCTGAGGGCCGCGGCGCCGCCGGGGAACATTTCGTCGAGGCGCTTCAGCACCGAGCGCCACTCGGACGGCCAGACGGACGCCCGCACGAGGCTGGCCTCGAGGAGATTGGCTCGGGCGGGAAAGCGATGTACGGCCATGAGGAATCCTTAACGCGCCGTCGGGCGCGCCTCCCCGATAGTCTCGGCTGTGACGGAGGGCTTTATTGACCAGTCAGTCAACTCGGCCGGTTTCAGCTATGTAAGAAGTCCATTGTTTCGACAAGATTGCGCCGAGCGTTTCCTAAGGGTTGCGGACCGCTTCGCGGGCGCGCGAGGCCGGAGGCCGCTTCGCGAGGGGGCGCCCTTGCCATCCTCGGCTCGGCGGGATATAGGCCCCTCGTTCGAAGCGGGTCGGCCGGCAGGGCATGCCGTGCCGATTCTGAATTGCTGCCGCGAGCATCCCTTCTCATCAAAGGGTTCGGCCAAGGTCCGGTTCGTTCCGGGCCGGGCTTCAGGCGTCGCGGCGTTTCCTCGCATGGAGAGCCAAATGCCCAAGATGAAGACCAAGTCGAGCGCCAAGAAGCGCTTCAAGATGACGGCGACGGGCAAGGTCAAGGCCCAGGCCGCCGGCAAGCGCCACGGCATGATCAAGCGTTCCAACGACTTCATCCGCAACGCGCGCGGAACGATGGTGCTGTCCGAGCCGGACGCGCGCATCGTGAAGACCTACATGCCTTACGATCGCTGATCGTCAGAGCCCCACGTCTTTATAAGTTTCAGGAGCATCGATCATGGCACGCGTGAAGCGGGGCGTTACGTCCCACGCCAAGCACAAGAAGACGCTGAAGGCCGCCAAGGGCTTCTACGGCCGTCGCAAGAACACGATCCGCGCGGCGAAGGCCGCCGTCGACCGCGCCAAGCAGTTCGCCACGCGCGACCGCCGCGTGAAGAAGCGGAACTTCCGCGCGCTCTGGATCCAGCGCATCAACGCCGCCGTGCGCGAGCACGGCCTGACCTACGGCCGCTTCATCGACGGCCTGAACAAGGCCGGCATTGAGGTGGACCGCAAGGTTCTCTCCGACATCGCCATCCACGAGCCGGAGGCCTTCGCGGCGCTCTGCGAAAAGTCCAAGGACGCGCTCGCCTACATCAAGGACGGGCAGTTTCCGGGTTCCTACGAGCGGGCGGTGGGCGAGAAGCGCGCCGCCTGAGCGGCGACCCGCTTGCCTCATCGGCCAAAACGATGAAGACAGGCCCGCGCCGCCGGAAGGTGGCGCGGGCCTTTTCGCATTCGCACGACATCAGGACGGAGACGACACGCCGTGACCGAGGCTGCCAACCTTGAAGCCGAACTGATCGAGGCCGTGCGCGCCGCGCCCGACGAGGCGGCGCTGGAAGCGATTCGCGTCGCCGAACTTGGCAAGAAGGGCCGCATCTCCGAGCTCCTGAAGGGCCTGGGCAAGATGACCCCCGAGGAGCGCCGCGAGGAGGGCCCGCGCCTCAACGGGCTGCGCGACGCCGTGCAGGACGCGATCCTCCAGCGCCGCGAGGTTCTCGCCGAGGCCGCCACCACCGCGCGCCTCGCCGCCGAGCGCCTCGACGTCACGCTTCCCTTGCGCGCCTCGCCGCTGTCGCGCGGGCGCATCCACCCGATCAGCCAGGTCGTCGACGAGATCACCGCGATCTTCGCCGACATGGGCTTCCGCATCGCGGAAGGACCGGACATCGAGACCGACCGCTACAACTTCACCGCCCTGAACTTCCCCGAAGGCCACCCGGCCCGCGAGATGCACGACACCTTCTTCCTGAAGGCCGGCGCGGACGGGACCCGCAAGCTCCTGCGCACCCACACCTCGCCGGTGCAGATTCGCACCATGGAGGCGATGAAGCCGCCGATCCGCATCGTCATCCCCGGCAAGACCTACCGCCAGGACTCGGATGCGACCCACACGCCGATGTTCCATCAGGTGGAGGGGCTGGTGGTCGACCGGTCGGCCAACATCGCCAATATGAAGTGGGTGCTGGAGGAGTTCTGCAAGGCCTTCTTCGAGGTGCCCTCGCTCAACATGCGGTTCCGCCCGAGCTTCTTCCCCTTCACCGAGCCGTCCATGGAGGTCGACATCCAGTGCGACCGTTCGGGCTCCGAGGTCCGCTTCGGCCAGGGCACGGACTGGATGGAAATCCTCGGCTGCGGCATGGTCCATCCCAACGTGCTGCGCGGCGTCGGCCTCGATCCGGACGAGTACCAGGGCTTCGCCTGGGGCATGGGCATCGACCGCATCGCCATGCTGAAATACGGCATGCCGGATCTTCGCGCCTTCTTCGACGCGGACGTGCGCTGGCTGGAGCACTACGGCTTCCGCCCGCTCGACATGCCGACGCTGTTCGGCGGGCTCAGCACCTGACGCCGCGAAACGGGGCGGCGCTCTCGCGCCGGTCCGCGAACCGGCACGCCGCCCGGCCGTTCGGGAACGAGATCCAGTTTCACCAGGAAGGCGCCACCGACATGACAGCCCTCATGACCGTTCTCGAGATCGTCGCAATCCTCGCCGGCGCCGTCATCGGCACGCTGGTGCTGGATTTCGCGACCTGGCTCCTCGCCGATGGCACCTTCCTGTCGCACTTCGCCTCGCCCGCGTGGCTCGTGCTGGCGCTCGTCACCGTCGCGCTCTACGCGCTGCTGTACCACAAGCTTCCGGCGACGCCGGCCGTCCTCGGCTCGTTCTTCATCGGCATCCTCGTGCCGAGCGTGATCGTGAAGCTCGGCTTCGACTCGGTTCTGTCCTGGTCGACGCTCTTCATGCTCCACGCGATCTTCTCGCTCGCGAGTCTCGCCACCTACCGCTTCGTCCACGCCAACGCCGCCGTCCGCAAGGCCGTCGGCGAGGCCACTGACGCTTCGCGCTGATCCCTTGAGACCTCTTCCAAACGCACGGTTCCCATGAAGTTCACCCTGTCCTGGCTGAAGGATCACCTCGAAACCGACGCCTCGCTCAGCGACATCGTCGAGCGGCTGACGGCGATCGGCCTGGAGGTCGAGCACGTCGACGACAAGGCCGCGCTCGCCCCCTTCCGCATCGCCCGCGTCCTCACCGCCGAGAAGCACCCCGACGCCGACAAGCTGCAGAAGCTGACCGTCGATGCCGGCCCGGAGGTCAACGGCGGCAAGCCCGTCCAGGTCGTGTGCGGCGCGCCCAACGCCCGCGCCGGCCTCGTCGGCGTCCTCGGGCTTCCCGGCGCCTATGTCCCCGGCCTCGGCACGACGCTCGGCGTCGGCAAGATCCGCGGCGTCGAGAGCTACGGGATGATGTGCTCGGAGCGCGAGCTGGAACTGTCCGAGGAGCACAACGGCATCATCGACCTCGGCGAGATCAATGCTCCCACCGGCACCTCCTTCGCCGATTGGGCGGGCCTCGCCGACCCTGTGATCGAGATCAACCTGACGCCCAACCGCCCCGACGCCACGGGTGTCGCGGGCATCGCGCGCGACCTCGCCGCCTCGGGCCTCGGCACCCTCAAGACTCCGCCGGTGAACGCCATCGAAGGGGAGGGCGACTGCCCGGTCACCGTCGCGATCGAGAGCACCGTCTGCCACCGCTTCGCGCTGCGCCGCGTGTCCGGCGTGACGAACGGCCCGTCGCCGGAGTGGATGCGCCGCCGCCTGCAGGCGATCGGCCTCCGCCCGATCAACGCCCTCGTCGACATCACGAACTACATCACCTTCGACCGCGGGCGGCCGCTCCACGTCTTCGATGCCGCCAAGGTTTCGGGCAACCTCGTCGTGCGCGGCGCGAAGGCCGGCGAGACCATCCTCGCACTCGACGGTCGCACGCACGCGTTGCCCGAAGGCACCTGCGTCATCGCGGACGACGCGCAAGTCGAGTCCATCGCAGGCATCATGGGCGGCGAGCATTCCGGCTGCGACGAGACGACGACGGACGTCCTCATCGAGTCGGCGCTGTGGGAGCCGCTCGCCATCGCCCGCTCGGGACGCACGCTCGGGATCATCACCGACGCGCGCTACCGCTTCGAGCGCGGCGTCGACCCGGCCTTCAACGAGCCCGGCCTCGACCTCGCGACGCGGATGGTGCTCGACCTCTGCGGCGGACGTCCGAGCCGGGCGACGATCGTCGGCGAGGTGCCGGACACCCGCCGCGAGATCCGCCTGCCCTTCACCGAGGTGAAGCGCCTGACCGGCCTCGACGTGTCCGCCGACGAGCAGGTCGCGCTCCTCGGCCGCCTCGGCTTCGCCGTCACCCGCGAGGGCGACGCCGCCACCGTCGTGCCGCCGACCTGGCGCCCGGACGTCGAGGGCAAGGCCGACCTCGTCGAGGAGGTCATGCGCCTCGTCGGCGTCGACCAGATCGCGCCTCAGCCGCTGCCCTCCACGGGCTCGGTGAACGGCCGCATCCTCACGACAGCGCAGGTTCGCGACCGCCTGGCCAAGCGCACGCTCGCCGGCCGCGGCATGGTGGAGAGCGTGTCCTACTCCTTCATTCCGGAAGACCACGCCAAGGCCTTCGGCGGCGGCGCCGAGGCGCTGCGGCTGGAGAACCCGATCTCGGCTGATCTCTCCGACATGCGCCCCTCGCTCCTGCCCGGCCTCGTTGCCGCCGCGCAGCGCAACGCCGCGCGGGGCTACGGCGACGTCGCGCTCTTCGAGGTCGCGGCCGTCTACCGCTCGGACGAGCCGGACGGCCAGATTCGCGTCGCCGGCGGCGTTCGCCGCGCGACCGCCGGCCATGCGGGATCGGGCCGCTCCTGGGATGCGAAGGGCGCCGCGCCCGTCGGCGTCTTCGACGCGAAGGCGGATGCGCTCGCCGTCCTCGACGCGCTCGGCGCTCCGGTGGCGAACCTCGCCGTCGAGGCGGGCGCGAGCCCGTGGTATCACCCGGGCCGCTCGGGCACGATCAAGCTCGGCCCCAAGACCGTGCTCGCGGAGTTTGGCGAGTTCCATCCGAACGCCTTGAAGGTCCTCGACGCCTCCGGGCCCTATGCCGGCTTCGAGGTCTTCCTCGACGCAATCCCGGAAGGAAAGCGCAAGGCGACGCGCACGAAGCCCGTGCTCCAGCTCTCGCCCTTCCAGCCAGTGAAGCGCGACTTCGCCTTCGTGGTGGACGAGGCGACCGACGCACTGAAGATCGTGCGCGCGGCGGAAGGCGCCGACCGCAAGCTCGTCGGCGAGGTCCGCGTCTTCGACGTCTTCTCCGGCGCCGCGCTGGGCGAGGGCAAGAAGTCCGTTGCGGTCGAAGTGACGCTCAATCCGGCCGACAAGACCCTTGTCGAATCCGACCTCGAAGCGGTCTCGGGGAAAATCGTCGCGGCCGTCGCCAAGGCAACGGGCGGCACGCTGCGCACCTGACGCGGACGACCCGCCACGATTCCGGCGGGTTCCGATTCAACTCCTTCGCGTGCCTCGGGTTTTTCGTCCCGGGTCGCGGCAAGCTCCGCGCGATGCCCGCCCCTTAGGCTGGCGCCGCGCACCGGCGAAGGAGAACGAGATGCGGTTGAACCGGGCACGGACATCGACGCGCCGCCTGGGCCTCTCCATGGCCCTGGCGGTCACGCTTCTCGACGCCTCCGGCGCGGCGGCCGCGCCCGCTGCCAAGGACCTCTTCGGCGCGCAGCACTCGGCCTCGGCGATGCCGACGGAGAGCATCGGCTTCTATTCCAAGGGATGCCTCGCCGGTGGCGCGCAACTGCCGACGGACGGGCCGACATGGCAGGTCATGCGCCTGGAGCGCGACCGGCGCTACGGCCACCCCGCCATGATCGCGCTGCTCCAGCGCTTCGCCGCGGACGTCACGTCCAAGGACGGCTGGTCCGGCCTCCTCGTCGGCGACATCAGCCAGGCGCGCGGCGGACCCATGGCCTTCGGCCACGCCTCGCACCAGATCGGCCTCGACGCTGACATCTGGCTGACACCCATGCCGAACCGCCGCCTGTCGCGCGAGGAGCGCGCCGACATGCCGTTCACCTCCGTCCTGAAGGAGGGAACGACCAAGGTCGACGAGCGCAAGTGGTCGCCGACGATCTACCGGATCCTGCGCCGCGCCGCCTCCTACGGCGAGGTCGAGCGGATTTTCGTTCATCCCGGCATCAAGCGGAAGCTCTGCGCGACGGCGCCCGCGAGCGACCGCGCCTGGCTCTCCAAGGTGCGCCCGGCCTACGGTCACGACGCCCACTTCCACATCCGCATGAAGTGCCAACCGGGCTCGCCCAACTGCGAGCCGCAGCGCGAGAACGCCGGCACGGACGATTGCGGCGCGCCGCTCGACTGGTGGTTCAACGTGGCGCTCAAGCCCGCCCCGCCGCCCAAGCCCGGCGCCAAGCCCCCGAAGCCGAAGCCGCCGATGACGCTGGCAGCCCTTCCCCGGGAGTGCCGGGTCGTTCTCGACGCGCCCGGCCGCGCGCCGGACGGCGGCTCCGTGCCGGCCATGATCGCGGCGAGCCCGCCCGTCGCGCCCGGCGCGCCGACCGCCGCGGGGTTCGCCACCGATCCCGGCGGCGCGGGCAGCTTTCCGCCGCTGCCGCTGTCCGGCGTCCCCACGCCGAGCGAGCGCCCCTTCAACTGAGGCGCCGCGATCGGCTCTGCCCGTCGAGGTGGTATCGCGCATCGTCGCTTTGCCTTCGCCGGCGCGATGAACTATGGGCAGAGCCGATCACGACAGCCGAGGCACCGGATCTCCCATGTCCACGACGCGCGACGCCGCCGACGCCCTGAAGTTCCCCATCCTGATCGGCGATATCGGGGGGACCAACGCCCGCTTCGCGCTCCTGCTCGACGCCTTCGCGGAGCCGAAGACCTTTCCCGTGGTCCAGACCGCCGACTTCCCGACGCTCGATGCGGCGATCCAGTCCGCCGTCCTCGACAAGACCTCGATCCAGCCGAAGTCGGCCGTGCTCGCGGTCGCCGGTCCCGTCGACGGCGACGAGATCGACCTCACCAACTCCCCCTGGGTGGTGCGCCCGCGCCAGCTCATCGCCGAGCTCGGCCTCGAGGACGTGATCGTCCTCAACGATTTCGAGGCGCAGGCCCTCGCCATCTCCTCCCTGCCGGAGAAGTCGCGCGAGGCGATCGGCGGCGGCGTGCCCCACGAGGGCGCGAGCCGCGCCGTCCTCGGGCCCGGCACCGGCCTCGGCGTCGCCGGGCTCGTCCGCGCGCGCCGCATGTGGATTCCCGTGGCGGGCGAGGGCGGCCACATCGACCTCGGGCCGCGCACGGCGCGCGACCTGGCGATCTGGCCGCACCTCAAGACCATCGAGGGGCGTGTCTCGGCCGAACAGGTCCTGTGCGGTCGCGGCCTCGTCAACCTCTACGACGCGATCTGCGCGGTGGAGAACAAGGAGCCCGTCTTCACGACGCCGGCCGAGATCACCGAGGCCGCCATCAACAAGCGCGACGCGCAGGCGTCCGAGGCGGTGGAGCTCTTCGCAGTCTATCTCGGGCGCGTCGCCGGCGACATCGCCCTCGTCTTCATGGCGCGCGGCGGCGTCTTCATCGGCGGCGGCATCTTCCAGCGCATCATCCCGATCCTGAAGGCCGCGACCATCCGCGAGGCCTTCGAGGACAAGGCGCCCCACCGCGCGCTTCTCGCCGAGATCCCGCTCTACGTCGTGACCGAGCCGCTGGCCGCGCTGGCGGGCCTCGCCACCTTCGCCCGCACGCCGCGCTTCTTCGGCCTGGAAACCACGGGCCGGCGCTGGACGGCCGCGTGAGGCGCGCCATCTCAGCCACCCCTGATCCGGCGGGCCCGGCGCATTGAAGAAGAAAAAGATCAAGCTGACCGAGCGGAGCCAGCGCGGCCTCGTCGTGCGGCTCCTCAAGCGCATCTTCGCCGAGAACGGGCGCCGCTTCTTCTGGCCCTACGCTCAAGCGGTGGCCTGCCTCGTCGTGGTCTCGGCCACGACCGCCTTCCTCGCCTGGATCATGCGCGACGTGATCGACGGCATCTTCGTGAAGGCCGACCGGACGCTGCTCGTCGTCCTGCCCTTCGCGATCTTCCTGACCTTCCTCGCCCGCGGCTTCGCCAGCTACTGGCAGGGCGTGATCCTGGCGCGCATTGGCAACAACATCGTCGCGCAGTACCAGCGCCGCCTGTTCACGCACCTGACCAGCCTCTCCGTCGACTTCTTCGCGCAGAACCGCTCGGCCCAGCTCGCCGCGCGCCTGAACCAGAACGTGTCCGGCATCCGCGACACGCTGAACCTCACCGTCACCTCGATCGCGCGCGACCTCCTTTCGCTGGTCTTCCTCGTCGGCGTCATGATCTGGCAGGATCCGCTTCTGTCGGGCATCGCGCTTCTCGCAGGCCCTCCGATCGCGATCATGATCGGTGGCCTCGCCAAGAAGCTGCGCAAGGCGACGCGCCAGTCGATCGACCTTAACGCCCGCGTCCTGTCCTCCATGCAGGAGGCGGCGCAGGGCATCGCGGTGGTCAAGGCCTTCACCATGGAGGAGCCGCTCAAGCAGCGGATCGCCAAGCTGATCGACGCGGCGGAAGAGCGCTCCAACCGCATCGCCGCGATCACCGAGCGCTCGGGACCGGTGACGGAGTCCGTCGCCGGTCTGGCGATCGCCGGCGTCATCGCCTATTCCGGCTACCGGGCCATCGAATACGGCTATTCGCCGGGCTCGATGTTTGCCTTCATCACCGCGCTCCTTCTCGCCTACGATCCCGCCCGGCGCCTCGCCCGGCTCCAGGTCCAGCTCGAGCGCGCGCTGGTGAACGCCGAGATGATCTACGAGATCCTCGACACCCAGCCCCAGCAGGAGGACAAGCCGGACGCCAGGCCGCTCGCCGTCGCCGCCGGCGCGATCCGCTTCGAGGACGTGTCCTTCGGCTACCATCCCGGCGAGGACGTCCTCCAGGCGATCAGCTTCGAGGCGCCCGCGGGAAAGACGACGGCCATCATCGGCGCGTCGGGCGGCGGCAAGTCGACGATCATCGCGCTCCTCCAGCGCCTCTACGACGCGAGGGACGGCCGCATCACGATCGACGGTCAGGACATCCGCGACGTCACCAAGCAGTCGCTGCGCGGGGCGATCGCCTACGTGCCCCAGGCGCCGACGCTCTTCGAGGGCACCATCGCCGACAACATCCGCCTCGGCCGGCCGGACGCCGACGACGCGGCGATCCGCGAGGCCGCGCGCCTCGCCCATGCCGACGAGTTCATCGAGCGCCAGCCGCTCGGCTACGATACGCCGCTCGGCGAGAACGGGGTGACGCTGTCCGGCGGCCAGCGTCAGCGCCTGTCGATCGCCCGCGCGATCGTTCGCGACGCGCCGATCCTCCTCCTCGACGAGGCGACGAGCGCCCTCGACACGCGCTCCGAGATGCTCGTCCAGGACGCGCTCGACACGATCAAGGGCGGGCGCACCGTGATCGTCGTCGCCCACCGCCTGTCGACCATCGTTTCGGCCGACCAGATCATGGTGATGGACGGCGGGCGCATCGCCGAGCGCGGCACCCATGCCGAGCTTGTGGACCGGCCGGGCGGACTGTATGCCCGCTTCTACGCGCTGCAGACGCGCGACGACCGCGCCGCCCCGGAGGCGATCGCCAGCACGATCAGGGGCTGATCGGCGCGGTTTCCGGCTTGAGGGGACGAAGGCAGATGAAGCTCCTGGTTCTGGGCGCCGGCGGCCGCATGGGCCGCAGCCTCGTGCGCGCCGTGTCCGAGACGAACGGCGCCGCGCGCGTGTCCGCCGCCCTGGAGCGCGACGGCTCGCAGCATCTGGGCGAGGACGCCGGCGCGCTCGCCGGCCTGCCGACCCTCGGCGTGCCCGTCACGGCCGATCTCGACGCGGCCCTCGCTCTCGTCGACGGCGTTCTCGACTTCACCGCGCCGGCCTTCTCGGCCGCCGTCGCGGGCCATGCCGCGAGTCGCGGGCTCGTCCACGTCCTCGGCACCACCGGCCTGTCGCCCGAGAACGAGGCCGCCATCGCGGCGGCCGCTTCGGGCGCGCGCATCGTCAAGTCCGGCAACATGAGCCTCGGCGTGAACCTCCTCGCCGCGCTCGTCGAGGAGGCCGCCCGCGCCTTGCCGCCGGGCCTCTTCGACCTCGAGATCGTCGAGATGCACCACCGCCACAAGGTGGATGCTCCCTCGGGCACCGCGCTGCTTCTCGGCGAGGCGGCGGCGGCGGGGCGGGGCGTCGACCTCGCGCAAGCCTCCGTGCGCGTGCGCGACGGTCACACCGGCCCGCGTGTCGAGGGCACGATCGGCTTCGCGACGCTGCGCGGCGGCTCGGTGGTGGGCGACCACAGCGTGATCCTGGCGGGCGAGGGCGAGAGCGTCACGCTCTCCCACCACGCCGCCGACCGGATGATCTTCGCCCGCGGCGCCGTGCGCGCGGCCCTCTGGGCGGCCAACAAGCCCGCCGGCCTTTACTCCATGCGCGACGTCCTCGGCCTCGCCTGAAGCCGCCATATGGCGGACTTGGAATGAGGTGGCTTCGCGCCTAAGCTTGCGGCGGCGGCCCTGAGAAGCCGTTTGCCGGAGACGATCCCGCATGCGCATCCCACGAGCCCTGTTCGGCTTGCCCGTCCTCGCAGCTCTCGCCTGCTCCCTGCCGGCGCTCGCGCAGGAGGACGAGGCCGAGGCGGCCCGCGCCTATGCCCGCGACAACACCGTCTTCACCCTCTACCACGAGCTCGGCCACCTCTTCGTCGACCGCTTCTCGCTGCCGGTCCTCGCCCGCGAGGAGGATGCAGTCGACAACCTCGCGACGCTTCTGGCGCTCGAGGACTACGACAAGAGCGACGACGGCGGCGTTCTGGGCTACGCGGTCTACGGATGGGAGCTGGCGGTCAACGAGGACGGAGAGGACGCGCCCGACGCCTCCACCCTCTACGACGTCCACAGCCTCAACGCCCAGCGCGCCTTCACCATGGTCTGCCTCCTCGTCGGCAAGGACAAGGCCGTGTTCGGCGAAGCCGCCACCTCCTGGGGCATGGACGACGAGCGCCAGGACGGCTGCGCCGAGGACTACGCCCAGGCCAAGGCGAGCTGGGACATGGTGCTGAAGCCCCATCGCGTCGCGCAGGCCGGCCCCGGTGCCTCGATCGAGGTCGTCTACGAGCCCGCGTCGGCCGGCACCGCCGGTGCCAAGCAGATCCTGCGATCGGGCAAGGTGCTGGAGCGCTTCGCCGCGCGCATGGAGGCGGAATACTCCATGCCCGAGGACGTCGTTCTCAAGGCCGCCGATTGCGGCACCGACAACGCCTACTACGACTCGAGCGAGGGCTCGGTCACCGTCTGCTACGAGCTCGTCGACTACTACGTGAACCAG
>CANJKV010000097.1 GCA_947474855.1 Aurantimonadaceae bacterium | reverse complement strand
TCGCCCTGATGGGCGGCTGTAATCTCGTGGTCATGAATCCGTCGGGCGACGTCGCCGCCCAGCAGAGCGACCTCATCGTCGTCTCGACGCTTCTGATGCTGATCATCATCGTGCCGGTGATCGCGGCGACCTTCTGGTTCGCCTATCGCTACCGCGCCTCCAACGCGCAGGCGAAGTACGATCCCGACTGGCACCACTCGACCGGCCTCGAAGTCCTGATCTGGACCGCGCCGCTGATGATCATCATCGCGCTCGGCGCCGTCACCTGGATCTCGACCCACCTCCTGGATCCCTACCGCCCGCTCGGCCGCATCGCGCCCGGCCAGCCGGTCACGCCCGAGACGCAGACGCTCAAGGTCGAGGTCGTCGCGCTCGATTGGAAGTGGATGTTCTTCTATCCGGATTACGGGATCGCCACGATCAACGAGCTCGCCGCGCCCGTTGACATGCCGATCGAGTTCAAGCTGACCTCGGCGGCCCAGATGACGGCCTTCTACGTGCCCGCTCTCGCCGGCATGATCTACACCATGCCCGGCATGGAAACGACGCTGCACGCCGTGATCAACGAGGACGGCGTCTATGACGGCCTCGCATCGCACTACAACGGCCCCGGCTTCTCGCGCATGCGCTTCAAGTTCCACGGCCTCGACCAGGCCGGCTTCGACGGCTGGGTGCAGAAGGTCAAGGCGCAGGGCGAGCCGCTGACCCGCGAGAGCTACCTCGAGGTCGAGAAGCCGAGCGAGGGCAATCCGCCGCGCTACTTCAACCTCGTCGAGCCCGGCCTCTATCAGGCGATCCTCGGCATGTGCGTCGAGCCCGGCAAGATGTGCATGCAGGAGATGATGGCGATCGACGCGCAGGGCGGCGTCGCCGAGAACCACGAGGCGAACCGCGAGCGGCTCGTCCACGACCGCACCGGCAGCCACGAAGGCTTCGGTTACGGCTCGCACTACGGCGGCGGCGGTCACGGCGGTTCGGAAGCCCCGGGCGCCACGACGCCGGCGTCCGGCCGCGAGTCGCGCTCGCAAGAACAGCCGGAAGGCATGACGCCCGACGAGAACGGCCCGGCGCCCGCGCCCGGCGAGAACATCCAGGACGGCCATGCCGGCCACGGCGCCGAGGGCACGGCGCCGGGTGCCCCCGGCGCTCCGCCGCCTGCCGAGAGCGGCTCGGCCGCTCCCGCGCAGCTCAATCAACAGTAAGCCCGACGCGACACCGATCGAAGAACAGGTCCTCCCATGTTCGGCAACACCGATCTCCAGCAGCTCGTCTTCGGGCGCCTGACGCTCGACGCGATCCCGCTTCACGATCCGATCCTGCTCGTGACCTTTATCGTGGTCGCGGTGGGCGGCGTCGCGCTTCTCGGCGCGATCACCTACTTCCGGCTCTGGGGCTATCTCTGGACCGAATGGTTCACGAGCGTCGATCACAAGAAGATCGGCATCATGTACATCGTCCTGGCGCTGATCATGCTGATGCGCGGCTTCGCCGACGCGCTGATGATGCGCGCCCAGCAGGCCATGGCCTTCGGCGCCAATGAGGGGTACCTCCCCCCGCACCACTACGACCAGATCTTCACCGCCCACGGCGTGATCATGATCTTCTTCGTGGCGATGCCCTTCGTCACGGGCCTCATGAACTTCGTCGTGCCGCTGCAGATCGGCGCGCGCGACGTCGCCTTCCCCTTCCTGAACAACTTCTCGTTCTGGATGACGGCGGCGGGTGCCGTCATGGTGATGATGTCGCTCTTCGTGGGCGAGTTCGCGCGCACCGGCTGGCTGGCCTTCCCGCCTCTGTCGGGGCCGGCCTACAGTCCCGGCGTCGGCGTCGACTATTACATATGGGCCTTGCAGATCGCGGGCGTCGGCACGCTGCTATCGGGCATCAACCTCGTCGTGACCATCGTGAAGATGCGCGCGCCGGGCATGTCGATGATGAAGATGCCGGTCTTCACCTGGACCTCGCTCTGCACCAACGTCCTCATCGTCGCCGCCTTCCCGGTGCTGACGGCCGTCCTCACGCTGCTGATGCTCGACCGCTACGTCGGTACGAACTTCTTCTCGAACGACCTCGGCGGCAACCCGATGATGTACGTCAACCTCATCTGGATCTGGGGCCACCCGGAGGTCTACATCCTCATCCTGCCGGCCTTCGGCGTGTTCTCGGAAGTGGTCTCGACCTTCTCGGGCAAGCGCCTCTTCGGCTACGCCTCGATGGTCTACGCGACCGTCGTCATCACGATCCTCTCCTATCTCGTCTGGCTCCACCACTTCTTCACCATGGGCTCGGGCGCCAGCGTCAACTCGTTCTTCGGCATCACGACGATGATCATCTCGATTCCGACGGGCGCCAAGATCTTCAACTGGCTTTTCACGATGTACCGGGGCCGCGTGCGCTTCGAGGTGCCGATGCTCTGGACGGTGGGCTTCATGTTCACCTTCACCATCGGCGGCATGACGGGCGTGCTCCTCGCCGTGCCCCCGGCCGACTTCGTCCTCCACAACTCGCTCTTCCTCGTCGCCCACTTCCACAACGTCATCATCGGCGGCGTCCTGTTCGGCATGTTCGCCGGCACGGTCTACTGGTTCCCGAAGGCCTTCGGCTTCAAGCTCGACCCGTTCTGGGGCAAGGTGTCGTTCTGGTTCTGGCTGACCGGCTTCTGGTTCGCCTTCGCGCCGCTCTACGTCCTCGGCCTGATGGGCGTGACGCGCCGCGTCCAGCACTTCGAGGATCCCTCGCTGCAGATCTGGTTCGTCATTGCCGCCTTCGGCGCGGTGCTGGTGCTCTGCGGCATCCTGTCCTTCCTCGCCTCGATCGTCGTCGCCTTCATCAAGCGCGAGGAGCTCAAGGACGTGACGGGCGACCCCTGGAACGGGCGCACGCTGGAATGGGCGACGGCCTCGCCGCCGCCGGCCTACAACTTCGCCTTCTCGCCGGTCGTCCATGACAACGACGCGTTCTCCGACATGAAGAAGCGCGGCTACAAGCGTCCGCTGGAAGGCTTCCGGGCGATCCACATGCCCAAGAACACCGGCGCCGGCATCATCCTGGCAGGTCTCAGCGTCGTCTGCGGCTTCGCCCTGATCTGGTACATCTGGTGGCTGGCGGCGCTCTCCTTCGTCGCGATCATCGCCACCACGATCGCCCACAGCTTCAACTACGACCGCGACTTCCACATCCCGGTCGAGGACGTGGTGGCCGAGGAAGACCGGCGCACGCGCGCCCTCATGGCGACGGGAGCCTGACCGACATGGCCAACGCTTCGCACGCCGCCGCCCTGGCGGGTACCGACGAGGAGCCCCGGTTCTACGTCGCGGAAGAAGAGGGGCATGCCGCCGGCGGCACGCTTCTCGGCTTCTGGATCTACCTGATGAGCGACTGCCTCATCTTCGCGGTCCTCTTCGCCTGCTACGGCGTCTACGGCCGGTCCTTCGCGGCCGGCCCGACGCCGGCCGACCTCTTCGACCTGCGCCTCATCGCCTTCGCCACGGCGATGCTTCTCTTCTCCTCCATCACCTACGGCTTCGCCATGCTGGAGATGGAGCGCAAGCGGAAGGGCGCGACGCTCATGTGGCTCGCCGTGACCGGCCTCTTCGGCCTCGCCTTCCTCGGGGTGGAGCTCTACGAGTTCAACCACCTGATCCACGAGGGCGCCGGCCCGCAGCGCTCGGCCTTCCTGTCGTCCTTCTTCGCCCTCGTCGGCACCCACGGCCTCCACGTCACCTTCGGCGTGATCTGGCTGGTGGTGCTGATGGTCCAGGTCGCCCAGCGCGGCCTCGTCGCCGAGAACCGCCGGCGCCTGATGTGCCTGTCGATGTTCTGGCACTTCCTCGACGTCATCTGGATCGGCGTCTTCTCCTACGTCTATCTCCTGGGGGTGCTGCAATGAGCGGCGAGCAGGTCCACGTCCTTCACGACGAGCACGAGGCCGGCCACGGCACCTTCAAGGGCTACGTCACCGGCTTCGTCCTGTCGGTCGTCCTCACCGCCATCCCCTTCTGGCTGGTGATGGGCGACGTGCTCGAGGATCCGCGCGTCACCGCCTTCTTCGTCATGGCCCTGGCGGTGGTGCAGATCGTCGTCCACATGATCTACTTCCTGCACATGAACACGCAGTCGGAGGGTGGCTGGAACATGCTTGCCCTGATCTTCACCCTCGTCCTGGTGGTGATCACGATCGCGGGCTCGCTCTGGGTGATGTATCACCTCAACACCAACATGATGCTCATGCACGGCCACGAGCCTGGCGCCCTGTCGGCGCCGGCCGACCCGAGCGGCATGGGCTCGGGCCATAACGCCGCGCCGGCACCGGCGGGCGGACACGGCGCGGGCCACGCCGGCCACGGCATGAGCGACATGCCGTGACGCGCGCGGGCGGCGCTGAGCCGCCCCGCACCCTCGCCCGTCCCCGGCGCCGCGGATTGCGTGCGGCGCTGGGTCTCGCCCTTCTTGCGGTGTTCGTCGCGCTCCTCGCGCTCGGCACCTGGCAGGTCCAGCGCCTCGGCTGGAAGACCGACCTCATCGCGCGCGTCGACGCGCGCCTCGCCGCCGAGCCGGTGGAAGCTCCCGGCCCCGCCGAATGGGCATCGATCACGCGCGAGGCCGACGAGTACCGGCGCGTGGCACTGGCCGGCAGCTTCCTCCACGATCGCGAAACCCTGGTGCAGGCGCTGACCGAGCGCGGCGCCGGCTTCTGGGTCCTGACGCCGCTGCGCCGTCCGGACGGCACGATCGTCCTCGTCAACCGCGGCTACGTGCCGGCCGACCGGCGCGACCCGGCGAGCCGCCCGCAAGGCCAGGTCGTCGGCGAGGCGGCGGTGTCCGGGCTCCTGCGCCTGTCCGAGCCGGGCGGCGGGTTCCTGCGCGCCAACGATCCCGCGGGCGAGCGCTGGTTCTCCCGCGACGTCATGGCCATCGCGGCCCGGAAGCTGCCCGGCGAGCGCGTCGCGCCCTATTTCGTGGATGCCGACGCCGCCCCCAATCCCGGCGGGCTGCCGGTCGGCGGGCTCACCGTGGTATCCTTCCGCAACCATCATCTCGTCTACGCCCTCACCTGGTACGGTCTGGCCCTGCTTTTGGCAGGCGCCATGGTCTGGATCCTGCGCGAAAAGCGCCGCCGCGCCGGCCGAACGGACGCGGGCCGGGAGAGCGAAGGGTGAGCGCCGGGATCGAGGCAGGCGCGGCGGCTCTCGGTCATCCCGACGGGCCGAGCGCGCGCTCGCCGGCGCCGGTCGACCAGGCCGGGCGCAAGAACCTCCTTCTCCTGATCCAGCTGCGCTGGCTCGCCGTGGCGGGTCAGGTCGTCAGCATCCTCGTCGTCGCCTTCGGCTTCGGCGCGACGCTGCCGCTGGCGCCGATGGCGGCGGTGATCGGGGCGCTCGTCGTCCTCAACCTCCTCAGCGTCCTGCGCCTGCGCCGGCGCATCCGCGTCTTCAACGCCGAACTCTTCGCTTCGCTTGCCCTCGACGTCGCGGCGCTGACCGCGCAGCTCTATCTCAGCGGCGGGACAGAAAACCCCTTCGCGCCGCTCTACCTCCTCCAGGTGACGCTGGGTGCCGTGCTCCTCGAGGCCTGGTCGCTCGGGCTTCTCGTCGGGCTCGCGATCCTCTGCTTCGCCGCGCTGACGGCGTTCCACCTGCCGCTGCCGCTCCTCGATGCGGAAGGGCCGTGGGGCATCAGCCCGCAGATGTTCGGCATGCTCCTGTGCTTCGTCATCAACTCGGTGCTGCTCGTCGTCTTCGTGACACGGATCAACCGCAACGCTCGCGAGCGCGACGAGCGCCTCGCGCTGCTCCGCCAGCGCGCGGCGGAGGAGGAGCACATCGTGCGCATGGGCCTTCTCGCCTCCGGTGCCGCGCACGAGTTGGGCACGCCGCTCTCGACGCTCTCGATCATCCTCGGCGACTGGCAGCGCATGCCGCAGCTCTCCGCCGATCCCGAGATCGCCTCCGACCTCGCCTCGATGCGGGCCGAGGTCGCGCGCTGCAAGTCGATCGTCACCGGCGTCCTGATGGCGGCGGGCGAGACGCGCGGCGAATCCGCGGCCGAGACCACAATGTTCGCCTTTCTCGACGGCCTCGCCGCGGACTGGCGCGCCGCGCACCCGCAAGGCCACCTCACTTACGAGAACCGCTTCGACGAGGACCTGCCCGTCGTATCCGAATCGACGCTGCGCCAGGGCGTCTTCAACGTGCTCGACAACGCCTTCGAGGTGTCGCCCCAGGCGATCACCCTCGTGGCCTCGCGCGACGGGGACATGCTCGTCCTGGCCGTGGAGGACGAAGGTCCCGGCTTTCCGCCGGAAATCCTGGCGGGCGCGGGCCAGCCCTATCGCTCGACGAAGAACAGCCCGGCGCGCGGCCTCGGCCTGTTTCTCGTCTTCAACGTCGTGCGCACGCTCGGCGGCACCGTCACGGTCCGGAATCGTGCGGGCACGGGCGCGCGCATCGAAATGCGCCTGCCGCTGACGGCGCTGGTGATCGAGGAGGACGGTGATGGCGCCTGACAAGACCCTTGTCGTCGTGGACGACGACCCCGTCTTCGCGGCTTCCCTGAAGCGCTCCTTCGAGCGGCGCGGCTATCGCGTCGAGACCGCGCCGACGCCCGCCGACATCGACGCGCTCCTCGCCCGCACCACGCCCGGCTACGCGGTGGTCGACCTGAAGCTCGCCAACGCCTCCGGCCTCGACTGCGTGCGCCGCCTCCACGCGCACGACCCGTCCATGCTGATCGTGGTGCTCACCGGCTTCGCCAGCATCGCGACGGCCGTGGAGGCGATCAAGCTCGGCGCCTGCCACTACCTCGCCAAGCCCTCCAATACCGACGACATCGAGGCCGCCTTCTCCAAGGCCGAGGGCGATGCCGGCGTGCCCATCGTGGGGCGCCCGACCTCGATCAAGACGCTGGAATGGGAGCACATCCACGAGGTTCTGGCGGAAACGAACTTCAACATCTCGGAAGCCGCCCGGCGCCTCGGCATGCACCGCCGCACGCTCGCGAGGAAGCTCGAGAAGCAGCAGATCAAGTAGCCGTCCGGAACCGCGGCTCAACGCCAGCGGCCGTCCGGGCGGCGGCGCCGGGCGGCTCGGCCCGATCGGCCGAGAAGGAGCGCCAGCCCGCCGAGCGCCGCGACGCCCGCGATCGCGGCGAGGCCCGCCGCCTGCCGGCGCTGGTCGGGACGGCGGAAGCCGCCGTCGATCGCTCCGTCGTCCGAGGGCGGCGCGAAGAGGTTGCCGTCCGTTGGCCCGGCCCGGCCGGCGCGGCGGAAGTAGCTTCCGAGAAAGGCGTTCATGGCGGTGGCGCCGAGGTTGGGCGCGAGCATCTGGGCGAGCGACATCAGCCCGGCCGGGGCGCCGACCGCGGTGGTCGGGCGAGGCCGGTCGGCGAGCCGCACCACGGCGCGGGCAACGGTGCGCGGGTCGAGGACGCCGGGCGGCACGGAGGTCTCGCCGCCCGTGTAGTTGCCGGCATGGCGGATGGCGGGCGTGTCGACGAAGGTCGGGTAGACGTCGCAGACGTGGATGCCGGGATAGGCCGAGAGCTCGCCGCGCAGCGCCTGCGACATGCCGCGCAGCCCGAATTTCGAGGCGGTGTAGGCGACGGCCCAGGGCGCCGGCAGGAAGCCGCCGACCGAGATCATGTTGATGAAGATCCCGCGCCGCTGCTCGATGAAGATCGGCAGCACGGCGTGGGCGTCGTTGAGGTGGCCGACGAGGTTGCTCTCGATGACGCGGCGATGCGCCTCGATCGGCACCTCGTGGAACTTGCCGACGACGCCGACGCCCACGTTGCTGAACCAGACGTCGATCCCACCCATCCGGTCCCGGGCCGCGCGGGCGAGCTCCGCGACCGCGTCCGCATCCGCGACGTCGATCGGCACCGTCAGCACCTCGGCGCCCCGCGCCCGGCAGCGCTCGGCCACCGCGTCGAGCGCATCCTTGCCGCGCGCGGCGAGGACGAGCCTCGCGCCCTCGGCCGCGAAGGCTTCGGCTGTCGCGGCGCCGATGCCGCTCGATGCTCCGGTGATGACGACGCGCTTCATGATGGCTCCGCTCCGCTGATTGCTGCCCTCCCCGAACAGCGCGGCGCACGGGCGGAAGGTTCAGGCGAAGCGTAGGCGGGCGCGCACTTCGCCGCCCCGCCCGCGGCGTTGCCCTTCCCGCGCGGCGATCCTAGCTCACCTGCCCAACCTTCCGAAAGGCATCCGCAGACCATGGCCCGGCCGCTCCTTATCGCCCTCGGCAGCATCAATGCCGACTTCCAGGTCCGCACCGACGAGGCCGTCGAGCCGGGCCGCACCATGCTCGCGAAAAGCTTCAGCCGGCTGGGCGGCGGCAAGGCTGCGAACCGCGCCTTTCTCGCCCGACACCTCGGGCACGGCGCCCGCCTCATCGGGCAGGTCGGCCGGGACGACCTTGCGGCGCAGGCGCTGGCGCCTCTGGAAGCGGCGGGCCTCGATCTCGCACACGTGGTGCGCCGCGACGGGGTCCCGACGGCGGTCTCGATGATCATGGTGCCGCCGGACGGCAAGAAGACGATCGTGCTGGCCGCCAACGCCAACGACGACTGGAGCGACGACGGCGTCGAAGCGGCGCTCCGCGCCATCGCCGAGGCACCGACGGGCTCGATCCTGTCGGTCGACTGCGAGGTGCCGGTCGATCTCGTGCGCCGCGCCCTGCGCGCCGCGGCGGATGCGGACCTGCGAGCGATCCTCGATCCCTCGCCTGCCGACCGGGTCGACGACGCTCTCTTGGACGGCCTCCTGTCGGTCACACCCAATCCGAAAGAGGCCGGCGGCATCCTGGATCGACGCGTCGAGAGCGAGGAAGACGCGGTCGAGGCTGCGATCGCGTTGCGCGGGAAGGGCGTCGAAAGCCCCTGCGTGAAGATGGAGGATGGCGGCTGCGTCCTCGTCCACGGCAACGAAATCAGCCGCATCGCGCCGTTGAAGACCGAGCCGGTCGACACGACGGGCGCGGGCGACGCCTTCGCTGGCGGCCTTTGCGCCGCGCTTCTCGACGGGCGCGACATGGGCGAAGCCGCCGCCTTCGCCGTCGCCTCCTCCTCGCTCGCGGTTCGCGGCTTGGGTTCGCAGGAGGCCTATGCCGACCGCGCGGCGATCGAGGCGGCGCTGCCGGACGTCATTGCCGGCATGCGCCGTGTCCGGCGCCTGTGAGGCGCGGCATCCGACGAGAATGTGAACGCCCGCAACTCCCCTCCGGCCGGCTTCCTCGGGAACATCGTTGTCCGACTGCGCTTCAAGGTGGGATGCCAGCCTGCGCAAACGGTGCCACGTGGATTTGCCGATACCCAAACCCGCCGAGATCGCGTCCGGCGAGACCTTCGCCATTCTGTTCGATCATTACGAGCGGGAGGACGAGCGGCGGCGGGAATCGCTGCTGTCGCTCGGCAACGGCGTCCTCCACTGCCGCGCCTCGGCGCCGGAGGAGCCGGCCGGGTCCTGCCATTATCCCGGCCTCTACCGGGCTGGCTGCTACGCGCGCCTGACGGGCCGGGTCGAGAACGAGGACGTTTCGGTCGATTCCCTCGCCAACCTGCCGAGCTGGCTGTCGCTCGCCTTCCGCTTCGACGGCGAGACCGAGACCTTGAGCTTCGATCGGGTCGAGATCCTGCGCTATCGCCAGCGCCTCGACTTCCGCGCAGCGGTTCTGACGCGCGACGTCGAGTTCCGCGACGCGCAAGGGCGCCGGACGCTGTTTCGCGAAGAGCGCTTCCTGTCCATGGCCGCGCCGCATCTCGGAGCGCTGCGCACGCGGCTGACGCCGCTCGACTGGTCCGGCACGATCGAGATCCGCTCCGGTATCGACGCCGCCGTGTCGAACGCCCTGGCGGTCGAGGAGGGCGGCTATCGCCCCGAGGCGCTGGTCGGAACCCGCCTCTCGGCGGTGCCTGACGCGGCCGGCCTCCTCGCCTGGACCCGAACGCTCGGCACCGACGTCGCGACCGCGGTCGCCGCGCGCACGCGCCTATCGGTCGGCGGCCGCCCCTCGATCGAGATGGGCGCGACCTCGATCGCGCAGGTCTGGCACCTGCCGCTCGAAGCGGGCGAGACTCTGACGGTCGAGAAAATCGGCGCGGTACGCACCGCCCGAGACCATGCCATCGGCGAGCCGGCCGAGGCCGCGCTCGCCGACCTCGAAAGGTCCGGAACCTACGAGGCCCTGCGCGCGGAGCACGGCCGCGTCGTCGATCAGCTCTGGACGCGCTGCCGGATCGAGGCGGAGAACGAGAACCTCGGCCGGGCGCTCGGCCTTCACGCCTTCCACCTTCTCCAGACTGCCTCGCCCCACGCCCCGGCCTCGGATGCAGGACTGCCGTCGCGCGGCTGGCAGGAGGCCTATCACGGCCAGATCTTCTGGGACGAGACGCTCTCCCTGCCCTTTCTCAGCCTGCACCTGCCGGAGGTGGTGCGATCCGCGCTCCTCTACCGGCACCGCCGGCTGGACGCCGCGCGGGCGCGCGCCCGCTCCTTCGGCCTCGACGGAGCTCTTTACCCCTGGCGCAGCGGCACGAGCGGCGAGGAAGAAACGCCCGAGTTCCAGGAGAACCCCAGGACCGGCGCCTGGAAGCGGGACGAGACGCACCGGCAGTTCCACGTGTCGGCTGCGATCGCGCACAATGTCTGGCAGTACTTCCTCGCCACCCGCGACGTCGACTTCATGGCGGGCTACGGCGCCGAGATGATGATCGAGGTCGCGCGCATGTGGGCCTCGCTCGCCAAGCCTCACCCGGACCGCCCCGGCCGCCTGACGATCCGCGGCGTCGTCGGCCCGAACGAGTTCCACACGCGCCGCCCCGG
This sequence comes from Aurantimonadaceae bacterium, assembly GCA_947474855.1. GTDB lineage: Bacteria > Pseudomonadota > Alphaproteobacteria > Rhizobiales > Rhizobiaceae > Antarcticirhabdus. The sequence continues at coordinate 5,115 of CANJKV010000097.1, read as the reverse complement.
AGCGGCGGAGCCGGGGCTGAACGACAATACCTACACCAACGTCATGGCCGCCTGGACGCTCCTTCGGGCCGGCGCGGTGCTCGGGAGCCTCCCGACCTGTTATCGCCGATCGGTCGAGGCGCGGCTCGCCTTGAGCGCGGACGAGCCGGAGCGCTGGGCCGATGTGGCCGGCCGTCTCCACCTCCCACTCGACACGGACGGACTCTTCCTGCCGCATGACGACTTCGACGCGCTGGAGCCCTTCGACCTTCCGGCCTACGAGCGCGGGCATCCCGGCGAGCGCATCGACTGGTCGCTGGAAGCGGAGGGCGGCAGCGCGGAAGCCGCGCAGGTCCTCAAGCAGGCCGAGTTCGCGATGCTGGCCTACCTCCTCGACCCCGCCGAGCTGCTCGCCCTCCTCGCCCGCCTCGGAGCGCCATCCGACCGCGACACGATCCGGCGCACGATCGAGACGGATCTCGCCCGGACGTCCCACGACTCCAGCCTGTCGGACCTCGTCTACGCCGGAGCGCTGGCGCGCCTTTCGCCGGAGCATGCCTGGACGATCTTCCGCGACGCCGTCCACCCGGACGAGAAGTCCGGCCATTCCGGCACGGAAAAGGGCGTCCACCTCGGCGCCATGGCGGCGACCCTCGATATCGTCCAGCGCATTTACCTCGGCATCCGCCCGTCGGAGGACGCGCTGCTCGTCGATCCTGCCCCGCCGAGGCAGGTCGGGCGGCTCGACCTCCATCTTCTTTTCCGCTCGCAATCGGTGACGGTCGAACTGGCGGACGGCGTCATCAGCCTCACCGCCGATGCGGCCAACCACGAGGCTGTGCCGCTGCTCCTTCTCGGCGTCCCGCACAGCCTGGTTCCCGGACTGGAGGTGACGGCCGAGCTTCCCTACGACACCGCCTTCGGGGGCTTCCGATCGTGAGCGTCGGCGCGACGTCTTATCGTATCTCCGGCTCCGGATGGAGCCGGCAGGCTCGCCGCGCGTTGCTCCGTCCGATCTCGCAGGGAAGGTTGATGATGAAACCGCTCTCTCTCCTGTCGGCCGCAGCGATCCTGGCTCTCGCGACGGGTGGCGCGCCGGCCGCGCCGCCCGCGCCGGACCTGTCGGAAGGCGCGATCAACGCAGCCTCCTTCGCCGACTGGCAGCAGCGGCAGGCAACCGGCGAAGAGGCCGAAGCCGCCGCACCACAGGACGGGGAAGCCGGGGCGCCGGAAGCGAAGACATCGCCCGATCCCTTCCTGATCCGCCTCCAGATCCTGCTCGACCGCGCCCACGCTTCGCCCGGCGTCATCGACGGCCGGGAGGGCGGGAACACGGACAAGGCCGTGCGCGCCTTCGAGGAGATGCGCGACCTTGCCGCCGATGGCGAGTTGAACGAGGAGCTCTGGGAGGCGATCTCGGCGGACGCCGCGCCGGTCGTGAAGCCCTATCGCCTGACCAGGGAGGACGTCGAGGGCCGCTACGTGCCCGACCTTCCGAGCGACTACGGCGCGCTGGCGAAGCTCGACTGGCTCGGCTATCGCGGCCCCGCCGAGATGCTGGCCGAGCGCTTCCACATGGACGAGGACCTCCTGCGCGAGCTGAACCCGGGCGCGGACTTCGACAAGGAAGGCACGACGATCCTCGTCGCCGATCCCGGCCCCGAACCCACGGCCAAGGTCGCGCGCATCGTCGTCGACAAGTCCAAGGGCGAGCTCATCGCCTATGGCGAGGACGACCGCATCGTCCTGGTGGATCCCGCAACCATCGGCTCCGACGACACGCCCTCGCCGAGCGGCACCATGAAGGTCAAGGGCAGCGCGCACGAGCCGACCTACGAATACGATCCGGAAAAGAACTTCCGCCAGGGCAAGAACGACGAGGAGCTGACCCTTCCGCCCGGCCCGAACGGCCCCGTCGGCACGGTATGGATCGACCTGTCGAAGCCGACCTACGGCATCCACGGCACGCCCGAGCCCTCGCAGATCGACAAGACCGCGAGCCATGGCTGCGTGCGCCTGACCAACTGGGACGCGGAAGCTCTGTCCCGCCTCGTCAAGCCGGCCGAAACGGTGGTCGAGTTCAAGGGTTGAGCCTGACGCCGGCCGGCCATGCGTCGGCCGAATTGGCCCGCCGATTGCATCCGCGCGCTCGGCAGCCTATGTCGGCGCGTGTGCCCGCGCGATGCGGGCTTGAGGATTGCGATCGCATTCCTGTTGCGAGGGAGTGCCCGCCATGCCGTTTCGTCCGACTCATCCCGCCCTCGAGCGTGCGCTGGCCGCCCGCGGCTATGCCGAGCCGACGCCGGTTCAGGACGCCGTTCTGGAACCCGAGGCGGACGGCCGCGACCTCCTGGTCTCGGCCCAGACCGGCTCGGGCAAGACCATCGCTTACGGGCTCGCGCTTGCCGGCACCATCCTCGCCGATGCCGAGCGTCTCAGTCCCGGCGGCGAGCCCCTGGCGCTCGTCGTCGCGCCGACGCGCGAGCTGGCCCTCCAGGTGCGGCGGGAGCTCGAATGGCTCTATGCCGAGACGGGCGCCAGCATCGTCACCTGCGTCGGCGGCATGGATCCGCGCGCCGAGCAGCGCCGCCTGAGCGCGGGCGCGCACATCGTCGTCGGCACGCCGGGCCGACTGCGCGACCATCTGGAGCGCGGCCATCTCGTGATCGGCGCCCTCAAGGCCGTCGTCCTCGACGAAGCGGACGAGATGCTCGACCTCGGCTTTCGCGAGGACATCGAGTTCATCCTGGAAGCGACGCCGGCCGAGCGCCGCACCCTCCTCTTCTCCGCGACCCTGCCGAGCGCCATCGCTGCGCTGACCAAGCGCTACCAGCGCAAGGCGCTGCGCATCGAAACCGCGGCCTCGTCGAGCGGGCACGCCGACATCGAGTACCGCGCGGTGCGCATCGCGCCCAACGAGGTCGAGCACGCGGTGGTCAACCTCCTGCGCTTCACCGAGGCGCCGAGCGCGATCGTCTTCCTGAACACGCGCGAGGCGGTGCGGCACCTGCATTCGGGCCTGCTCGAGCGCGGCTTCTCCGCCGTCGCCCTGTCGGGCGAGCTCGGCCAGAACGAGCGCAACGCCGCCATGCAGTCGCTGCGCGACGGTCGGGCGCGGGTCTGCGTGGCGACCGACGTCGCCGCGCGCGGCATCGACCTGCCGAGCCTCGGCCTCGTGATCCACGCCGAGCTGCCGAACGATCCGGAAACGCTGCAGCACCGCAGCGGCCGGACGGGCCGCGCCGGGCGCAAGGGCGTCTCCGTCCTGCTGGTTCCGATATCGCGCCGGCGCAAGGCCGAGCGCCTTCTGGCCGAGGCGGGCATCACCGCCGCCTGGGGCGGCGCGCCGACGGCCGATGCGGTGCGCGAGCGCGACGAGGAGCGCCTCCTTTCCGACCCGCAACTCTTCGCCGAGCCCGGCGAGGAAGAAGCCGCCATCGCCGCGCGGCTCCTGGAGAAGCGCCGGCCGGAAGAGCTGGCCGCCGCCCTCGCCCGCCTTTGGCAGGACCGCCACCCCGCCCCCGAGGACGTCTACGACCCCGGCTTCGGCCGCGATCCGAAGGCCGGACGGGAAACCTTCGAGCGGCCGAACAAGCGTGACCGCGAGACCGGCGGCGCCGGTCGGGGGCCGACGGGCGCGACCGTCTGGTTCCACATGGACGTCGGCCGGCGCAACAACGCCGATCCGCGCTGGCTGCTGCCGCTGCTCTGCCGCCGGGGCAAGGTGACGCGCCAGGAGATCGGCGCGATCCGCATCTTCGACCGTGAAACCAAGTTCGAGATCGCCGAGGCCGCGGCCGAGCGCTTCGCCAGCGCCGCGGAAACGAGCGAGGGCGACGACATCACGATCAGCCGCGTCGACGCGCCGCCCCGTCCGGCCGGCGGCAAGGGCGCTCGTTCAAAGAGCGGCCCCGCGGGCGAGGCCGGATCCGGCGGTCGGCCGTTCAAGGGCCGCAAGCCCTTCGACGGCGAGCGGCCGGACCGCGGCCCGGGCGCCAAGGCCAAGCCGTTCCGCCGCGACGAGCGTCCGGCGTCGGGCGGCGAGGACAAGCGCGCGGCGGCCGGCAAGCCGCGTCGCCCGAAGCGCCCCAAACCCTGAGGCGCGCCGGCAGCGCCCATCCGGCGCTGCCTACAGCCCGTGATGTTATACATGCCTCGGGATTGGGGCCTGCCGAACCGGCCAACGTCGCGCCGCAGCGCGCCAGCAAGCCCGACCAGATCAATCGTGACGATCAACCTCGACGACGATCGTGGCTTCGGGCGCATGCGCGACGACCGGCCGGGCGCAGCGCTGTGCCCTTGTATCAAGGCGAAGGAGAGACCGGCAGGGCCGGGCTCGTTGGTTGAGGACGCCTCGCCGCGATGGTGGCCGCACAGCCCGGCACAGGTCCGGACACAACAAAGCCGCCGAGAGTTTCCTCCGGCGGCTCCGCGTGCCCTTCTCCAGGGCGAGTGCGGCTCCCCGATCCCGTCGCCAGTACATCCGTGGTCGAGGCGATGGGAAGCCGTGTTGCGCGACAGCCCGATCGTGACCGGGCGCGCTGCACTCATGGTAAATGGGTAGACCTCACGCCTTGTGCAAGGCTTACGAAAGTGTTTTTCCGGCGCTCCGAATGCCGGGCTGGCCGGGCGAGCGCTCCTCCGGATCCGGCTCGATCGGCGGGATATCGGCCCCCGGCTCGCGGATGTCGTCGCCGCCGACGTGATCGTCGTCCGGATCGTCCAGGGGCGGCACCACGTCCGGCGGCGGCACGGGCGGGGTCGCGGGATCGATGTTGGCCGGATCGATGTTCGACATGGGTTCGGCTCCTTCGTTCCTGGCCGTCTGCCTCGAGGCAGACGGCGAAGCAGGAAGGTGCAGGGCGCAGGAGACGTTCCCGTCAAGCGCGCGACGATCCCGCCTTTTTCACGGGACCTTGCCCGTGCCTCTCCAGCTCGTGCCCGGAGCCATCCGCTGCGAACAAGGCAGCCATGCGCGCGGTCGCCTACCGACGGACACGGTAGCGGGCTATTGGTTCGGCGTCGACGCAGAGCCGGCGACGCGAGATTCCAAGTTTCGCAGGAACCATCCTCCTCCCAAGGGTTTCCTGCGGATCGCCCGCGACATCCTCCTCCCAGTCGCAGGGCATTGATACG
>CANJKV010000096.1 GCA_947474855.1 Aurantimonadaceae bacterium | reverse complement strand
CGGCGGAAGCCCTCCACCGTGTCCTCGGACGAGGCCGTGCGGGTGCAGATCGACACCACCAGCGCCAGCGTGTTCTTCACCCGGTGGTCGAGCTCCTTCATCAGAAGAAGCTGGTGGCGCTCGGCCTCCTTGCGCTGCGTGAGGTCGACCAGCGTCACGACGCAGCCGCGGATGTCGTCGCCCGAAACGATCAGGGGCGCTGCGCTGACGAGAAAGCTCCGCTGCGCCGGTGCCTCGCCGAGCGAGGCTTCGATGCCTTGGATCATGCCCCCGCCCACCGCCATGGCGATGAGGTCCTCGCCGGCCGGCAGGCCGGTCATCTCGGGAACGATCAGCGGATAGGCCTCGTCGAACATCCGGCCGACGGGGACGTCGGCGCAGAGCGCCAGTCCGGAACGGCTGACATGGGTGATCCGGCCGTCCCGGTCGCAGACGACGACTGCCTCGCTCGCCGAGGCGATCACGGCGCGGGCGAGGCGCTCGGATTCCTCGACGGACGCGGCGCGCTGGCGCTCGGTGAAGTCGGCGGCGGTGAGGGCGAGGCCGAAGTTCGGCCCGAGCCGCAGCGGTGCCGCGGACAGGAGCAGCAGCCGCTCCTCGTTCCCGACGCCGGCGCGGAACTCGGCCGATGCGCGCCCGTCGCGCCCGTGCCGAAGAAGCTCGCGCAGCTGGGGCTCCGCCTCCTCGCCGAGTGCCGCGGTGAGCCCGCTCTCCTGGAGGTCCTCGACGCTCCGTCCGAGCAGCGCGCACAGCGCGGCGTTGGCGAAGAGCAGCCGGTCGCCGTCGTCGAGCGCTGCCGCGCCGATATCCATCGCCTCCATGAAGACGCGATAGGGCTCCGGACCGGCTTCGAGCGTGAAGACCTCGTCCGGCCGATCGGGGCGCGAACCGCCGATCACGAGAGCGTCGACCTCGCCCTCGCGGATGGCGCGCAGCGTTTCCTCCGCTTCTTCCAGACGCCGGCGAAGGCTCGCCGTCTCGCCGTCCATGTCGGTGTCGAGGCCCGCCCCGGGCAGGGGTGCGACGCCGCTCACGCTTCGTTCACCGACAGGCTCACGAGCACCTTCTCGGTGTCGGAGAGGTCGCCGATCAGCTTGCGCATGGGGCTGGGAAGCTCGCGCACGAGGGTGGGGATGGCGACGATGTTGTGCTCGCGCGCCAGGTGCGGCGCGGTGCGAAGGTCGACGACCTCCACCGCGTAGCGTCCGGGGAAGTGCTCCTCGCAGATTCGCTCGAGGTTGCGGATGGCGGCGAGCGACTTCGGCGTCTGACCCGCAACGTAGAGGGTCAGCCGGATTGGACGCAGGGGTTCCTGGCTCACGTCCTGGTGCTCCGCCGCTCGGGGATCAACGCCACCATCTCCATCATCGGCCCTTGCGTGCCTCCACCATGCCGGAGGCGTCCGAGACCGCCTGACGGGCATAATCGTCTTCGCTGCGCACCAGCGCGTCCAGCTCCGCCTCGTCGGCCTCGATCTCGGCCTGCAGGGCCTCGATCTGGGCGAGCGCGCGCCGGCGGCGGTGGTCGACCTCGCGCTGGCGGCGCAGCGCCTCGTCGCGCCGCGACGCTTCGTTGCGGCGTTCCCGGTTCTCCTCGGCGCGCCGCGCCGCGCCGGTCAGGGCCACGCCCTCGCCGACATAGGGCGGCAGGAGCCGCAGGCCCGCCTCGCTCATCAGGAATTCGCGCACCTGGTTGGAGTGCGCGATGCCGCGCGCCTTGAGGAGATAGAGCTCGCGGTTGAACTCGCCACTGGCCTCGCGGTTGAGGAGCAGGATCCAGGCATCCATCAGCGAGGACAGGCCGGCTTCCGTCTCGATCAGGTCGGCGGAGGAGGCGAGATGGGTGAAGACGCCGGTGATGCCCTCCACCTTGAGGAAGTCGACAATGCGCAGGAGCATGGCCTGCACCTCCAGCGGGTCGCCTGAGTCGATGAAGGCCGAAATGGGGTCGAGCACGACGAGCCGCGGCCGGCGCCGGCTGATCTCGCGCAGCATGATCGCGAGGTGCATCTCCAGGCTGTAGAAGGTCGGCCGCGCGGCGACGTGGTGGAGGAGCCCCGCCTCGATCCAGCGGCCGAGATCGATGCCGATCGAGCGCATGTTGCGCACGGCCTGCTGCGCCGACTCCTCGAAGGAGAAGTAGAGCGCCGTTTCGCCGCGGGCGCAGGCCGCGTCGGCGAAGGCGGCGGCGATCGAGCTCTTGCCCGAGCCCGCCACGCCTGACAGGAGAATGCTGCTGCCGCGGAAGAAGCCGCCGCCGTCCAGCATGGCGTCGAGGTCGGGCACGCCCGTCGAGATGCGCTCGTCGTAGACGTGGTGGTCGAGGCTGAGGCCGCTCACCGGCAGGACCGAGAAGCCGTCCTCGTCGATCAGGAAGGGATATTCGTTGGTTCCGTGCGCCGTGCCGCGATACTTCACGATGCGCATGCGACGGGTGGAGACTTGGTTGGCGACGCGGTGGTCGAGAAGGATCACGCAGTCGGAAACGTATTCCTCCAGCCCCTGGCGCGTCAGCGTGCCGTCGCCGCGCTCGCCGGTGATGACGGCGGTGACGCCCTTGTCCTTGAGCCAGTCGAACAGGCGCCGGATCTCGGCCCGGAGGATTGCCTGGTTGGTGAAGGCCGAGAACAGGCTTTCCACCGTGTCGAGGACGATGCGCTTGGCGCCGATCTGGTCGATGGCGAGTTCCAGGCGCAGAAACAGGCCCTCGAGGTCGAAGTCGCCGATCTCGGCCACCTGCGAGGCGTCGATGGTGATGTGCTCGATGAGGATCCGCCCGTCCTCGATGAGGCCGTCGAGGTCGAAGCCGAGCGAGGCGACGTTGGCGACGATCTCGGAGGGGCGTTCCTCGAAGGTGACGAAGACGCCCGGTTCGCTCTGCTCGCGCGCGCCGTGGATCAGGAAGGTGGAGGCGAAGAGCGTCTTGCCGCAGCCGGCCGAGCCGCAGACGAGGGTGGGCCGCCCCGTCGGCAGGCCACCGAGCGTCAGCTCGTCGAAGCCCTCGATACCGGTCGGAGATTTCTGGATGCCTTCGCCGGACGCCATAGCCGCTGATCCCCTGTGGTCCGGTACCGTGTCGGAACGGGCTCTTAGAGGACGGCGCGGCCCTTGCCAATGCGCCGGAAGCGCGATCTTTCAGCCGACCGACCGTCGCGCTCCCACGGCGCCGAGGCAGGCGTCGGCGAAGGCGAAGGCGTCCTCGACGAGGCAGGCGGAGCAGGCGAAGCGCTCGACCACCGCGCCGCAGCGGTGCGCGGGCCGATCGCACTGGTGGCCCAGCGCCTCGGCATCGGCGAAGATCTCGTCGGCGGACTCGCGATCGCGCAGGCGGACGTCGTCGAAGTGGGCAAGCCATTCGCGCGCGATCTCGCCGCGCATGCGCTGGCGCAGCGCGTTGGCGACGGCATCCTGGATGTCGTCGACGTCGAAGGGGCGGATGCTGCGGTCGACCATCACGGCCCGCGTCAGCATCTGATAGGGGGTCGCCGGCGTCTTCAGGCTGTCGAGCCAGATCGTCTCGATAAGTCCGTCGACGTCCTCGGGGATGCTGCTCGCCTCCACCGTCCTTTTCTCCTGGAAAGGGATCCGGGCTCGCCATGCGCCCGGCCGCATCCCGATCGTTTACGATGCGAAGCTTGGCCCACGATTGCGCCTCACCAGCCGAGAGGCGCGTCGCGCGGCGGCGCAAGCGCGGGCAGGCGCGGGCGAAGCGGCCCCGGCGGCCAGGCGAGGCCCGAATGCGGCACCGGGCCGCGGTCGAGAACGGGGCTGGCGAAGGGGTCGCAGGCAAAGGCGTCCGGCCAGCGCGAAAGCAGCATCCGGCGCGCCCGCTCGGCGAGAGGGCCGGCAGCATCCAGGCGGGGCTCCTGTCCGTCCGGCCAGGAAAGCCGCGCGTCGGGCGTCACCACCAGGCGGCGGCCGTGTGCCTGGAGCTTCAGGCAAAGGTCGATCGCCGCCCCGTCCCCTGGAAAGAGCTGCGCGTCGAAGCCGCCGACCGCCTGGAGGTCGCTGCGCCGCGCCAGGAGGCAGGACGCGCCCGCGGCCGAAGCCTGGCGCGCGACGGCGAGCCCGTCGCCGTAGCCCGCTTCGCCGAGGAGGCTGTCGCAAAAGGCGGACGCGACGCGGCCGGACGGGCGCAGAACGAGGCCGGCTTCCACCACCAGCCCGTCCGCGGCGACGATCACGGGCGCGACCGCGCCGACGTCCGGCTCGGCCATGCGACCGATCATCTCGTCGAGGAGATCCGGGGTCTCGGCCCGCAGACGCGCATCCATGAGGAGGACGAGGTCGGTCTCGGCCGCGGCGCAGCCCCGGTTCAGCCGGGCGGCGAGCATCTCGCGCGGCGCCGGCTCGGCGAGGGCGATGCCGTCGAGCGCGAGGCGGCGGTTCTGCGCCGCCGATACGCCCCCCGCGACGAGGACGAGCCGGGCGCGCCGGCGGGCGCGCACGGGCTCGAGCGCGGCGATCGCGGCGTCGAGCGCCGCCTCGCCGCCGCCGAGCCGAGCCGCGTCGAGGACGATCGTCGCGCCCGCCGGCCCGGCCTCGCGCCGCAGGCGGACGGCCGGCAGGGCGAGGTCCGGCCGCGGCTCTGTCCGCGCGGCGAGTCCGCGGGCGGTCAGAAGGCCTCGCGCCGCTTCGCCGAGGGGAGCCGCCATGTCGGACCCGTCGAGCTCCGCCATCGCCAGTCGGGCGGCGAAGCCGGGAACGTGGAGATGGGAGCGGCCGCGCGGAGCCTCCTCGGCGAGGGGCGCGAGAAACAGCGAGAACAGGCTCGCCGCCCCGCGCCGCGCCGCTTTCAGCGCCGCCGTCCGGCGGATGGCGAAGGCGAATTGGGCGGAGGCCTGCTCCAGAAAGCGCTCGCCGTCGAAGGCGGGAAGCGCCAGCGGCACCGTCGCTCCATCCTCCATGCCGAGAAGGAGGTCGCCATAGGCGATAGCCGCCGAGGGCTCGGCCGCCAGGGCGGCACCGAGCCTCCCCGCGGCGCCCGGCCGCAGCGCGGCGCCCGCGGCGAGGCAGAGGATCGTGCCGCAGTCGGCGGCCTCGCCCTCCAGGAAGGCGAGGAGGTCGGCGGCCGCGAAGCGCGCCGGGCCGGCCTCGTCGGACAAAACGCCCCCGACCCAGGCCGCGTGCCCCGCACGGTTGGCCGCCGCAAGCGTCTCGTCCGCCGCCTTGCCGTCGCCGACCACCATCACCGCGACGGACCGGCCGGTCGCCGGCACGCCGGCCGACTGCGGCATGAAGCGCGCTTCCCAGGCGTCCAGGGCCGAAAAGGGGACGGCGTCGGGACGGGCGAGGTCGACGAGCCGGCCGCGCGTCGCTTCGCGCCCGAGCGGGCCGGCCCGGCCCGCGAACTCGGCTTCCAGCCCGTCCGCGAAGGCGATCACCGTCACGGGACTGCCGGGAAGCGGCCGGCCGTTCTGGCGCACCTCGACGCGGCGCGCGGTACCGTCCGCGAATTCGCGGGTCAGGGCGATCGCGAAGCCCGCGGCGATTCGGCCGTCCGGCGCGCGCCGCCAGCCGTCCGGCCGGGCGCCGGCGACGCGCTGGCCGTCGATGAAGGCGTCGACCGGCGGGACTGCGGCGCCGTCCGACGGCCGCGGCACCCAGCCGCGCAGCACGAGCCCGCCGCTCCATTCGACGAGACCGAACGAAGCGCCCGATCCGGAGCCGGTCGGCGGGTCGGCCACGACCTCGACAGGCGCGCAGGCGCCCTCCGGCAGATTGGCGAGCCGAACCCCGATGCGCCGGGGCGTTCCGGCGCGCTCGGGGTCCAGCGCGAAGCGGAAGCCGTGGCAGCCGTCGCCGATTCCTGAGGCGAGAAGGCCGGCCTCGAAGCGGTCGGCGCGCCGGATCTCGGTCGGCCAGCCGTCGAGCACGAGTTCGACCACGAGGCGACGCTCCGGATCGGCCGGGTCGAAGGCGTGGCCCTCCACGCCCGCGCCGGTGCGAACGGCCTGGAGCTGCAGGCCGTCGGAACGGGAGAAAGGATCGAGAGGCCGCGGCTCGGCGGCGTCGAGGGGCGGGGCGGCGACGGCTGCGGCCAGAGCCAGCCGCTTACGGCGGGCAGCGACCAGAGAACCAATCGACGATCGCGAGGGCGTTTCCCGTGTCATGGGCGTGCGGTTCCGGGATGAAGAGGTCGGGATCGGCCGCGTCCTCGCCGGCCGCCGCGCCGGGCAGGCCGAAGCGGCGGCAAAGACGCGCGAAACCCTGCGGATCCGGCGCGCCCGGCGGCAGCACGAGGGCGCGAAGGCCGAGGAGCGCGAGGCGGAAAGCCTCGTCCGATCCGCCGTCGAGCGGCCCGGCCGCGACGACGTTGCCCCGGCCGATCAGCGCGATGTCGTCGAGGAAGCGGCCGAGGAGAACGAGCCGCGCGTCGGGCCGGCGGCGGCGCAGGGCGGCGGACAGGGCGGCGGCGAGAGCGTCCGCCGCGCCCGAGGGGATGGGCGACACGAGCCCGAGCGAGAGCGGCGCGTCGGGCGGATAGGCGAGGGGATCCAGCGCCGGCTCCGGCATCTCGGGCAACGGCGGACGGGCAGGGGGCCGCAGGGCGTCCGCGATCGCCTGCCGGGCCGAGGCGAGCGGATCGGCCGCGACGAAGGTCGCGCATTCGGCCTCGATGCCGGGAAAGCGGGTGCGCAGGACGCGCAGGTTGCGCGCGACGAGCACCGCCTTCTCCGCCCCGAAGGAGCGCGAGCCGTGATGGACGACGAAGACGGACGAAGCGCAGACGTTGCGGAAGCCGTGCTCGCGCGCCCGAAGGCACAGCTCCATATCCTCGAAATAGCCGCGCCCGTAGATGCCGGGCAGGCCTCCGACCGCGGCGCGGCAGTCGTGGCGCACGAAGAGGCAGAAGCCGGTGCCGGTCGGCAGGTCGACCAGGCGGCCGTCATTGACCCGCGCCGCGGTCTCGTCGATCCGCGCGGCGAGATCGGGAGACGGCGCGTCGCTGCCCGAAGCCGGAAAACTCGCATATTCCCCGTTGTTGGAAAGGGGCGTCACCGTGCCGATGTCGGCCTCGGCATAGGCCGCCCTCGCCAGCCGGTCGATCGCGCCCGGGGGAAGGAGGGCGTCGGCGTTGAGAAGAAGGATATCGGCCCGGCCCGCATCCTCCAGCCCGCGCCGCACCGCGCCGGCGAAGCCGAGATTGCGCGCGCTGCGCCTCAGCTCGATCATGCCGCGTCCGGCGAGCGCGTCGAGGAGAAGCTTCAGCTTGGGATCGGGCGAGGCGTCGTCGACGACGACGAGGCGGCGGTCCGGCCGCCCCTCGGTCTCGGCGACGGCGGCGCGCAGGCAGTCCTGCGTCGCCTCGAAATCGGCGAAGACCGGCACCACCACGACGAGCGGAGCACGGAAGGGGATCTCGGACGGCGCGCGCAGCGGCGCGGCGGGGGTGCGCTCGCCGCGGCGGCTGCGGGGATGAAGCGCGCAGTCCGCGAGAACGGTCTCTCCCGACCGCAGCCGGGCTGCGCGCGCGCTTTCGGCGTCGAGCCGGACATCGATGCGCGCCCCCGCCGCGCCCGGGGGCAGGAAGGGCAGCGGATCGGCCAGATCGGTCGCGAGCGGCAGGCTTTCCGGACCGGCGGGGCCGTCGATCTCCAGCGTCGGCGCCGGCCCGTGCGCATCCGCCCAGGCGGCCCAGCCGGTGAGGCGCCCGTCGACGAGGTCGAGCCGGAGTATGCCGCGTTCGCCGGACCGGAAGAGGTGTGCGAGCGCGTCCTCGACCTGGGCGGCCTGCGCTTCGGGGCTTTCCAGGAGGCGGAGGGCAGCGGCGTGCCGGTCCGCGGCCTCGCCGAGGCGCAGCAGGGCGGAATTGGCGACGGCGTCGAGCGGGTCGGCGTCGAGCGCCCGGTCGAACTCGGCCCGCCAGAGCGGCCAGCCGCAGAGCCGTCCCGCCAGCGCCCGGATCGCCCGATCGGCGGGACCCGGTGGCTGGGCAAGACGGCAGCGATGGTCGGCGAGTTCGAAGGCGCGCGCGGCCTGGCCCGCGCGAAGGAGCCGCGTCGCCGCCAGCACGAGCGCCTCGGCGTGGCGGCCGGCGTCGTCCAGCGGAAGATCCTGCCACGCCTCGCCGGGGGTCATGTCGTCAGAACGGTCTCCGTGAAGGCTGCATCTTCGCCCACCTCGCTTTCCCCGGACTGATGCTCTTCACCCTTCGCTTGCCATGGCGCGAGGCTGCGCTTGCCGCCGGGCGGGGGCGCGCGCATGGTCTTGGACCGACGATCCTCGCGCCCTTCGAAGCCCATGAGCCAGACCGACGACCACACTCGATCCGACGAGGGCTCCGGCGCGGACGGCTCGTCCGATTCCAAGGACCGCGGCGGGTCGAATTCGAGCGCGGGCGGCGGCAACCACGCCGCCGCCGTGATGATGACCGGGGGCATGGCCGCGACCGGCGCGACCGTGTCGGCGACGGGCGCCGCGGCGGCGGCGACCCCCGCCTCGAACGGGCGCGGCGGTGGCCGGACCGAGTCCGGCGGTTCCGGCGAGGGCGGGTCCGGCGACGGCGGTTCGGACGGCGCGACGAGCGCGGGCGCCGACGCCGGTGCCGGAGGAGCGCCGGGCGCGGCGCCGGGTGTCGGCGGAAATGCCGGTGCCGGGGGCGGCGCGGGCGGCGTCGGCGCGAGCGGACCGGGCGCCGGCGGCATTGCCGGAGCCCCGGGGGGCGCTCCGGGAGCCGGCGCACCTGGGGGCGGAGCGGCGGCAGGATCGCGAGAGGGCGGCGGCTCGAACGGCTCCGGCGAGGCCGAAGGCCCCGCCGCGGCGGCCGCCTCCGGCGAGGGCGGCTCTTCCTCGGGCTCGGCCTCGGGCGAAGGCGGAGGCGCCACCGAGGCGGGCGGCCAGGCGGAGAGCGCGGGCGAGAGCGGCGGATCGGGCGCGGCGTCGGGATCGGGAACCGAAGCGGGAACCAGCGCCGCCGACGCCGCGGAGGCGGCCACGAGCGCCCACACGCCCGGCGCGAGCCCCGGCGCTGCGTCGTCGAGCCCCGTCGGCAGCGTCGGCGGGAGCGAGGGCGCCGCCTCCGGTTCGGGCGGCGCTTCCGCCTTCGGCGGATCGTCGTCGTCTTCGTCGCCCGGCATCGGCGGAGCTTCCGGCATCGGCGGCACCGGCGGGCTCTCCGGCAGCGGAGCTGGGTCCGGCTTCGACTTCCAGGCCGGGCCGGTCTGCTTCCTGCCGGGCACGCTGATCGCGACGCCGGAAGGGGAGCGCCCGGTCGAGGCGCTTCGGCCGGGCGACCTCGTCCTCGCGGCCGACGGCGCGGTTCATGCGGTGCGATGGCTCGGCGTCCAGACGCTTGAGACGCGGGGCGCCGACCCCTTGCGCGTCGCGCCGATCCGCATCCGCGCCGGCGCGCTCGGACCAGGCCTTCCGGCGCGCGACCTTCGCGTGTCGGCCGACCACGCGCTGGGAATCGGCGGCATCCTCGTCCATGCGGGTGCTCTGGTGAACGGGCTCTCGATCCTGCGCGAAGCGCAGCTGCCGCCCGCGCTCACCTTTCTCCACGTCGAGCTCGACGTCCACGCCCTGCTTCTCGCCGAGGGCGCGCCGGCGGAAAGCTTCGTCGACAATCCCGAGCGCTTCGCCTTCGACGAGCGGCCCGAGCATCCGAGGCCGCCGGTCGCCGAGATGGACCGGCCGCGCGCCAAGTCCGCCCGGCAGGTGCCGCCAGCGATCCGCCGCCTCCTCGCCGAGCGGGTGGAGGCCCTGGGGCTTCAGACGCTCGCCGCCTGAGCGGCCTTGCCGTCTCGGGCCGAGCCCGACCGGCCGAAGGCGGTGCGGCTCCAGTGCCGCTCCGTCGCCTTGTAGGCGGCGAGGCAGTGGATGGCGGCAAAGGCGAGAATCTCGTGCCGATCGAGGATGCGGCAGTCCATCATCATCTCGGGGCGCTCGGCGAGGACCTGCGCCGCCGCCCGGGTGAGGAGCCCCGGCCCGGTCGCCAGCCAGAGGATGTCGGTGTCGCCCCGGTTGACGGCCTCGACGCCGAGGGCGAGGGCGCGGGCGATCACCGGATGGCCGGGTGCTGCGGCGAGGATGTTGTTGCCGAGCGAGCCGAGATCCTCCTGATAGGCGAGGAGGCCGTGGCCGCCGGCGAGGAGCGGCGCGACGTTTCGCAGGCACCGGTCGTCGGCGTCGGCATAGAGCCCGCCCTCCTCGCGCAGCAGCGCGAGGCGGAACAGGTCCGCCTTCATCGCCGGCTCGGCCGCCCGCTCGAAGGCGGCGAGCACGGACGCCCCGCATCGCCGATCAAGGAAGGCGCGCGCCTCCGCCTCGCTCCAAAGGCGGTAGGGCGTGCCTGGATGATGCACCCGCCAGCTCTCGAGATAATCGGCGAGGTCGGCCGGGGGCGAACCCTCGTCCCAATATTGATGGATCGCGAGCGGGATCGCGCGCGGGCGCGGCGCGGCGGGCACGGGCGCGAGGCGGCCGGCGCGGCGGTGCTCGACGAAGAAGTTGATCGCCGCCGCCGTGTTGTCGGGTCGCTCGCGCACGATCGCGGCGAGGCGTGCGAGCCGCGCGTCGACGGGAAGGGCGCGGGCCGCCGTCAGCGCCGCAACGGCCGCATCGTCCATCCGGAACTCGTCGAGGATCTGGCCGTAATGGCTCTGCGACGGGTTGGCCGACTTGCCGCGCAGCCGGTTCGCGGAAGCCTCCAGCCGGGCCAGCCCCGTGAGTTCCGCGCCAGCGCGGTCCAGGTCGAGGTCGAGCATGGCGGCGTGGACGAGGCGCTGGCGCGCCCAACCGTCGCCCGGGAGACGGCGGGTGGCTTGTGCGGCGGCGCACGCCGCGGCGGAAAAGTCCCAGCGGGCGGCGTGAAGCAGCGAGCGCGCGAGGAGGATGCGCCCGTGCTCTGCCTCGCTCCGAGGCCGCGCCGCGTCGAGCGCGGCCGCCGCGCGCTCGAAGTCTCCGGCTTCGACGTCGGCCAGGGCGGCGGCGAGGCGCAGGCCCAGGTGGTGGGGATAAGCGCCGAGCGCCGCCGCGATGCGGGCGCGCGCCTCGGCCGTTCGGCCGCGAAGGCGCTCGACCTCGGCGCGGGCGATGACGATGTCGGGACGGGCGCCGAACTCCGCTTCGGCGACCTCGAAGCGGGCGCGCGCCGCGTCCTCGCGGCCGAGCACCGCCTCGATCCGCGCCGCCGCGAGCGCCGGCCAGAGCCGCGACGGATCGGCTGCGCGGGCGCGATCGAAGAGGGCGAGGGCGGCTTCCGGCTCGTCGCGGATCAGCGCGCGGCGCGCCTCGGATTCCAGGCGCGCGGGCGCTTCGCGGCCGAGCGCCGCCGCCTCGGCGAGAAGGCGCTCGGCGTCCGCGTCCTCGCCGCTCCGGAAGCGGTCCTCGGCCGCCTCGACCAGTGCCTCGACAAACGGCGGCCAGCAGCGGGCCACGGCCTCGAAGGCCTCGGCCGCCGCGCCGAAGTCGCCGGCCTCGCGGTGGAGCCGCGCGGCGAGCATCGCGGCGTTGCGCGCGCGAGGGGATGACGGGGGGACCCTGGCGAGAAGCGCGCGGGCGGCCTCGACGTCGCCGCCCTCGGCGAGATCGCGGGCGAGCTCGATCTCGGCGTGCCACTCGGCCGGATCCGCCTCGATCGCGCGCAGGAGCAGACGGCGCGACGCCTCGCCGTCGCCGCGCTCGCGTTGGACGGCGGCCTGTCCGATCAGCGCCCAGTAGAAGCCGGGACGGGCGGCGAGGGCCCGCCCGTAAAGCTCCTCGGCCTCCCCCAGCCGGCCCGCTTCGCGCCGGAGGTCGGCGAGGATCAGCAGCGCGCGGGGATTGGTGGGGTCGATCGCGAGCGCGCGCGACAGCGCGTTCTCGGCGGCGCGCGGTCCTTCGCTGCGCCGCCGCTGGACGCCGAGCTCGGCGTGGAGCGCGGCCGTCGCCTCCGGTCGCTCGCCGATGCCGGCGTGGAGCGCCCGGGCGGCGTCGGGCACGTCGAGCGCGAGCCATTCGGCGGCGACGGCGAGCCGCGCGGTCTCGTCGCGCGCTTCGCGGCCGGCCTGGCGCAGATGGGCCGCGGCGAGTTCCGTCCGGCCCGACAGGCGCGCGGCCTTCGCGAGGCCGAGAAGCGCCGCGCCGTCCCTGGGACGCCGCACGAGAAGGCGGGCGAAGCGCCCTTCCGCCGCTTCCAGCCGGCCGAGCGCCAGAAGCGCGTCCGCCTGCGCTCCGAGAAGGGCGGCGTCGTTCGGCGCGAGAAGGAGGGCCGCTTCGAGGTGACCGAGCGCGCGCTCGCTCTCGCCGCGCGCCATGCAGGCGGCGGCGCGGGCGCGATGCGCGGGCAGGAAATCCGGACGGGCCGAGACGAGCGCCTCGAAGGCCGCCTCCGATTCGGCCGCGCGGCCTCGCGCCGCGAGCTCCGCGGCGAGGTCGAGCGCGAACCAGGGGTCGGCCGGGCGCAGGAGCGCTGCCGCGCGAAGAAGGGCGAGGGCGTCCTCGCTCCGCCCCTCCGTGCGGGCGATCTGGGCAAGCGCGCGCAAGGAATGGGACAGCGGGGTCTCCTCCGCGAGGTCGCGAAACGCTTCCGCCGCCTCCGCCGGCCGGCCGAGCGCGGCGAGCTCGGTCCCCGCGTCGTGACGGTTCCACAGGTCGCGCCCGTCGAGCGCGGCCGCTGCGCGGAAATGGCCGAGCGCCGCCTCGCGGTCCCCGGCCGCGCGAGCGGCGAGGCCCAGGGTGCGCCGGGCCGGCGCGAAGTCGGGCGCGTCCCGGGCGAGCGCCTCCGCTTCCGCCGCGGCTTCGCCCGCGCGGCCGAGCGACACGAGTTCCAGCGCCGCGTCGTTGCGCGTCCAACGGTTTGCCGGATCGAGGGCGAGCGCCTCGCGGAAGCGGGCGAGCGCCGCGGCGCGATCGCCGGCCGCGCGCGCCGCGAGCCCCGCGCGTCGCGCCGCGTCGAAGGTCTGTGGGGAGGCGGGCGACGACATGGCGGGAGCGGTGCGCGGGAGCGGAGTGCCGGCCCAGTGTCGCGGAAAATGGTTAAGCGTTCAGGATCGTGTCACGGAAGCGGAGCTGCTCGACGCCGTCGATGCTGGCGCTGTAGCCGTCGCCGAAGGTGACGAGGGTGCTGGAGCCGTCGTGCGACACGTGCGCGTCGGCGAAGGCACGTTCGGCGAAGAGCACCGCGTCTTCGCCCCCGCCGCCCGAGATCGTGTCGTGCCCGGTGCCGAAGGCGGCGATCGAGAAGAGGTCGGAACCGTCGCCGCCCATGACGCTGTCGTTGAGGCCGAAGGTCAGGAAGTGGTCGTCGCCCGCCCCGCCGGCATAGGTCCCCCAGCCGCCCGGCGATCCCGTGATGATGTCGTTGCCCTCGCCGCCGAACACGGAGGCGCGCCCGCTGGATACGTCGTGGAGCCCGATCGTGTCGTCGCCCGCGCCCCCCAGGATGGTGGCGTCGCCGCCATAGGCGTCGACGCGGATCGGCGCGGGCGAGGCCGTCGCATCGATCAGCGCGTGGCCGCCCGTCGCGGCGATCGTGTCGCCGAAGGCGTAGATCGTGGCGTGGTCGCCGGTCGACTGAAGCGATGCGAAGCCGCCGTGCAGCGTGTCGAAGCCGCCGGAGGACAGGACCGAGTCGCCCGCGTCGGCCGCGACGTGGACCTCTCCCGCCGTGGAAACGGGGGCGTGCGCCGGGCTGGCCGAAGCGCCCCAAAGCGTGTCCATCCCCAGCCCCGACACGAGCGTGTCGCCGCCGGAGGCGAGGAGATGGCCTTGCGGCGTCTCGCTGCCGGACAAGGGCTCGGAGCCCAGCGGATCGCTCGCGTCAGCCGGGGGCGCGGCGGGCTCCGGGGTGACGAGGCCGGTGAGGGTGCCCGGCTCGGGCTGATCCACGTCGAGCGGCGCGGTGTGGCCGGGCATCGGGGCGGGATCGCCCCCGGACAGGAGAAGCGAGGCGTCGTCGCTGGGCGCCACCGACGACCCGGTGTCGGCGGGCAGGCCGAGATCGGCGAGGAGTCGGGCGATCGCGTCGTTGGCATCGGGCGAAAGGACCGAAAGAGCCTGCGTGTCCGCGCTGGTGTAGATCTCGGCCATGGCCCGGCCTTAGCCGCCGGCCTGGGCGGCCGGATGCGCCCAGGACGCCGTCTCCGCCGAGGGTGGTGGAGCGCGGCGGAACACGCGCAGGCGGCCAGGGGCGCGCGGGGTCGGCGCCGCATCGGGAGCCGGGGCCGACTCGGCCGCCAGGCTGGCCGCGGGCACGAGGTCGAGGCGGAAGCCCACCAGGGGATCGAGAAGGCAGGGGCCGGTCAGCTCGATCTCGCGTCCCGCCCGCGTCAGCGTCGGCGCACCGAGAAAGGCGGCTTCCGCGTCGAGGGCGAGCCCCGCCGCCGCGTCGGGCCGCACGCGCAGGCGGATGCCGATCAACGGCTGCGCCTTGCCGCGCGAGCCGGCATAGCTGCCCGCCGGGAACCAGCCCGTCCAGCCGCCGCTGCGCCCGCCGGTCGCGACCTGATACTCGATCGGCAGGCTGCCGGCGAGCGGGCGCACCTCGATCCCTTCGATGCGACCGGGCGCGCCGGGACCGCAGATCCAGTCGCCGCGGGCGGCCTGGAGGTCGCCGCGCAGCGAGACGTGGGCGGACAGGATGAATTCGGCGCCGCCCTCGGGCAGCGGACGGCGCGGCGCCGGCAGTTCGGCGGCGAAGGCCGGCCGCGGCGCCTCGACGCGCTTCAACTCGATCTCGGCGGCGAGGCTGCCGCCGGGGATCGTGGCGCGCAGCGTCAGCTCGATCTGCCCGTCCGCTTCCGCCATCACGACGAGGCCGGCACCCGGTCCCGACAAGCGGCCGAAGGGCTCGCCGGGGGCGCAGACGAGAAACAGGCCGGGCGAGGCGCCCGTGACCTCCGCCAGCGGCGGCGCGGGCGTGCGCAGCGCCGGATTGGAGGTCCAGCGATAGGTCAGCGTGTGGAGGCCGCGTTCCACGCTTAGGACTGCTTTGCGTTCACCCTCGATCACGGCCGGCCTCGAACCCCAGTCCGGCGACCTTTGCGCCCTCAGGGTTCATGGCGGGTTTACGGATGGGGCGGGATCGGGGCAGGGGCGAGCCCTTCCGGTCGGATGGGTGAATCTTTGGCTAAAGAATTGTAAGATCAACTTACTATCGGCGTCGGCTTGTCCGGATCGGCGGTGCTCGGTCAGCTTCGGGAAAGATTGCGCCGCCCTTTCGGCTCAACCGTAAACTGACAGGCAAGGTTCGCCCGTTAGCGTTAATCAAACGCCTTTCGAGGGAATTTGCCGAGATGATCCGGGGAAGCATCGAGCTGGTCACCAACGATATGATCCAGGGGTGGATCGTGTCCGAGGATGGCAGGATCCGGGATCGCACGCTGCTTGCCTTTCACGGCGACGACTGCGTCGGGGCGGGGCGCGTCAACACCTTCCGCGCCGACCTCGCCGATGCCGGCATGGGCGACGGCCATTTCGGTTTCGCCTTCCCGATCTCGGTGGCGGGCGAGGCCGTCGCCTCCGTCGTCCTGAAGCTCGAGGGCTCGGATGCGATCCTTCTCCAGAAGGGCGCCGTCGTCACCGCCGTTGGGATGCCGGTGCGCGATCTCGGCCGCGGCACGGTGCGCGAGCGGCTCGGCTCGCTGAAATGGGCGCTCAAGCACGGGCGCATCTCGCAGGGCGACTTCGACTTCCTGCGCATCCTCTGGTCGACGGGCGTCTACGAGCGCGGGCTCGTACGGCGCAACGCGGCCGACGACGCCGTGGTCGACAAGCCGGCGGCGGTCGCGGCGAGCCTCCTCGAAGCCTATCTCCAGGCCGACGTCGAGATGGCCGTCGAGCGCGTGCGCAGCCCGGCCGATTTCGCCCGCGAGATCGCCCGCATCGCGGGCCGCCAGGGCGGCGCGCCGATCCTCGCCGTCCACACCCGCGAGCGCGCCGTGCTGCGCGTTCTCGAAGGCAGCCACGTCCAGGACGGGACGGCGGAGGGGAGCGGCCGCGTGTCGCACTTCGTCGATTATCCGCTTTCGCCGGAAAACCTCGTCGTCATGGACGCCCGCGTTTCGGCCGAGCTCCTCCTGCCCGAAGGCGCGGCCCTCGACCTGATGTCGGCCCTGCCGACGCCGGCCTG
>CANJKV010000095.1 GCA_947474855.1 Aurantimonadaceae bacterium | reverse complement strand
CGGCGGCTCGGCACAGCCAGCACAACACCTATCCATGGTCCATAACAGGCTCTAGGCTCCCGCGTCCTCCAGGATCATGCGCGCGGCCTTCTCGGCGATCATGATGGTCGGCGAGTTGGTGTTGCCGGACGTGATCGTCGGCATGACCGACGCGTCGGCGACGCGCAGGCGCTCGACCCCGCGCAGCCGCAGCCGCGCGTCGAGGACGGCGCCCGCGTCACCCTCCGCGCCCATGCGCACCGTGCCGACGGGATGGAAGATCGTCGTGCCGAGGTCGCCCGCCGCGCGCAGCAGCTCGGCGTCGGTCGCGACGGCCGGGCCAGGCTTCATCTCCTGCGGGCGATAGGGCGCGAGGGGCGGCTGCTGGACGATGCGGCGCGCCCACTTCAAACTGTCCACCGCGACCTCGCAGTCCTCCTCGGTGGCAAGATAGTTCGGCGCGATGACGGGTGGCTCGGCGGCGTCCGCCACGGTCACGTGGACGCTGCCGCGGCTTGTCGGGCGAAGGTTGCAGACGCTGGCAGTGAAGGCGCCGTAGGGGTGCAATCCCGAGCCCCAGCTGTCGAGCGACAGCGGCTGGAAATGGAATTCGAGGTTGGCCGTGGCATAGCGCGGCGAGGATTTGACGAAGGCGCCGACCTGGCTAGGCGCCATGGTCAGCGCGCCGCGGCGGCGCAGCGCGTAGTCGACGCCCATCATCGCCCGGCGGAAGAGGTTGGCGTAGTCGGAGTTCAGCGTGCGGATGCCCTCGACGCGGTAGGTCGGGCGGATCTGGAGGTGGTCCTGGAGGTTCTCGCCGACGCCGGGGCTGTGGTGGACGGTCTCGATGCCGAGGTGGCCGAGGCGTGCGCCGTCGCCGATGCCGGAGCGCTCCAGGATCGCCGGCGAGCCGACCGCGCCGGCGGAAAGGACGATCTCCGCCCGCGCCTTCGCCACGCGCCGCTCGGAGCCGAGATGGTATTCCACCGCAACGGCGCGGCCGTTCTCGATCCGCACCCGGTCGACGGTGACGCCGGTCTCGACGCGGAGGTTCGCACGCTTCAGCGCGGGTTTCAGGAATCCGCGCGCGGCGCTCCAGCGCCGGCCGTTCCGCTGGTTGACCTGGAAGTAGGAGGAGCCCTCGTTGTCGCCGGTGTTGAAGTCGGGGATCTTCGGGACGCCCGCGGCCTCCGCCGCATCGCGCACCCGGTCGAGGATGTCCCAGGTGACGCGCGGGTGCTCGACGCGCCACTCGCCGCCGGCCCCGTGGAACTCGCTCGGCCCGTCCATGTGGTCTTCGAGCGCCTTGAAGACGGGCAGGACATCGTCCCAGCCCCAGCCGGGAAGCCCCAGCTGGCGCCAATGATCGTAGTCCGCGGCCTGCCCGCGCATGTAGATCATGGCGTTGATGGCCGAGGAGCCGCCGAGCACCTTGCCGCGGGGATAGGCGAGGACGCGCCCGTTGAGACCCGCCTCGGCGCTTGTCTTGAACATCCAGTCCGCGCGCGGATTGCCGATGGCGAAGAGGTAGCCGACGGGGACGTGGAACCAGATCCAGTTGTCGCGCCCGCCGCCTTCCAGGAGCAGCACGCGATGCCTGGGGTTCGCCGACAGGCGGTTAGCGAGAACGCAGCCGGCGGAGCCCGCCCCCGCGACGATGAAGTCGTATTCCGTTTCCACCAGGGGCGCCGTTCGCTCGCGTCTCGTTTGGCCGCGCGGTCCGGCGCGGCGTGGCGAGCGTAGCGGGCGGAAGGTGATGGCTCAAGGAAGGGTATGGGCGAAACGGCCGGCCGGTGGCACGCACCGGGATCTTCCGGCGAGGGACGCGCATTCTTATCCGCTGCCAAGCGCCCCTTGCCCATCAGCGGGAAAAGGCTACTCATTATAGCACGTGAATAGACATTTCGTTTCTTTCCGCCCGGCATCGGGCTGCGTAGCGTTTGATAAACGTTCAACGACGGGACTGAGCGACCATGTCAGACACCATCGACCGGCCTGCACCCGCTTCCGCCGCCTCGCGCTCGCGCGGCGGTCGGGCGGCTGTGCCCCCCGCCGGCCTCTGGCGCGACCTCGCCTGGACGGCCGGCTCCTTCGCTTTGATCCTCACGCTCCTCTTCGGCCTCGCCCCGGGACAGGCCGAGAGCCATACGGGGCCGAGGGCGCACACCGCGTTTGCGGCGCTCGCCGACTGATGGGCGCGGCGAGCGGCCTTCGCGGCAGGCCGGCCTGGCTGTCGCGGCTCGGGCGGGCATCCACCGATTCCGGCGGCCCGCGCGGCCCCGGCGCTGGCGCATCCCTATCCAATTGTCTATATGCGAACTCGATAGACGGGACGATCGAGTTCGCGTGCAGGCAGGACGACGATGCTGACGATGAAGGGCAAGTACGGGTTGAAGGCCATGGTGCACTTGGCCGGCGCCCCGGACGGCCGGTTGACGCTGTCGGAGGAGATCGCCCGCTCGCACTCGATCTCGAAGAAGTTCCTGGACGCGATCCTGGGCGAGCTCCGGAATGCCGGCTTCGTTCACGCCCGAAAAGGACGCGGGGGCGGCTACGCCCTGTCGCGCGCGGCGTCGGATATCCGGGTCGGCCACGTCCTGCGCGTCCTCGACGGGCCGCTCGCCCCGATCCCCTGCGCCAGCCGCACGGCCTATCGGCGCTGCGACGACTGCCGCGACGAGGAAGCCTGCGCGGTGCGCCTCGTGATGCTGGAAGTGCGCAACGCCATCTCGGCGGTGCTCGACAACCGGACGCTCGCGGAACTCGCGGCCATGCCGGGCCTCCTGGACGAGGATTCTCGGTCGCGCGAGCTGGCGCTGAACGCCTGATTCCCTCGGACGCGGGAGGCCGGTCGTGAGCGCCGGCCGCGTCGTGATCGTCGGCGGGGGCGCGAGCGGGATCATCCTCGCCGCCCGCCTTCTCGGTCGCCCGGACTCGCGCCTCAAGGTCGCCATCGTCGAGCCGCGCGAGGCGATCGGCGCCGGCGTCGCCTACTCCACCGACGAGCCGGCCCACCTCCTCAACACCCGCGCCGGCTCGATGAGCGCCTATCCCGAGGATCCCGACCATTTCTGGCGCTGGCTCCTCCAGAGCGGCGCGGCGGCGGACCTCGACTGCTCCGATCCCTTCTGCTTCGTGTCGCGCCGGCTCTACCGGCGCTACCTCGCCGACCTCGTCGCGCCCTGGCTGGCCGAGCTCGGCGGCGACGGGCGGCTGCAATGGATCCAGGCGAGCGCCGTCGACGTGTCGCAGACCGCGACCGGCGTCGCCGTCGCGCTCGACGACGGGCGCACCGAGATCGGCCGCGCGGCGGTGCTGGCCACCGGCCACGCCGTGCCCGCGTCTGGCGCGGGCGCGCCCTACGCCAGCGCCTGGTCCTCGCCGGCCGCGCTCGGCATCGAGCCGGCGGACGACGTGCTCGTCCTCGGCACCGGGCTCTCGATGATCGATACGGTGGTGGCGCTGTCGCGCGCCAAGCACCGCGGGCGCATCCTGGCGCTGTCGCGCCACGGACTCCTGCCGCAAGTCCACCGCCGCTCGCATCCCTTGAAGCTCGACGCCGCCGACATTCCCTTCGGCACCCAGACCTCGTTCCTTCTGCACTGGCTGCGCGACACCGTGCGCTGGGCGGCGAGCGAGGGACGCGACTGGCGCGACGTCGTCGACGCGCTTCGCCCGCACACCCAGACCCTCTGGCAAGCCCTGCCGCTCAGCGCCAAGTCGCGCTTCATCCGCCACGCCCGCACCTATTGGGAGGTGCACCGCCACCGCATGCCGCCGGAGGCCGAGCAGTCGATCCGGGCGGCGGTGGCGACCGGCCGGCTGGCGATCCGCGCCGGTCGCCTCCTCGGCGTCGAGGCCGGCGAGGACGGGCAGAAGGCTGCGCGCATCCGGCTGCGCGGCGGCGCGGAGGAGGTGCGCGGCTTCCACCACGTCCTCGACGGCACGGGCATCCTGCGCGACCCGGCCGCCGACACGTCGAGCCTCGTCGGCCGGCTCGTGTCGCGCGGGCTCGCGCGTACCGATCCGCTGCGGCTCGGGCTCGACGTCGACGGCACCTGCGCGCTCGTCGGCGCGGACGGACAAGCCTCGCCGCGGATCTTCGCCGTCGGGCCGCTCACGAAGGCGCGGTTCTGGGAGATCACGGCCATCCCCGACATCCGCGTGCAGTGCGCGAGCCTCGCCCAGACGGTGGCCGCCCGCATCGCCGCGCCGGAACCGACGCGCGAGGTCGCAGCCGTGGTTTGACCGCGGCGGGGAGAGGCGTATTCGGGGAGCACGAAGTCCGCCAGACGAGGCCGTTCCCCATGAGCACTCCCTCCCCTGCAGCCACGCCGCGCCTTGCCAGCCACATCGCCGGTGCCTACCGGCCGAACCCGCTCCTCGCGACCTTCCAGACGATCAACCCGGCGACGGGCGCGGTTCTCGCCGAGATCGAGACCGCGGGCGACGCCGAGGTCGAGGCGGCGATCGAGGCGGCCAAGGCCGCGCAGCCGGCCTGGGCCGCGATGACGGGCACGGAGCGCGGGCGCGTCCTGAAGCGCGTCGCCGATCTCCTTCGCGCCCGCAACGACGAGCTGGCGCTCATCGAAACGCGCGACACCGGCAAGCCGGTGCAGGAAACCCGCGTCGTCGACGTGATCTCGGGGGCCGACTGCATCGAATACTTCGCCGGCCTCGCGGCCTCGCTGGCGGGCGAGCACGTGGACCTCGGACCCTCGGCCTTCGGCTACACGCGGCGCGAGCCGCTGGGGATCGTCGCGGGGATCGGGGCGTGGAACTATCCCCTGCAGATCGCCTGCTGGAAGGCCGCGCCCGCGCTGGCGGCCGGCAACGCGATGATCTTCAAGCCGGCCGAGCTGACGCCGCTCACCGCCCTGAAGCTCGCCGAGATCATGTCGGAAGCCGGCGTGCCCGCCGGCATCTTCAGCGTCGTCCAGGGCGCCGCCGAGACCGGGCGGCTGCTCTCCCGCCATCCCGCCATCGCGAAAATCTCGCTGACCGGCGAGGTCGGCACCGGCCGCAAGGTGATGGCGGACGCGGCCGCCACGCTGAAGCAGGTGACGCTGGAGCTCGGCGGCAAGTCGCCGCTGATCGTGTTTTCCGACGCGAACCTCGACGACGCGGTGGGCGGGGCGATGCTCGCCAACTTCTATTCCGCCGGCGAGGTCTGCTCGAACGGCACGCGCGTCTTCGTCGAGAGAACCGTGCGCGACGCCTTCCTGGAAAAGCTCGCCGCGCGCACCCGAGCCATGCGGATCGGCGATCCCGAGGACGAGGCGACGCAGGTGGGCGCGCTGATCTCGCGCGAGCACATGGAGAAGGTGCTCTCCTACATCGAGGCAGGAAAGGCGGAAGGCGCCAAGGTGCTCGTCGGCGGCGCGCGGGCGGCCGAGGAAAGCGGCGGCTTCTTCGTCGAGCCGACGGTCTTCGAGGGCTGCTCGGACGGGATGCGCATCGTGCGCGAGGAGATCTTCGGCCCGGTCATGACGGTGCTCTCCTTCGAGACCGAGGAGGAGGTGATCGCCCGCGCCAACGACACCGAGTTCGGCCTCGCCGCCGGCGTCTTCACGCGCGACCTCGCCCGGGCGCACCGCGTCGTGGCGCGGCTCGAAGCCGGCACGACCTGGATCAACACCTACAACATCACGCCCATCGAGCTGCCCTTCGGCGGCGCCAAGCAGTCCGGCCTCGGACGCGAGAACGGCCGCGCGGCGCTCGACGCGCACACGCAGGTGAAGAGCGTCTACGTGAACTTGGGAAGCGTCGACGCGCCGTATTGAAGCGGGCGGCGGCGGTCGACCAGCTCCCCTATCCCGCAGGCGGGCGAGGGAACAGAGTCCGTCTCGACGAGCCGCGGCATTGTGACTCGGGGGATGCTCCGGCAGGGAACGCCGCGACTCGGCGCGGATTCGGCTCTCCATGCCTCAGACACGCGCTCCCTCGCCCGGCGAAGGCCGATTGTTCGAATCACCGCCGGCGCCCGCGGAGCCGCGAGGCCCGTCGAAGCGGATTGTGGCGCGAGGCGTTGCGGCCGCTGACCCGGCGCTCGTCGCCAAGGCGATGCTCGTCCATGAGCGGCTATGCGCCGCGTACGGCTGCCCGATCGCCTACTTCCACGATCTCGATCCCTTGAGCGAGCTGGTTTCCTCCCTCCTGTCGCACCGGACGCGCAACGCCGATTCTGGACGGGCCTTCAAGCGGCTGCGGGAGCGCTTTCCCGATTGGGCAGACATGATCGCGGCGCCGACGGACGAGGTCGAGACGTTGATCGAGGGGGTGCGCTGGCCGGAGCTGAAGGCGCCGCGCCTCCAGGAGATCCTGGCGGCGGTGCGGGACCGGACGGGCGGATTGTCGCTGGACTTTCTCGGCAGCATGAGCGTGCCGGAGGCGCGGGCTTGGCTGGAAGAGATCCCCGGCGTCGGGCCGAAGACCAGCGCGGCGGTTCTGTCCTTCTCGACGCTGAGGATGCCGGCGCTGCCGGTGGACAGCCACCATCACCGCGTCGCGCAGCGGCTGGGTCTGGTGGGACCGCGCGTGGATGTCGGACCGGCGCACCCCATCCTGCGGGCGCAGCTTCCGGAGGACTGGAGCGCGCAGGACATCTACGACAACCACGAGGTGCTGATGATCCACGGACAGAAGGTCTGCCACTCTCGCCGGCCGACCTGCGGATCCTGCGTGCTGGCGGACATCTGCCCGAGCGCGTTCCGGGTCGCCTGATCCCTATTCCTCGACGGCGAGGACGGCGAGGCAATCGCCCGGGTGAACGAGACCGGGAAAATGGCGGGCGGTCAGCAGCCCGTCCATCCGAGCCCTGAATTCGGCCGGCGCGGCTCCGGTGCGCACGACCGGGTGGACGCGGGCGAGAAGATCGCCGGAGCGAACCGCGTCGCCGAGGTCGACGGCGGGTTCGACGAGGCCCTCGACATCCGAAAAGGTGAAGCAAGCGTCCGAGGGCATGGCGAGCCAGCGGGTGGGCTCGG
The DNA here is from genome assembly GCA_947474855.1 of Aurantimonadaceae bacterium. Classification (GTDB taxonomy): domain Bacteria; phylum Pseudomonadota; class Alphaproteobacteria; order Rhizobiales; family Rhizobiaceae; genus Antarcticirhabdus. Next base: position 9,207 of record CANJKV010000095.1, on the reverse strand, counting down.
CCGGCTTTTCAAGCTCGCCCGACAGGATGCCGGCATGGCGCAGGAGATTCGCAGCGCCGCGCCTGGCGATGGCGATGGTGCGCGCCGTGGCCGTGCCGCCGCCGCCAAGCTCGGTGGTGACGAAGACCTTGCCCATCTCCTCGGCCGCGGTGTCGAGCATGCCGACGGCGTCGATCTCCAGCATCCGCATCGAGAAGGGCGCGCCGAAGGCCTCGACGGCGGCGAAGCTCGCCGCCTCCTGGCGCTTGTCGGGCAGGATGTGGGCGGCGGCGAAGGGCAGGAAGTCGAGCGTCCTGCCGCCCGAATGGAAATCGAGAACGATGTCGGCCAGCGGCAGCAGGTGGCGCTGGACATAGTCGGCGATCTTCTGCGTGACCGTGCCGTCCGGGCGCCCGGGAAAGGTCCGGTTGAGGTTGCCCTTGTCGATCGGGGAGGTGCGCGTGCCGGCACGGAAGGCTGGATAGTTGAGCGCGGGAACGATGATCACGCGGCCGGAGACAGTCCCGGGGTCGAGCGTGCGGGCGAGGTCGAAGAGCGCGGCCGGCCCCTCGTACTCGTCGCCGTGATTGCCGCCGGTGAGGAGCGCGGTCGGCCCCTCGCCGCGTCTCACCACCGCGATCGGGATCATCACGGCGCCCCAGGCGGAATCGTCGCGGCTGTGGGGCAGGCGCAGGTGGCCGTGGGACACGCCCTCGGCCTCGAAGTCGATCGTCGGAGAAACCGGGGAGGGGCGCATGGCGGCCTCAGTCCTTGACGAGGAGCTTGCGGGGCACGTCCGCCAGGAGCTCGTGGCCGGTCTCGGTGATCACCAGGGATTCGGTGATCTCCAGGCCCATGTTCTCCAGCCACAGCCCGGTCATGAAGTGGAAGGCCATGCCGGGGCGCAGCTGCGTGCGCTCGCCGGGACGGAGCGACATGGTGCGCTCGCCCCAGTCCGGCGGATAGGACAGACCGATCGAGTAGCCGGTGCGGCTATCCTTCACGATGCCGTAGCGCTTGAGGACGGCGTAGTAGGCGTTGGCGACGTCCTCGCAGGTATTGCCCGGGCGCGCCGCGGACAGGCCCGCCTCCATGCCCTCCAGCGTGGCCTGCTCCGCGTCGAGGAAGGCTTGCGTCGGCTTGCCCAGGAAGACCGTGCGCGAGAGCGGGCAGTGGTAGCGCTTGTGAACGCCGGCGATCTCGAAGAACGTCCCCTCCCCGGCCTTCATCGGCTTGTCGTCCCAGGTGAGGTGCGGCGCCGCGGCGTCCGCGCCCGACGGCAGCATGGGCACGATGGCGGGATAGTCGCCGCCGTGGCCGTCGGCCCCGCGGATGCCGGCGTCGTAGATCTCGGCGACGAGGTCGCACTTGCGCATACCCGGCTCGATCACCGCGGCGATGCGCTCGTGCATGGCCGTCACGATGCGGCCGGCGATGCGCATGAGGTCGAGCTCGGCCGGGCTCTTGATTGCGCGCTGCCAGTTGACGAGGCCGGTGGCGTCCACGAGGCGGGCGTTGGGGAGGCCTGCCTGGATCGCGCGGTAGGCGGCGGCGGAGAACCAGTAATTGTCCATCTCCAGCCCAAGCGTGAGCCGGTCCCAGCCGCGGCCGGCGACGACGTCGCAGAGGACGTCCATAGGGTGGCGCTCGGTGGATTGGACGTAGTGATCGGCATAGCCGACGATGTCCGCCTCGCCGAGCCAGGCGGTGCGCCTGGCGCCTTCCGCGTCCATGCCGCGACCGAACCAGACCGGATCGCCGTCCAGGCCGACGAGCACGCCCTGATGGACGTAGAAGCTCCAGCCGTCGTAGCCGGTCAGCCAGGCCATGTTGGAGGGATCGGAGACGAAGAGGAGCTCGATCCCCTTCTCCTCCATGGCCTCGCGGGTGCGGGCGAGCCGCGCGGCGTACTCGTCCCGCGAAAATTTCAGAACCGGCTCCGCCATGCCGCTCGCTCCTCGATGCTCAGCGAGGCGAAGCATGCGACGGGAGGCGCCGGCTCGGCAAGCCGGCCTTATCGCCGCCGCGGTTGCGGACGTGACTGGCGGGAGCCGGCGCACGATTCGCCGCCGCGGGGCCAGGGAGAGCACGGGACGATGACGCATCCGAAGACGGGGGGGCGCCGCGGAGCGCTGGCTCTGGCGGCTGTCCTGGCGGCGGGCGTCGTTCTGCCTGCGTGGGCCGCCGAGCCCGGAGCGATCAAGCGGGTGACGCTGTCCTCCGGTGGGCTTGCGGAGCTGATGCGCACGCTGCCCGTCGCGAGGAGCGGCGAGGTGTCCTTCGAAGTGCCGGTCGAGCAGGTCGACGACGTGCTGAAGAGCCTCGTGGTGATCGGCGGCGCGGCGCGCGTATCGTCCTTCAGCCTGGGCGGCGCGGCGCCAGTCGAGGAGACCTTCCGGCGCATGCCCTTCTCGGCCGAGGACCTCGCCGGCCTGTCGAGTCTTCTCGGCCGGCTCCAGGGCGTCGCGGTGGAAGTGAAGGGTGCCGGCGCGCCGCTGTCGGGCACGGTTCTCGGCGTATCGACCCGCGAGGGCGCAGACGGAGCGCAGACCCCGATCCTCGCAGTGGTCGCGGGCACGGGCGAGGTCACCGACGTGCCCCTGGCGCCGGGCGTCCTCGTGCGCATCCTCGACGACGGCGTGCGCGCCAAGATCGCCGAAGCCGCCGCGGCGCTCGGCCGCGCCAAGGCCGAGGGCACGCGCACCATCACCCTGAAGCTCGACGGGCCGGCCGGGGGCACGGCCGACATCGCCTACGTCGTCGCCGCGCCGCTCTGGAAGACCGCCTATCGCGTCATCGCCGACGGCGCGACCGGCACCGCGCGGCTGCAGGCCTGGGCGGTCCTGGAGAACGCGACCGGCGAGACGTGGGACGACGTCGCTCTGACGCTGGTTTCGGGCGCGCCGGTAACGCTGCGCCAGCGGCTGTTCGAGCGTTACTGGCGCGAGCGGCCGGAAGTGCCGGTGGACGTCGCGGGCGTCGCCGCGCCGCGGCCCGACGAGGGCACGATGGGCGCCGGGGGCATGGCGCGAGCAGCCAAGGAGCCGCGCGGGCGGCTCGTCGACATGGCGCCGGCCCCGCCGCCGATGGCGCTCGCCGCGCCCGCGCCCATGGCCGAGATGGCCTATGCGGACGTCGCGGACGTCCAGGTTGCGACAAGCAGCGAGGGCGACGTCGCGGCGACCTTCGCGATCGACGCGCCGGTGGACCTCGCCGCAGGCGACACGCTGTCGGTACCGATCCTCGACGCGAGCGTCGAGGCCGAGCGCGTCGCGCTGTTCCAGGCGGGCGCGACGGGCCCGCATCCCTTGGCGGCGCTCAGGCTCGTCAACGGCACCGGCGCGAGCCTGCCGCCGGGCATCCTCACGATCTTCGACGCGGCGGACGGGCATCTCGGCGACGCGCAGCTCCTCGGCTCGGCACCGGGCGAGTCGCGCCTCGTGTCCTTCGCTCTCGATCGCAAGGTGCGCATCCTGCGCGAGGAGGAGCCGTTGCGCTCGCTGGTGCGGGTGAAGAGCGTCGACGGCGCGATCTCGGCCGAGTTCCGCTCGCGCATCCGCACGACATACCGGATCGAGGGCGCCGCCGACGGACCGCGCAAGGCGGTGGTCGAGCACGCGAAGCGGCCGGGCTGGGACTTTTCGGGTGCCGCGGTCGAAGGCGAGAGCGAAACGGTGCGGCGCCTGACGGCCGACGTGCCCGCTGGCGGCTCCGCCTCGATCGAGGCGGTGGACGAGCGGCTCGACGAGGAGGTCATCGCGCTCGACGACGCCCAGCCCGACCTGGTGCTCTCCTGGGCCTCCGAGCTGAGCGACCCGTCGCAGAAAGCGGCCCTGTCGGACCTCGCGAGCGCGCGACGCGGGATCGCGAGCATCGAAGCGCGCATCGAGGAGGCCGATGCGCGGCGCGACGCGATCGCGGACGAGCAGGCGCGCATCCGCGCCAACCTCGCCGCCGTCCCGGAGGGCAGCGCCCTCGCCCGCGGCTATCTCGACGCCCTCACCGCGCAGGAAACGGAGCTCGACGCCATCCGCGCGGCGCGTCCCGGTCTCGACGCGCAGCTGCGGGCGCAGCGCGAGGCCGCGGGGGAAGCCTTGCGCCGGCTATAGAAGCGGCGGCTTCTGCCCTTGAACGGCGGGGCCGCGGCCCTCATGTCCCGGCGCCCGCCAGAGGCGGCACGAGCAACCGCATCGGACCCGACTTCATGACCGACCAAGCACCCCGCATTCCCTTCAGCGACGGCCGCGCCATTCCGCAGCTCGGCCTCGGCGTCTGGCGCACGCCCGACGACGTGGCTGTCACGGCCGTCGCCGCGGCCCTCGAAGCGGGCTATCGCCATGTCGACACGGCGGCGGTCTACGAGAACGAGCGGGGCGTCGGCGAAGGCCTGCGGCGGGCGGGCCTGCCGCGCGGCGAGGTTTTCGTCACCACCAAGCTGTGGAACGAGGACCAGGGCTACGACTCGACGCTGCGCGCCTTCGACAAGAGCCTGGAACGGCTCGGGCTCGATCACGTCGACCTCTACCTCATCCACTGGGCCTCGCCCTGGCGCGGGCTCTTCGTCGATACGTGGCGCGCCTTCATCCGGCTGCGCGAGGAAGGCCGCGTCACCTCGATCGGGGTGTCGAACTTCGAGGCCGAGCACCTCGATCGGCTGATCGAGGAGACGGGGGTCGCACCGACGATCAACCAGATCGAGCTGCATCCGCGCTTCCAGCAGCGCGCGCTGCGCGAGGCGAATGCCGCGCGCGGGATCGTGACGGAATCCTGGAGCCCGCTCGGGCAAGGGCAGCTCCTCGCCGATCCCGTGGTGGCACGCGTCGCCGCCAAGCACAACAAGACGCCGGCTCAGACGATCATCCGCTGGCACATCGACAACGGCCTCGTGGTGATCCCGAAGTCGGTGACGCCGAGCCGCATCGTCGAGAACGCCGCCGTCTTCGACTTCCGCCTGGACGAGGACGACATGCGCGCCTTGGCCGATCTCGACTCGCCGGACGGGCGCATCGGCTCGAACCCGATGACCGCGACCTTCTGAGACGCGCGGAAGCGGACGGGGCCCTTATCCCCGCCCGTTCGCTTCCAGGAAGATCGCGACGAGATCGGAGGCGTTGCGCGCCTCCATCTTGTCCATGAGGTTGGCCCGGTGGACCTCGACGGTACGGGGGCTGAGCCCGAGTTCATGGGCGATGATCTTGTTGGGCTTGCCGGCCGCGATGTGTTCCAGCACTTGCCGCTCGCGCGGGGTCAGGCGGCGCAGGCGCTCGCCGAGAGCGCCCTTCCGGTGCGCCCGCTCGCTGTCGGCCGCTCCCTGTTCCAGCCCCTTGCTGAGAACGGCGAGCAGAGCCCCCTCTTCGAAGGGCTTCTCGATGAAGTCCATCGCGCCTCCCTTCATGGCCCGAACCGCCATGGCGACGTCAGCATGGCCCGTCATCACCACGAAGGGCATGGCGATACCGCGGGCGCGCAGCGCCTGCAGGAGCTCGATCCCGTCCATGCCGGGCATGCGCACGTCGCACAAAACGCAGCCCGCCGCGTCCGGCTCCAGGATGTCGAGGAAGCCCTGCGCCGATTCGTAGATCCGCGCGGGGATGTCGTTGGCCGCGAGCAGGAAGGCGATCGACCGGCGCACGGCCTTGTCGTCGTCGATGACGTGCACCACCGCCTCACCCGACATCGCCGACCTCGCCGACACGCGCGCGGCGCAAGGTGAAGCGGAAGATCGTGCCGCCCGGCGGGTTGGGCTCGGCCGCGATGTGGCCGCCATGCGCCTCGATGATGGTGCGGCAGATCGAGAGGCCGACCCCCATGCCATCGCGCTTGGTGGTGACGAAGGGCTGGAAGAGGGTGGAGGCGACGCTCGGCAGGAGGCCGGGCCCGGTGTCCGCCACGACGATCTCCACGAGGTTGCCGGGAGCGGGGCGCGCTGTGATGGTCAGCTCCCGGCGCACCGCGCCCTCCATCGCTTCGACGGCGTTGCGCAGGAGGTTGAGAAGGACCTGCTGGATCTGGATGCGGTCGACGAAGACGGTCGGCACCTGCGGGTCGAGCTGGAAGGCGACCCGCACGCCCTTTTCCTTGGCCCCGACGAGCGCCAGGGCGCTCGCCTCCTCCACGAGCCGCGACAGGCTTTCCGGCTCGCGCCGGCTCTCGCCGCGCGACACGAACTCGCGCAGCGAGCGGATGATGCGCCCGGCGCGCATCGCCTGGGCCGCGGCCTCCTCGACGGCCTCGGCGACGAGGCGCCCCTCCGCGCCCGGCAGGCTCTCGAGCAGGCGCGAGCAGCCGCGCATGTAGTTCGAGATCGCCGTCAGCGGCTGGTTCAGCTCGTGGGCGAGCGCCGAGGCCATCTCGCCGAGCGCGGTGTAGCGCGACATGTGCAGGAGCTCGCCCTGGATCTGGCGCATGCGCTCCTCGGCCTTCCGGTTCTCGGTGAGGTCGCGGATGAAGCCGATGAAGGAGCGGGTATCGGCCGTGCGCACCTCGCCCACCGAAAGCTCCATGGGAAAGGTCGAGCCGTCTTGGCGTTGGCCGAAAACGACGCGTCCAACCCCGATGACGCGGCGTTCGCCGGTCGCCTCGTAGCGCGCCAGGTAGCCGTCATGGGCGCTGCGATAGGGTTCCGGCATCAGGGCGCGAACGTTCTGGCCGACCATGGCGCCGGCCGGATAGCCGAAAAGGCGCTCGGCGGCCTTGGAGAAGGACTGGATGTCGCCCGCCTCGTCGATCACCACCATGGCGTCGGGCACGGTCTCCAGGATCGAGCGCAGGTGCTCCTCGCCGACCTTGCGCTCGTGGATGTCCTCGGTCGAGCCGTACCATTTCAGGATGCAGCAGTTCTCGTCGAAGCGGGCAAAGGCCCGCGAGTACATCCAGCGATAGCCCCCGTCGAGCATCCGGACGCGGTGCTCCACGGCATAGGGCTCGCCGCTGTGGACCGAGACCAGCCAGGCGTCGGCCGTGCGCCTGAGGTCGTCGGGGTGGATCGCATCGGCCCAGCTGGTGCCGGTGCCGGGCATTCCCGTCCATTCGCGCCAGCGCTCCGCGACGCGGTCGAGCTGGCCGTCTGGCGTGGCCGTCCAGGCGACCTGCGGGTTCAGCTCGGCGGCGTAGCGATAGTTCTCCTCGCTCTCGGCGAGGCGCCGCTTCACTTCGCTGCGCTGGCGCATCGACCTGACCTGCTCCGTCGTGTCGGTGCAGACGCAGAGAAGGCCGCCGACCGAGCCGCTGCCCACGCGCACGGGGCTGTAGGAAAAGGCGTAGTGCCGCTCCTCGAAGCCCCCTCCGCGATCGATCGTCAGCGCGATGTCGTCCATGGAAATCGCCTCTCCGGAGAAGACGCGGTCCACCAACGGGCCGAGGCTGTCGCGCAGATCCCTCCAGACCTCGAAGAAGGGACGCCCGAGGGCGTCGGGATGCCGCATGCCGATGATCTGCGCGTGCGCGGCATTGTAAAGAAAGGAGCGCTCGGCACCCCAGAGCAGGAACATCGGCTGGCTGGCGGCGAGAACGGTGGAGGCGAGCACCCGGGCTTCCACCGGCCAGTCCTCGAAGGGGCCGAGAGCGCTGCTCGACCAGTCCAGCGCGGCGATTCTCTCCACGTGGTCGAACGGCGGCGGCTCGGTTGCGACAGACGTGCCGTGCCGCTTTCCGCGCTCGGCGATGAGACTGTTCAAACCCGCCATTCGCGCATGCTGCCGTTGAAATCCCAGGATTTAAGGCAAGCATACAGATTATGCCGTCCGCCGGCTACAAGCCCAGGGGACGTGCCCGCATGCGCAGATCTCGCGCAGAGCGGGTGCCGCGGCGACCGATCCGACGGTGCAGACGGCCACTCGGCACAACCATGGAGTTTAGATGGCCTGGAGCAGCTCAGTACAACCACGGAATCTACAGGCGCTCTGCGATCCGCTAGAATGCGTTCGATCCGACCCGGAACGCCTGCGATGCCCACGCATCCTCCGAGGGCGTGTCGTGGCGGAGATCGACTTCCAGGATCCAGGCCGCGTGACATCGACATCCAAGCTTCCGGGCAGCGAACTCTACTTCCTCCTGAGCGACGCGGCCCGCCTCAGCCATCAGGCGATCGAGCAGACCATGCAGCGCTCGGGCGTGCGGCTGACGCCGGCCGAACTGCGCGCGCTCGTGACCGTCGCCAACCATGACGGCTCGCGGCAGAAGACCCTCGCCGGCCATATCGGCATCGAGCCGATGACGCTGTCGAGCATCATGGAGCGCCTCGAAACGCTCGGCCTGATCAGCCGGACCCAGGACCCGACGGACCGCCGCGCCAAGATCATCCGGCTGACCCCGAGCGCGCAAGGTTTGTTCGAAGCGCTCTCGCAGCGCTCGACCGAGCTGTTCGAGACCGTCATCGCGGGCGTCGAGCCCGATCGCGTCACGGGCGCTCTCGAAGTGCTGACGGCCTTGCGCCGCAACCTGCATGCCGGGTTCGCCGCCGATGCACCGGCCGCCGCGACCCTGCAGGCCGCCTGATCGCGGAGCAGGGCGGCCGGACGGTTGCGCCGGAGACGATCCGGCCCTATCTGCGGCGCCGATGAGCGACAGCGCCCTCAAGCCCAAGACCGTGGTCAAGCCGAAGACGGAGCGTCCGAAGCTCCACAAGGTGATCCTCGTCAACGACGACTTCACGCCGCGCGGCTTCGTGGTGACGATCCTTCAGGGCGAGTTCCGCTTGAGCGAGGATCAGGCCAACCGCGTGATGATCACCGCGCACCAGAAGGGCTCCTGCGTCGTGTCGGTGTATCCGCGCGACGTCGCCGAGACAAAGGCGGCGCGGGCGACCGATGCGGGCCGGGCCAAGGGCTATCCCTTGATGTTCACGACGGAGCCCGAGGAGTAGACGCGGGCCGGCTCGACAGCCTCGCCTCGAGGGTGTCATTGGGGGCGTCGTGCTTCGCCCCGCAGGAGATGGTTCTTGTCCGCCCCCACCTACTTCGCCCCGATCGGCGGCCATCCCGCCCAAACCGATCTCCTGTCTGACCGCGCCGTGTTCACCGAGGCCTACGCGGTCATTCCGCGCCGGGTGATGCGCGACATCGTCACGAGCTATCTCCCTTTCTGGACGAAGACGCGGCTCTGGGTGATCGCCCGCCCGCTGACGGGCTTCGCCGAGACCTTCTCGCAATACGTCATGGAGGTGGAGCCGGGCGGCGGCAGCGAGGCGCCGGAGAGCGACCCGGCGGCGCAGGGCGCGCTCTTCGTCAT
>CANJKV010000094.1 GCA_947474855.1 Aurantimonadaceae bacterium | reverse complement strand
TCGACGACGCGGTCCTGGGACACTTCCAGCGCGTCGGGCTGCGGCCGGATCGGAACGCCCACCACGGCCTCGCGCAGCGGCCCGACCGGCACGTTCTCGAACTCGTAGGTGACGACGGCCGAGATCTCTGCGAGCGATCGCAGGGCGAGCTTGTCCGCGTAAGGGGCGGCGATCACGCGGGTCGCGACCTGCGCCGCCGGACAGTCGGCGTCCGGATCGAGGATCGCCACGCGGTAGCCGAGGCGCGCTGCCGCCATGGCCAGCATGCGCGCCAGCTGGCCGCCGCCGACGATGCCGATCGTCGAGCCGGGCGGCAGCGGGCCGGGCACGAGCGCGCTCACGCCGGACCCGTTTCGTCGACGGGCCGCTCGGCCACGGCCTGGGTCCGCGCCCGGCGCCAGTCGGCGAGCCGGGCGGCGAGGCCCTCGTCGGAAAGCGCCAGGACGCTCGCGGCGAGGAGGGCGGCGTTGATCGCGCCCGCCTTTCCGATGGCGAGCGTGCCGACCGGGATCCCGCCCGGCATCTGGACGATGGAGAGCAGGCTGTCCTCGCCACCCAGCGCCTTGGTCTCGACCGGCACGCCGAAAACGGGGAGGATGGTCATGGATGCGACCATGCCCGGCAGATGGGCCGCGCCGCCGGCGCCCGCGACGATGACCTTGAAGCCCGCGTCCCGCGCGGTGCGGGCGAAGTCGAACATCCGCTCGGGCGTGCGGTGCGCCGAGACGATCCGCGCATCGAAGGAGACGCCGAGCTCGGCCAGCGTGTCGGCGCAGAAGCGCATGGTCGGCCAGTCGGACTGGCTGCCCATGATGACGGCGACGTCTGCGGCCTTCGTCGTGCTCACGCGATGATGTCCGGAATGACCTGGTCTTCGATGTCCTGAAGCTTGTCCTTGATGGCGAGCTTCTTCTTCTTCATGCGCTGCACCTGCAGCCGGTCGCAGCCCATGGCTTCCATGGCGTTGACCGCCGCGTCGAAGTCCGCATGTTCCTGCCGCAGCCGCGCCGCCAGGAGGCGCAGCGACGCTTGTTCCTGATCCAACATCCGTTCTCCTCGACACGCCGCCGCGCGAAGCATCCGGCCGGGCCTTGCGCTCGCCGCCCTACGCTTAAGACAAGTTGATCGCGGTTTGAACCCGGGCCTGCTATCCGCCGCGGCTTCCTGCGAGTTTTCCCCGGAGAAGCGGCGGATTCGCCGATCCGGCGATGCGCGCAGGCAACGCCCGTCCCGCGGCGCGAGGTCGAATTTTTGCACTGCGGCGAGCGGAACCCCTTCGACACCCGAACCCGTTTGTGACAGGTTCACTACGTCCGGCATGCCGGAGCGGCGGCCGGAATTCCACTGGAAGGAAGGGAGCTAAGATGTCCTTGGATGCCCACATCGCGACTTTGGAGCAGCGTCACTCCGCCCTGGAGGCGGAACTGTCGGCGGTTCATCAAAAGCCCGCGGTTCCAGACGAGGAGATCCGCGAACTGAAGCGGCGAAAGCTTCAGCTCAAGGACGAGATGGAGCGTTTGAAGGCGTCCCGCCACTAGGCGACTGAGTAGCATTCCTTCCCGGGCGCGGCATCGCCGCGTCCGGGTCACGCCTAGCCAGTCGAGCCGGCCGGGGTCAGGCCGTCATCTTCCGCAGCACGTATTTCTGGACCTTTCCGGTCGAGGTCTTCGGGATCTCGGCGAAGACGATTTCCTTCGGGCACTTGTAGCGCGCGAGGCGCGCCCGGCAGTGCTCCATCAGCTCGTCCGCGGTGACCTCGCGCCCGGGCTTGAGCTCCACGAAGGCGAGCGGCGTCTCGCCCCACTTCTCGTCGGGCTTGGCGACCACCGCCGCCGTCTGCACCGCAGGATGTTGGTAGAGCGCGTTCTCGACCTCGATCGAGGAGATGTTCTCGCCCCCCGAGATGATGATGTCCTTGGCGCGGTCCTTCAGCTCGATGTAGCCGTCCTCGTGCATGACGCCCAAGTCCCCGGAGTGGAACCAGCCGCCGCGGAACGCCTCGGCGCTCGCTTCCGGGTTCTTCAGGTAGCCGCGCATGACGATGTTGCCGCGGAACATGACCTCGCCGATGGTTTCGCCGTCGGCCGGCGTCTTCTCCATCGTATCCGGGTTCATGACGGTCAGGTCTTCGAGCACGGTGTAGCGCACGCCCTGACGCGCCTTCTGTGCGGCGCGCTCCGGCCCTTCCAGCGCCTCCCATTCGCGCTTCCATTCGTTCACGACCGCGGGCCCGTAGGTTTCTGTCAGGCCGTAGAGGTGGGTCACCTCGAAGCCGGCGTCGCGCATGCCGGCGAGCACCGCCTGCGGCGGTGGGGCGGCCGCGGTGTTGAAGGTGACGGTCTGCGTGAAGTCGCGCTTCTCCGCCGCCGGCGCGTTGATCAGCGTCGACATGACGATGGGCGCGCCGCACAGATGCGTGACCCCGTGGTCGGCGATGGCGGCGAACATCGCCTTCGCCCGCACCCAGCGCAGGCAGACATGCGTGCCGGCCTGGACGGCGAGCGTCCAGGGAAAGCACCAGCCGTTGCAGTGGAACATCGGCAGCGTCCAAAGATAGACGGGATGCTTGCCCATGCCGGCCGCGATGACGTTGCCGTAGCCCATCAGCGCGGCGCCGCGATGGTGGTAGACGACGCCCTTCGGATTGCCCGTGGTCCCGGACGTGTAGTTGAGCGAGATCGCGTCCCACTCGTCGGACGGAATCCGCCACTCGTAGGCCGGGTCGCCCTCGGCAACGAGCGCCTCGTATTCGAGGCTGCCGATGAGCGCCCCCTTCTTCGCCGGGGTGTCGTCGGGAAAGTCAGGGTCGTCGTAGTCGACCACGAGCGGCTCGACGCTCGCGAGCGTCAAGGCCTCGGCCATGACGCCCGAGAACTCCCGATCGACGATCACGATCTTGGTTTCGGAATGGTCGAGCTGGAAGGCGATGATCGCCGCGTCGAGGCGGGTGTTGACCGAGAGCAGCACCGCCCCGCACATCGGCACGCCGTGATGGGCCTCCAGCATGGCCGGCGTGTTGGACAGCATGACCGCGACCGTCTCTCCCGGAGCGACGCCGCGCCTCTCCAGCGCCGAGGCGAGCCGGCGCGAGCGGGCGTAGAACTCTGCATAGGAGCGCCGCAGCGACCCGTGGATGATGGCGGTGTGGTCGGGAAAGACGAGAGCGGCCCGCGCGAGGTGCGACAGCGGCGTCAGCGGCTGGTAGTTCGCCGCGTTGCGGTCCAGATGCTCGTCGTAGATGCCCATCGCATGCCCACCCGATCTTCGCGTTGCGGTAAAATCCATAGCGGATCGGGCCGGAAGCGTCACCGGTGCCGACGATCGGCGCGACTTGCGCCGGACCCCGGCTTTCCATAGGGCAGGGACGGCCCCAAACCCGCCCAGAAGCGGGCGCATGCGGGCGCGCCGAGATCGAAGCGAAGCGAAGCATGTCCGAAACCGAGACCATCCGCCCCCGCCTGGTACTCCTGATGACCGAGCCCGGTCACGAGGATGCCGAGCAGCGCCTGGTGGCCGCGCTGTCGGGGGGCGACGTCGCTTCCGTGATCCTCGCGGGCGCCGGGCTCGACGAGGCGCGCTTCCAGGCCGCGGCGGAACGGCTCGTGCCGTTGATCCAGGAGGCGGGCGCCGCCGCGATCGTCGCCGACGACACGCGCTGCGCCGGCCGCGTCAAGGCGGACGGCATCCACCTCACCGGCGGCGACGCGGAGGAGCTCGCCGACACGGTCAAGCGCTTCTCGCCCAAGCTCATCGTCGGCGGCTCCGGCTTCGAAACGCGCCACGAGGCGCTCGAAGCGGGCGAGGCGCTGCCGGACTACCTGTTCTTCGGCCGCTTCGCAGGCGACACCGACGAGGCGCCGCACCGCAAGACGCTGGACATGGCGGAATGGTGGGCGGCGATCGTCGAGGTGCCCTGCATCGCGCTCGGGGGATCGAGCGTGGAAAGCCTGAGCGCCGTCGCGGCGACGGGCGCCGAGTTCGTCGCACTCGCCCGCGCGGTCTTCGAGGCGCCCGATCCGGCCGCGGCCGTCGCGCGGGCCAACGCCATCCTCGACGCCGCGGCGGACGAGGGAGCGTCGGCATGAGCCGGCGGCGGTCGCGGCTGTGGGGAGCGCTGGCCGCCGCGCTCCCGCTCATGGCGGTCGTGCCGAGCCCCGCGCAGGAGCCGGCTCCGCCGGCCGCGCCCCCGGTCCCGACGGCGGCCCCGCGCCCGACCCGCAGCGTGCCGGTCGCGCCGGCCGTGCCGACCGCTCCGACGCGCGCGGCAGCTGCCGCTCCGGCGCCGGGCGTCGACATTCTGCCCGCAGACCTCGCCTTCGGCGCCTTTCAGCGCGGCTTCTATCTCACGGCGATGAAGCTCGCCGAGCCGCTCGCCAATCTCGGCGATCCGGCCGCCCAGGTCCTGCTCGGCGAGATCCATTCGCGCGGCTTGGGCGTTCCCGTCGACATGAAGCAGGCGGCGCACTGGTACCAGGCCGCCGCGCGCTCCGGCAGCGCGGAAGGCCAGTTCCGCTACGCTATGATGCTGCTCGATGGGCGCGACGTGGCGCAGGACTTGGCTCAGGCGCGCGACCTGATGAAGCTCGCCGCCGACGGCGGCCTGCCGCTCGCCCAGTTCAACTACGCGCAGATGGTCGTCCAGGCCTCGCCGTCCGGAGGCTTCTCGGAGGCGGAGAGCTACTTCCGCAAGGCGGCCGAGGCCGGCCTGCCGGACGCGGAATACGCCATGTCGCAGCTCCTCGCCTACGGGCGCGACGGCACCGGCGTCGACCTGCCGGCGGCCCGCGGCTGGCTGGAGAAGGCCGCGGCCGGCGGCCACGACACGGCGCAGATCGAGTACGGGATCTGGCTGATCAACGGCAAAGGCGGACCGGCCGAGCTGTCGAACGGCTTCCATTGGCTGCGCCGTGCGGCCGAACGCGGCAACCCGATCGCCATCAACCGCGTCGCCCATCTCTACAAGGACGGCGTCGGCACCGAGCCGAACACCGCCGAGGCCGCCAAGTGGTACGTCCTCGCCAAGCGCTTCGGCAATTCGGACCTCGTTCTCGAAGACTTCTTCCGCGGTCTCGACGAGCCGGCGCAGAAGGCGGCGCTGGAGGCCGCGAACCGCTTCCGGTCGGGTTAAGAGGTTTGCCGGCGGCTTGAAGCCGCATCGGAAGTGTGGTTCTGGACGCGCTTGCCCGTCCTCGCGGCCTTGGTCGCGACGCGTAATCGGGGTGGTGCGGTTCGACCGCGCCGCATCCCCCGCTATCTGACCCACCCCGATCCTGTTCGCGCCCGGCGCCGCGCCGGCCGCGGCGGCCTTCATCGAGAGACGATCCTCCATGGCCCGTTCCGCCCTCCTCAACGTCATGATCCAGGCCGCCATGAAGGCGGGCCGGGCGCTGACCCGCGACTTCGGCGAGGTGCAGAACCTCCAGGTCTCGCTGAAGGGGCCGGCCGACTTCGTGTCCAACGCCGACCGGCGCTCGGAGGAGGTGCTCTACCAGGAGCTCTCGCGCGCCCGGCCGGACTGGGGCTTCGTCATGGAGGAGCGCGGCGTCGTCGAGGGACGCGATCCCGAGCACCGCTGGATCGTCGACCCGCTGGACGGCACCACCAACTTCCTCCACGGCATTCCGATCTTCGCCGTCTCCATCGGCCTGGAGCGGGCAGGGCAGGTCGTCGCCGGCGTCGTCTTCAACCCGGCGATGGACGAGCTCTACGTCGCCGAGCGCGGCGGCGGTGCCTTCCTCAACGATCGCCGCCTGCGCGTGGCCGCCCGCCGCGCCCTGCCGGAATGCGTGATCGCGACGGGCATCCCCTTCATGGGCCACGGCGACCATCCCGGCTTCCTCTACGAGGCGCGCAACTTCATGGCCGAGACCGCCGGCATCCGGCGCCTGGGCGCGGCGGCGCTCGACCTCTGCTACGTCGCGGCGGGACGCTTCGACGGCTATTGGGAGAACGGCATCAAGGCCTGGGACGTGGCGGCCGGCTCGATCATCGTGCGCGAGGCCGGCGGCTTCGTGACCTCGACCGACGGCAGCGCCTTCGATCTCTTCTCCGGGAACGTCGCCTGCGGCAACGAGCTGATCCACAGGGCGGTGCTCGAGCAACTCGCCAAGGCCAGCGCGGCCCGCCGGGCGGCGCGGGGCGGCAGCGCGGCGGAGGTCGAAGCGTAACCGTTTCGAAGGAAAAGGCGCGAAAACCTCTGGAAAACCCCGGCCGGCATTCAAAACACCGCTTGGTCGCTTAGTTTCCGTGAACGAACGCCCCTATCGTCTCATCGAAGCGGGTGCGGAAACGGACGAGGGTCGACGGGCGCGATGCAGGTGTTCAGTTCGGCGAGTGACCAGGCGAGGCGCTCGGAAGGCGTCGCCGCGACCAATCTGTCGAGCCCGCTCGTCTTTCTGTGGACGATGCTGGTTTTTCTCGGCTTGGTGGGCTTCGTCGCGCTGATCCTCGGGCGCCAGATCGCCAGCGCCTTCGTCACGAATCCCGGCCTCAACGGCCTGATCGGCGGCGTTCTCCTGATCGGCGTGCTTTTGGCGCTCCTCCAGGTGATGCGCCTCTTCCGCGAGGTGCGCTGGGTCAACGCGTACCGCGACGGCTCGGCCGAGTTCGACGACATGAAGGACCCGGTGCTCCTGGCGCCGATGCGCGCGCTGATCGGGCGGCGCAAGCAGGTCACCCTGTCCACCCAGTCGACGCGGGCGATCCTCGACTCGGTCGCCACGCGTCTCGACGAGACGCGCGACATCTCGCGCTACCTCATCGGCCTCCTGGTCTTCCTCGGCCTTCTCGGCACCTTCTGGGGCCTCCTGGAGACGATCGGCTCGATCTCGGCGACGATCCAGGGGCTGAACCCGACCGGCGGCGACACGGCGACCATTCTCGACGCGCTGAAGACGGGCCTTGCCGCCCCCTTGTCCGGTATGGGCACGGCCTTCTCCTCCTCGCTCTTCGGCCTGTCCGGATCGCTCGTCCTCGGCTTCCTCGACCTCCAGCTCGGCCGCGCGCAGAACCGCTTCTACACCGAGCTCGAGAACTGGCTGTCCTCGATCACCGACGTCGGCTCGGACGCCGGCCATGCCGCCGGCGGCCTCGGCGTCGCGGGCGTGGAGGAGCTGCGGCTCCTGTCCGAGCGGCTCGGCCGGCTGGTCGCCGAGGGCGGCATCCAGCCGCGCACCTCGACGGCCATGGCGAACCTGGCCGAGAGCATCCAGGGGCTCGTCCAGCACATGCGCTCCGAGCAGCAGATCCTGCGCGACTTCGTCGAGGCGCAGGCCAGCGAGCAGCGCGAGATGCGCGGCGTCCTCGACCGGCTGAGCCAAGCGGTCGGGGGCTCCGCGCGACCGGGAAGCGGGGCCTGACCCTTGGCCCTGTCGCGCAACCGTCGCACCGTCCGCCACGTCGACTACTGGCCGGGCTTCGTCGACGCCCTGTCGACGCTGCTCCTCGCCATCATGTTCCTCCTGTCGGTTTTCGTGCTGGCGCAATTTCTCCTGTCGCGCGAGCTGTCGGGCCAGGACGAGGTGTTCAGCCGCCTGAACTCCCAGATCGACGAGCTGACCGAGCTCCTGGCGCTCGAGCGCTCGACCGGCCAGGACCGGCTCGACCAGATCGCCGCCCTGCAGACCACGCTGGGCGAGACCGAAGCCGAGCGCTCGCGCCTCCAGGGCGCGCTCGACAACGGGCAGGGCGCGGCGGCGAGCGCCGGCGCGCGGGTGTCCGAGCTGGAAGGGGAGGTCGCCAATCAGCGCCAGCTGTCCGAGCGGGCGCAGGCCCAGGTCGAGCTGCTCAACCAGCAGCTCGCCGCCCTCCGCCGCCAGATCGCCGCGCTCGAAGCCGCGCTCGACGCTTCCGAGGTCCGCGACCGCGAGAGCCAGACCCGCATCGCCGATCTTGGCTCGCGCCTCAACACGGCGCTCGCGCAGCGCGTCCAGGAGCTGTCGCGCTACCGCTCCGACTTCTTCGGCCGCCTGCGCGAGATCCTGTCCGACCGCGACAACATTCGCGTCGTCGGCGACCGTTTCGTGTTCCAGTCCGAGGTGCTGTTCCCGTCGGGCTCCGACGTGCTCCAGCCGGAGGGTGAGGCCGAGATGGCCAAGTTCGCGACGGCCATCAAGGAGCTCGTCGCCGAGATCCCGCCCGACATCGACTGGATCGTGCGCGTCGACGGCCACACCGACGACGTGCCGATCACCGGCGGGCGCTTCGCCGACAACTGGCAGCTCTCGACCGACCGCGCGGCTTCCGTGGTGAAGTACCTCGTCAGCCAGGGCGTGCCCCCGCAGCGCCTCGCCGCCACCGGCTTCGGCGAGTTCTCGCCGATCGATCCGGCCGACAGCGCGGAAGCGCGGGCCCGCAACCGGCGCATCGAGTTCAAGCTCACCGAACGCTGAGTCGCCGCGCGGCGCACGCGCAAAGGCGCAGACAAGACCTGGAAACGTTCTTATATGCGGGGGCCCGGCAGGCCCTTTGCGAGTCATGTCGTCCGTTCCGATCCTCGACATGCTCCAGGAGGCCGCGTGGCCGTTCCTCCCACCAAAACCGTCTCCGGCGATCGCGGCGCGACGCTCTCGACGCTGAAGCACCTTTGGCCCTTCATGTGGCCGGCCGAGCGGCCGGACCTCAGGATGCGGGTCGTCTGGGCCTCCGCCTTCCTGATCCTCGCCAAGCTCGCCACCGTCGTCATTCCCTACTTCTTCAAGTGGGCGACGGACGCGCTGGACGGCAAGAACACGGCGACGGAGTGGCTGCCGCTGATCCTCACCGGTGCCGTCACCCTCGTCGTCGCCTACAACCTCGTGCGCCTCGTCTCGGTCGGCCTCAACCAGCTGCGCGACGCCCTGTTCGCCCGCGTCGGACAGTACGCGGTCCGGCGGCTCGCGCTGATCACCTTCCGCCACCTCCACGCCCTGTCGCTGCGCTTCCACCTGGAGCGGCGCACCGGCGGCCTCAGCCGCATCATCGAGCGGGGCACCAAGGGCATCGAGACGATCGTGCGCTTCACGATCCTCAACACGGTGCCGACGATCTTCGAGTTCGCCCTGGTCGCCGCGATCTTCGGCTTCGCCTACGGCGTCTCCTACCTCCTGGTCGTCGCGGTCACGGTCTGGCTCTACGGCTGGTTCACGATCCGGGCGAGCGACTGGCGCATCGCCATCCGCAAGGAGATGAACGATTCCGACACGGACGCCAACTCCAAGGCGATCGACACGCTCCTCAACTTCGAGACGGTGAAATACTTCGGCACCGAGGAGATCGAGGCGCGGCGCTTCGACGCCTCGATGGCACGCTACGAGAAGGCGGCGACCGACACCTGGACCTCGCTCGGCTGGCTGAACTTCGGGCAGGGGCTCATCTACGGCGTCGGCACGGCGATCGTCATGGTCATGTCGGCCTTGGAGGTGCGCGCGGGCACGCAGACCCTCGGCGACTTCGTCTTCATCAACGCCATGATGATCCAGCTTTCCGTCCCGCTGAACTTCATCGGCTTCGTGTACCGCGAGATCCGCCAGGGCCTCACCGACATCGAGGCGATGTTCGATCTGCTCGGCGTGCGGCAGGAGGTGGTGGATCGTCCCGGCGCTCCCGATCTCGTCGTCCGCGACGGCGCGATCCGCTTCGAGGACGTGCGCTTCGGCTACGATCCCGACCGGCAGATCCTCAAAGGCGTGTCCTTCGAGGTGCCGGCGGGCAAGTCGGTCGCGATCGTCGGGCCGTCGGGCGCGGGCAAGTCGACCATCTCGCGCCTCCTCTTCCGCTTCTACGACATCCAGGGCGGGCGTATCACCGTCGACGGGCAGGACATCGCGGCCGTCACGCAGGAAAGCGTGCGCAAGGTCATCGGCATCGTTCCGCAGGACACCGTGCTCTTCAACGACACGATCGCCTACAACATCGCCTATGGCCGGCCGGGCGCCTCCGAGGACGAGGTGCGGCGCGCGGCCGAGCTCGCCCAGATCGCCGGCTTCATCGAGAAGCTGCCGGACGGCTTCCGGACCATGGTCGGCGAGCGCGGCCTCAAGCTTTCGGGCGGCGAGAAGCAGCGCGTGGCGATCGCCCGCACCATCCTGAAGGCCCCGCCGATCCTCGTCCTCGACGAGGCGACGAGCGCGCTCGACACCCACACGGAGCAGGGCATCCAGGCCGCGCTCGACCTCGTCTCGAAGAATCGCACCACGCTCACCATCGCCCATCGCCTGTCCACCATCGTCGGGGCCGATGAGATCATCGTCCTGAAGGCCGGGGAGATCGTCGAGCGCGGCGGGCACGAATCGCTGCTGCGCCAGGGCGGCCTCTACGCCGAGATGTGGCGCATGCAGCGCGCCGCGACGGAAGCCGAGGAAGCGCTGCGCCGAGCTCGCGAGGAGGACGCCCTCGGCGTCGTCGACCGGCGGCGGCCCGTGGAAGTCTGAGGCGCCGCGCGCTCGAAAACGGTGGCGCGGCCACCATCTCCGTGCCTAATGCGCCTTTCGAACAACGGGATCTCCGCCACCCCATGCACATCCTCGACTCGATCCGCAACGCGCTCGTGCCCGTTCATCCCGCGGGATACCCGTTCATCGCGGCCTTCTTCGTCGTCGCTGTCGTGCTGGGCTTCGTCTGGCAGCCGCTGTTCTGGATCTTCTTCATCCTGACCGGCTGGTGCGCCTACTTCTTCCGCGATCCCGAGCGCGTGACGCCGGTGGCCGAGCACCTCGTGATCTCGCCGGCGGACGGGCGCGTCAGCCTCGTCGGCCACGTCGTGCCGCCGGCGGAGCTAGAACTCGGCTTCGAGCCGATGCTGCGCGTGTCGATCTTCATGAACGTCTTCGACTGCCACGTGAACCGGGCGCCGATGCGGGGCCGCATCCTGCGAACCAGCTATCGCGAGGGGCAGTTCCAGAACGCCGAGCTCGACAAGGCGAGCGAGGTCAACGAGCGAAACTCCATCGTCATCGAAGGGCCGCGCGGACCGTTCGGCGTCGTGCAGATCGCCGGCTTCGTCGCGCGGCGCATCGTGCCCTTCCGCGCCACGGGCGACCGGCTGGAAGCGGGCGAGCGCTTCGGCCTCATCCGCTTCGGCTCGCGCCTCGACGTCTACCTGCCGGACGGCGCGCATCCCCGCGTGGCGGAGGGCCAGAAGGCGATCGCCGGCGAGACGGTCATCGCCGAGTTCGGCGCGGGGCTTGCAACCTGGCCTGCACGTCGGGATTGATGGGCGGCATGGAATCCCCGTTTCCCCCCTTCGCGCCCGGCCGCCCCGACAACATCGAAGCCCAGGCCGCGCCCCGCATCCCGGTCCGGCAGATCGTGCCGAACCTCATCACGATCCTCGCGATCTGCGCCGGAATGACCGGCATCCGCCTCGCCTTCGAGGGGCGGATCGAGCTGGCGGTGGGGCTCGTCATCGGCGCGGCGGTGCTGGACGGCGTCGACGGGCGCGTCGCGCGATACCTGAAGGGCCAGAGCCGTTTCGGCGCCGAGATGGATTCGCTCGCCGACATCGTGAACTTCGGCATCGCGCCGGCGCTCGTGCTCTACGCCCACATCATCCACAATGCCGGCGCGATCGGCTGGATCTGCGTCCTTCTCTACGCCTCGGGCTGCGCGCTGCGCCTCGCGCGCTTCAACACGATGCTGGACGATCCGAACCGGCCGAAATGGCACTCGAACTTTTTCGTCGGCGTGCCGGCGCCGGCCGGGGCGGGCCTCGCGATGCTGCCGGCCTACCTGTCCTTCACCGGCATCGATCTCGACGCGCCGGTGCTGACGGCGACGCTCACGGGCCTTTACCTCCTTGCCGTCGGCCTCCTGATGGCCAGCCGCCTGCCGACCTTCTCCGGCAAGGGCGACAACTGGCGCGTCCGGCGCGACTGGGCGATCCCCGTGATTCTCGCCGTCGTCCTCTACGTGGCGCTCCTCGTCAGCTTCCTGTGGGAAACGCTGACGGTGACGGCCTTCGTCTACATGGCGACGATCCCGTTCTCGATGCGCGCCTTCGCCCGCCGGGCCAAGGCCGACCTGCAGGCGGAAGCCGGCACGGCCTGACGTCCGCGGCGCGTCAGCCTGACGGCCGCGAGGCCGCGAGGGGCACGGAGGCGCTTCGGCGCTTCAGCTTGCGCTCGGCCAAGTGGGTGGCGAGAACGCACTGGGCGAGGCACCCGCCGGCAGCGAGGCATGCCTGCGCCGCCAGGGGGATCGCGCCCTCGCTCGCCATGAGCATCTGGCAGAGCGTCGAGAGCGCCAGCCCGAAGACGAAGACGGGAAGGCTCGCGGCGCCCGCCGCGAAGACCGGGGCGAGCGCGCCGTCGGCGGCGAGCCGCTTCACGGCGGGCAGGTTCCACAGGACGTAGAGGAGCGCCAGGGCGTTCGCGAGACGCAAGGGGCCGACGAAGGTCTTCGACACAAGAGCGTGGACGAGGTGGCTGCTCGACAGCTCCGTGAAGACGAAGTGCAGGAGAAGGTTGGCGGGGATTGCGGCGAGCACGAAGGCGGCCGCGAGCCGGAAGAGCCAGACACGGTAGCCGAGCGGATCCTTTCCCTGCTTCAGCGCGGCGCCGATGCACAGGCCGATCACGAAGACGAACTGCCAGGAGAGCGGATCGAAGTACCAGCCTCCGGCCGGCATCGCGTCGTTGACGAAGTCGAGCTTCAGCGCGCCGAACGCGAGGGCGAGGCCGCCGGAGAGAGCGAGAAGCCGGCGGCGCGAGCGGTCGTGGAGCGCGAGGAAAAAGGGCGTCGCGACGATCAGGAAGACGTAGAGCGGCAGGATGTCGAGGTCGCCCGGCATGAACGACAGGAGAACGATCTCGGTCGCGTTGCGCATCGGCGCGGCGCCGAAGGTGTCGAGGCCGAGTTCCGCCACGATGGCGGGACGGCTGGCGATCGGCGGCAGGGCGACGGTGAGGAGCAGCGCGGCCACCGTCGCCAGATGGACGAGGTAGAGCCGCAACGCCCGCCGCAGCGTCTTCGCCGAGGCCGCCTCGGGGTCGAAGCCGGACGGGCGCCAGTAGGCGAGGGCGGCCGACACGCCGGCCAGGAGTACGAAGATCTCTGATGCGTCGGAAAAACCGCGCGCCTGCTGAAACGCTTCGGAGAAGTCGAATCCAGCATGGCCGACGAAGATCGCGAGAAGCGCCAGGCCGCGAATGAAGTCGATGCGGATCTCGCGCCGTGTCTGCATCGCCGTCTCCATCCCGCCCGAATGCCGGATGGCGCGGTTCTACTCGGTTCTGCCTTGCCAGACCGTCGTTCGGTTCCGGCGGATTTTCACGATCGGCGATGTCAAAGAACCGTCAGGCCGGGTCCTGGTAGCGCTTGAAGCGGTTCTCCCGGACGTCGAAGAGCATACCGGTCTCGGTGACCGCGGGGAAAAGCAGCGGCACGATCTTCGCCGCGACCTCCTTGGAGGTCGGAAGCGTCTTCGGGTCCTCGCCGGGCATGGCCTGGGCGCGCATGGCGGTGCGGGTCGCGCCGGGATTGACGGAGTTGACGCGCAGCGGCGTGTTCATCGTCTCGTTGGCCCAGGAGCGCACGAGCGCCTCGCAGGCGGCCTTGGACGCGGCGTAGAGTCCCCAATAAGCCTTGGCCGAATGGGCGGCACCCGACGACATGACGGCAGCGCGGCCGGCGTCCGAGCGGCGCAGCAGCGGGTCGACCGATCGGATGAGGCGCCACGTCGCCGTGACGTTCACGGTCATCGTCTTTTCGAAGACCTTCGCCTCGATGTGGCCGATGGGCGAGAGCACGCCGAGGATGCCAGCATTGGCGACGAGGACGTCGAGCTTGCCCCATCGCTGGTCGATCGCTCCGCCGAGCCGGTCGATCGCGGCCATGTCCGCGAGGTCGAGGGGGACGAGTGTCGCCGGCTTTCCGCCGGCCGCCTTGATCTCGTCGTCCAGTTCCTCCAGCCCGCCGACCGTGCGCGCGACCGCGACGACGTGGGCGCCTTCGGCGGCGAGCGCCTTGGCGATCTGGTAGCCGATGCCGCGCGAGGCGCCGGTGACGAGGGCGATGCGGCCGTCGAGGTGCTTGGTGGTCATGGCTGCGTGTCGGGTCGTTGGATCAGCCCGCTCCGCCCAGGAGCGAGAGCGGGCGCACGTTGTCGGCACCGTCCTGGTCGGTGAGGGCGGTCGGGTAGTCGCCGGTGAAGCAGGCGTCGCAGAACTGCGGCTGGAGGGCGTTGCGGCCAGGCTCCCCGGTGGCGCGGTAGAGGCCGTCGATCGACAGGAAGGCGAGGGAATCGACGCGGATGAAGTCGGCCATCTCCTCGACGCTCATGCGCGAGGCCAGGAGCTTGGCCTTTTCCGGCGTGTCGACGCCGTAGAAGCAGCTCGCCTTCGTCGGCGGCGAGGCGATGCGCATGTGCACCTCGGCGGCGCCCGCGTCGCGCACCATCTGGACGATCTTCTGGCTGGTCGTGCCGCGCACGATCGAATCGTCGACGAGAACGACGCGCTTGTTCTCGATCATGCCGCGATTGGCGTTGTGCTTGAGCTTGACGCCCATGTGGCGGATCGCGTCGCCGGGCTGGATGAAGGTGCGCCCGACGTAATGGTTGCGGATGATGCCGAGTTCGAAGGGGAGCCCGGATTCCTGCGCGTAGCCGATCGCGGCCGGAACGCCCGAGTCGGGCACGGGCACGACGATGTCGGCGTCGAGATGGTTCTCGCGGGCGAGCTCGGCGCCGATCTTCTTGCGGATCTCGTAGACGTTGCGGCCCTCGATGTTCGAGTCGGGGCGGGCAAAGTAGACGTATTCGAAGACGCAGAAGCGCGGGCGGCGCGACTGGAAGGGGAAGATCGACTCGATCCCCTCGTCGGTGATGATCACCATCTCGCCCGGCTCGAGGTCGCGCACGAAGGTGGCGCCGATGATGTCGAGCGCGCAGGTCTCGGAGGCCAGGATCGAGGCGCCGTCGAGATCGCCGAGGACGAGCGGGCGGATGCCGAGGGGGTCTCGCACGCCGACGAGCTTCTTCGACGACATGCCGACGAGCGAGAATGCGCCCTCGAGGCGGGAGAGCGCGTCGATCAGCTTGTCGCGGAAGTGGCGCGCGCCCGACGTCGCGACGAGGTGGAGGATCGTCTCGGTGTCGGAGGTCGAGGAGAAGATCGAGCCGCGGCGCTGCAGCTCGCGCTGGACCGTCAGGGCGTTGGTGATGTTGCCGTTGTGGGCGACGGCGAAGCCGCCGGAGGACAGCTCGGCGAAGAAGGGCTGGACGTTGCGCAGGCCGCCGCCGCCGGTGGTGGCGTAGCGCGTGTGACCGATCGCGACGTCGCCCGGCAGGCGCTCCAGCACCGACTGCTTGGTGAAGGTGTCGCCGATGAGCCCGGAATGGCGCTCGACGTGGAACTGCGACCCGTCGAAGGACACGATGCCCGCCGCTTCCTGGCCGCGATGCTGGAGGGCGTGGAGGCCGAGGGTGACGAGCGCGGCGGCTTCGCTGCGCTTGAAGATGCCGAAGACGCCGCATTCCTCGCGGAGCTTGTCGTCGTCCGGATCGCCGAAGGGCATCAGGTTCATGGGGCACACACCATGGCCGGGCAGCTTATGGGCCGCAAAGCATCGATATAGGCGCAACCTCCTCGCCGCGCGAACGAAATCGCGCGTCGGTCCTCCCCGCCGCGCGACAAAGTGAATGACGCACCGTTTCCCGTTCGCGCCGTCACGGCGGGGCGCCCGTCAGTTGGCCGGGGGCGGCGCCGTGTCGGCGGGCGCTGCGCTCTCGCCGCTCGCCGGCTCGCCGCCCTCGGGCTGCGCGGCGGTGCCGGGCGTTCCGAACTGCTGGCGGATCGTGGCTTCCGGATCCTCGGGAAGGGCGGCGACGAGGCGGGCGCCGAGATCGTCGAGGAAGGGCTTGGAGCGGGCCTGCGCGACCCAGGTCGGCTGCTCCTCGGGCGCCAGCCAGTTGAAGAACAGCATGGCGACGACGACGAGAAGGAGGCCGCGCACCGCGCCGAAGACGAAGCCGAGCATCCGGTCGAGCGCGCCGATGCGGCTGTCGATGATGAAGTCGGCGATCTTCAGCGTGATGAAGGACACGATGATCAGCGCGACGACGAAGACGCCGAGTGCGGCCGCGGCCATCGCGACCGTGTCGCTGGAGATGTACTGACGGGCGAAGGGCGTCAGCGGCTCGTAGAGGAAGAAGGCGGCCGCCGCGGCGACGACCCACGACACGACCGACAGGACCTCGCGCGAGAAGCCCCGCACCATCGCGAGGAGCGCCGAGACGAGCATGATGCCGAAAAGCAAGCCGTCGAGGAGGGTGACCGTCATCGGGAAGGGGCCTTGGAACGGGAGGCGGCGGCGCG
>CANJKV010000093.1 GCA_947474855.1 Aurantimonadaceae bacterium | reverse complement strand
TTTCCGGGTACTGCCCGTTCGTCGCCGCGTCGACGCCGCCTGGGTCGCGAAGTTCCGCGACCTGCCCGTCGCCAACCTCAGCGACGTGATGTCCCGCATGACGGCGGGCGGCGCCTCGCTCCACGCCATGCATCGCGGCGGCCGGATGACCGGCCCGGCCGTGACGGTGAAGACGCGGCCGGGCGACAATCTCATGGTTCACAAGGCCCTCGACATCGCTGCGCCCGGCGACGTCGTGGTGGTGGACGCGGGCGGCGACCTCACCAACGCGATCATCGGCGAGCTGATGGTCGCCCACGCCGAGAAGCGCGGCCTCGCCGGCATCGTGATCTTCGGCGCGATCCGCGACAGCGAGGAAATCGCCGAGGGCTCCTTCCCCGTCTTCGCCGCCGGTGTGACGCATCGCGGCCCCTACAAGGACGGCCCCGGCGAGGTGAACGTGCCCATCGCCATCGACGGCATGGTGATCGAGCCCGGCGACCTCGTCTGCGGCGACGGAGACGGCCTCCTCGCCGTGCCCTTCGACCACGTCGCCGAGATCCATGCCGCGGCCTCGGCCAAGCACGAGGCCGAGACGCGCCAGATGGAGGCGATCAAGGCCGGTCGCAACGACCGCGCCTGGGTAGACGCCGCCCTGCAGAAGCTCGGCTGCGCCGTCGAAGGCTGAAGCGCGGTCCGGCGATCGAAGCAGCGGCGACGGCATCTCGCAGGCGGACCCGCATCCGCGATCAGGACGGCAGGTGCGACGCCGCGGGTTCCCGGACCCTGCGCGCGAGGGCGTTCTGAGATGCTGCGGGCGAGCTTCGCCCATGTCCCCGTGCCCGCCGGCGGCCGACGCCGGGTGGGGCGGGGCAGGTCCGCTCAGTCGTGGAGCCGGAGGAATGTTTCGACGCGCGACAGGCAGGCGTCCTTTTCCTCGACGTGGGGCATGTGGCTGGACTGCGGAAAGACCTCGGATTCGACGTTCGGGATGCGGTCGATGAAGGGCTGGACGCACTCGGCCGTCGCCTCGTCATAGGCGCCGCGAAACACCAGGGTCGGGGCCTCGATCCGGTCCAGGCGGTCGATCACCGTCCAGTCGCGCATGGTGCCGACGACGTGGAACTCGTTCGGCCCGTTCATCGTGTGGTAGACGGTCGGGTCGCTTTCCACGGCCAGGAAGGTGCGGGCGACCTCGTCCGGCCAGGGCGTCACGCGGCAGACGTGGCGGTCGTAGAAGACGCGCGAGGCCGTCAGGTATTCCGGGTCCTGCGTCGTGCCCGCCGCCTCGTGCCGGTCGAGGGCCTCCCGAACCGCCTCGGGCAGTTCCGAGCGCAGCTTGTTGCAGCCCTCAACCCAGAGCTCCATCGAGGCGAGCGAGTTGGCGAGGATCAGCGCCTTCAGTCCGGCGGGCCGGCGCACCGCGTGCTCGGAGGCGAGCATGCCGCCCCAGGACTGGCCGAGAAGGGCATATCGGCCCTGGATCCCGAGATGGGCGAGAAGGTTGTCGAGCTCGCCCAGGAAGAAGTCGACCGTCCAGAAGTCGCCGCCCTTGTCGGGCAGGTGCGTCGAGCGACCGTTGCCGATCTGGTCGTAGTGGATCACCGCTCGACCGTTGGCCGCCAGCTCCTTGAAGCTGTCGACGTAGTCGTGCGTGCAGCCCGGCCCGCCATGGGCGACGACGAGGGGCAGGCGCGGCGAGGCGAGGTCCCCCGTCACGCGGTACCAGGTCTGGTAGGGGCCGTGCGGCGCGACGCCTTCGGTCGCGGACGGCGTGGCGGCGGTTGCAGCGGCGGCGGACATGGCGGAGCCTCCTTCGGATGGTCCCGCGAGCTTTAAGCGCCGAGTGGGTTCGCCGACAGCTATCGAAAAGGAGAGGGGTGAGCGTCGCGGGGCCGGCCCTTCTGCCCGTTATCTGAGCGCGCATAATTGACGGGCAGGCGGGAAGGTGCCAGCATCCCCGCCATGCCGCCCGCGCCTGAAGCCCCATGCCGCACCTGCCCGACATCCAGACCCGCCTGACGCCCGGCATGGGTTTCGATGCCGCGCTCGACGCGGCCCTCGGGCTCGTCGGGGATGCGGGCTTCAGCGCCGTCATCTACGATTATACGCCCGTGCCGCGCACCCATGACGGGGTTCTGATCACGCCGAACATCCTGGAGGCGCGGCGCGTGCCGGCCGACATGATGCAGCTCTGGCGCTCCGGCTTCTACCAGCTCGATCCGGTGCAGGACGCGGCGCTCGCCACCGCCGCGCCCTTCGTCTGGTCCGGCCTCGGCCGGCAGAGCCGTGTGATGGAGACCGTGCTTTGCGAGCGCCACGATCCCGTGCTCGGCTACATGCGCGACATGCGCTTCTCCTGCGGCGTGACGGTTCCGATCCACCATCCCGGCGGGGACCTCGCCACCTTCACCGCCATCTGCATCGATCCGGACACCGACTTCTCGGAGCGCGCGGGCGCCCTCGCGCCCCTCGTCGGCGTGATCGGCCAGAGCTTCCACGAGATCGCACGCGCCGGCTTCTCGCAGGAAACCCGCCGCTCGCGCCACATGCGCCTGTCACCGCGCGAGGTGCAGTGCCTCAGCCTGTGCGCCGAGGGCCTGACGGCCAAGGAGATCGCGCGAAAGCTCGACCGCTCGGTGCCGACCGTCACCCTCCACCTCAACAGCGCCGGCCGAAAGCTCGGCGCGAAGAACCGCTTCCAGGCCGTCGCGCGCGCCGCGCACTACCGCCTGCTCGACGCGGCGCTCTGACCCTATCGCTTTTGATAGCTAGCTCGAACGCCCCGCCGGATTAAAGCTTCGGAACCGATCCGGGCCGCGCTCCGCCGCCAGGACGTCCGCGCCACCAGGAGACACGCCCGATGCACCGGCTGAGACTTCGAGCCCTTGCCGCCGCCCTGGCGGGCGGCGCCGTCCTCTTCGGCGCGGCGCTCGCGCCCGCGGGCGCGCAGGAGAAGGGCGGCTCGCTGCGCCTGCTCGCCCGCGCGGCCTCCGGCACGATCGACCCGCACATCAACTACACGCTGCAGCAGTGGCAGGTCTTCTACATCGCCTATGACGGCCTCGTGACCTTCCGGAAGGTCGGCGACGAGACGGGCTTCGAGGTCGTGGCGGACCTCGCCGAAGCGCTGCCCGAGGCGACGAACGAGGGCAAGACCTACACCTTCAAGCTCCGGCCGGGCATCAAGTTCTCGAACGGCCAGGAGCTGACGACGGACGACGTCGTCGCCTCGCTCCAGCGCATCTTCAAGGTCTCCGGCCCGACCGCGGGCACCTTCTACAACGGCATCGTCGGCGCCGACAAATGCCTCTCGGCGCCCGCCGACTGCACGCTGGAGGGCGGCGTCGTCGCCGACAAGGCGGCAGGCACGGTCACGATCAACCTGACCGCCCCGGACGGCGAGTTCCTCCAGAAGCTCGCCGTGCCCCACGCCTACATCCTGCCGGCCGGAACGCCCGCGAGCGACCAGGGCACGACCCCGATCCCCGGCACCGGCGCCTATGCCGTCCAGTCCTACGACCCCAACGCCTCGCTGAAGCTCGTGCGCAATCCCGAATTCAAGGAGTGGAGCGCCGACGCCCAGCCCGAGGGCTTCGTCGACGACATCTCCTACGATTTCGGCCTGACCGAGGAGGCCGCCGTCACGGCCATCCAGAACGGCGATGCCGACTGGATGTTCGACCCGCCCCCGCCCGACCGCCTCGCCGAAATCGGCACGCAGTACGAAGCCCAAGTGTCACTGCACCCGCTCTCGGCCATGTGGTACGCGCCGATGAACACGAACCTTGCGCCCTTCGACGATCCGAAGGTGCGTCAGGCCGTGAACTTCGCCATCGACCGCGACGCCATCGTCAAGCTCTTCGGCGGCGCCAACCTCGCCCAGCCGGCCTGCCAGATCCTGCCGCCGGGCTTTCCCGGCTATGAGCCCTACTGCCCCTACACGGCCAATCCCGGCACGACCTGGAGCGCGCCGGACATGGAGAAGGCGAAGGCCCTCGTCGCCGAATCCGGGACGGCGGGCCAGGAGGTGAAGATCATCGCCGAGGACACGGTGGTGTCGCGCGCCATCGGCGTCTACCTCCAGGACGTCCTGACCGAGCTCGGCTACAAGGCAAGCGTCCAGCCGATCTCGCAGAACCTCCAGTTCACCTACATCCAGAACACCAACAACAAGGTGCAGATCTCGATCTCGCAGTGGTTCCAGGACTATCCCTCGCCCTCGAACTTTCTGAACGTTCTGTTCTCCTGCGGCTCCTTCCATCCGGGCTCGGACGCGTCGGTCAACATCGCTGGCTTCTGCGACGAGGCCGTCGAGGCCAAGATGAAGCAAGCCTTCGCCGCCGCAGTCACGGATCCGGCGTCGGCCCTGCCGATCTGGACGGAGGTCGACAAGATGGTGACGGATGCGGCCCCCGCCGCCGTGCTCTTCACCCCGAAGCGCGTCGACTTTGTGTCCTCGCGGGTCCAGAACTTCACCTTCAGCCCGCAATTCTACGCGATCTTCTCCAAGCTCGCGGTCCAGTAAGCTTTCCGGCACAGGCGCGGGCGGTCTCCGTGCCCGGGCTCGTGCCGCCACAGGAACACGGCGCCTCGTGACCGACCGCATCCTCGACCCGTTAGCTCTGCCCGCCGCCGCTCCGCCGCAGGACCCGGCCCTCGGCGGGGCGAAGGAGGCATCGTCCGGCCCCTGGGCGACGGCCTGGCGGCGGCTGCGGCGCGACCGGGGCGCCATGGTGGCGCTCGCCGTCCTGTGTCTCGTCGCACTCGCCTGCGCGGCGGCGCCCCTCTACGCCTCGGCCGTGTCCGGCACCAATCCCTTCGCCACCAATCTCAACGGCGAGGTGACGATCGACGGCACGGCGCAGCCGGTGCTCGCGCCCTCCACCACCGGCCTCGGCCTCGGCGTCACGCCGATCGGCCCCACCTGGGCCTTCGGCCCCTACATGCTCGGTGCCGACAACCAGGGCCGGGACGTGGCCGCGCGCATGCTTTACGGCGGGCGCAACTCGCTGCTCATCGCCGGCGCGGCGACCCTCCTGACCCTCGTCTTCGCCGTCGCGATCGGCCTCCTTTGCGGCTTCTTCGGCGGTATCGTCGACGGGGTGCTCAACCGCGTCCTCGACGTTCTCTGGGCCTTTCCGATCTACCTTCTCGCGATCTCGCTCTCGATCGTCCTCATCGCGGAAGGCCTGACGATCGGCCCGATCGACATCCGCGCGGGAAGCCTCTGGCTGCCCATCGCCATCATCGGCGTGGTCTACGTGCCCTACGTCGCCCGGCCGATCCGCGGGCAGACGCTCAGCCTCATGCGCTCGGAGTTCATCGCCGCGGCCATCGCGCTCGGCGTTCCGCCCTGGCGCATCTTCGTCAAGGACCTCCTGCCCAACATCATGCCGCGGGTGATCGTCCTCGTGCCGATCCTCCTCGCGCTGAACATGATCACGGAGTCCTCGCTCTCCTTCCTGTCGATCGGCGTCCAGCCTCCGGACGCCTCCTGGGGCACGATCATCCAGGACGGGCAGGGGCTTCTTTACTCGCGACCCATCGTGGCGCTGGCGCCCGGCCTCGCGGTCGCGCTGACCGTTCTCTGCCTCAACATCCTCGGCGACGGCGTGCGCGACGCATTCGACCCGCGCGCCAAGGTCAGGATCGCCTGATGCTCTTCGCGATCCTGTCCCGCCTCGGCCGGCTCGTCTTCGTGATGTTCGGCATCAGCGTCGTCGTCTTCCTGATCTTCTTCGCGACCCCCGGCAGCGATCCCGCCGCGCGCATCGCCGGGCGCAACGCATCGCCCGAGACCCTCGCCCAGGTGCGCCAGAGCTTCGGCCTCGACCAGCCGCTTCCCGTTCAATACGCGGTCATGATGAAGCGCCTCTTCGTGACCCAGGACCTCACCTCCTTCGTGAACCGGGGCCAGAAGGTCGTGCCGGCGGTGATCAAGGCGATCCCCGTAACGCTCTCCCTCGTCCTCGGCGCCGCGGTGCTCTGGGTGATCGGCGGGCTGATCGTCGGCGTCGCGGCGGCCGCGACGCGCGGCGGCTGGACGGACCGGAGCCTGATGGCGCTGAGCCTCGTCGGCGTCTCCATGCCCGTCTTCTGGGTGGGCGAGGTGATGAACCTTCTCAGCCAGAGCCGCCTGCATCACACGTTCCTGTTCTCCTGGGTGCCGCCGCTCGGCTATAAGCCCCTCCTCACCGACCCCGCCGGCTGGTTCAAGGCGCTGGTCATTCCCTGGGTGACGCTCGCGATCCTCTACATCGGCCTCTACGGCCGGATCCTGCGCGCCGACCTCATCGAGACCATGCAGGAGGACTTCGTGCGCACCGCTCGCGCCAAGGGCCTGCCCGAGAGCCGCATCCTCCTCCGCCACGGGGTCCGCTCCTCGCTGATCGCCTTCGTCACCATGTTCGGCCTCGACTTCGGCGCCCTGATCGGGGGCGGGGCGCTGCTCACGGAGGTGGTCTTCGGCCTTCGCGGCGTCGGCAAGCTGACCTACGACGCGCTCCAGACGCTCGACCTGCCGGTGATCCTGACGACCGTCCTCTACGCCTCCTTCTTCGTCGTCGCGGCCAACGCCCTCGTCGACGCGCTCTACGCTGTCGTCGATCCGAGGGTGCGCCGTGCCGGCTGAGCCGCTTCTCCAGATCCGCGACCTGTCCGTCGCCTTCCGCACCGAGCGCGGCCTGGTCCGGGCCGTCGAGGGGGTGTCACTCGATGTCGAAGCGGGCCGGGTCCTCGGCCTCGTCGGCGAATCCGGCTCGGGCAAGACGCAGACGCTGCTCTCGATCCTCGGCCTGATCCTCGACCCGAACGCGGTTCTCTCCGGCTCCGTGCGGCTCGACGGCGAGGAACTCGTCGGCATGCCGCACCGGCGCCTGCGCCGCATCCGCGGCGCAAGGGCCGCGATGATCTTCCAGGACCCGATGACGGCGCTCACCCCCGTCCACACGGTGGGCTGGCAGATCGTCGAGCAGATCCGCGCCCATTCCTCGCTTTCGAAGCGCGCGGCCCGCGACAAGGCGGTGGCGCTTCTGGCCGAATGCGGCATTCCCGACCCGGCGCGCGTCGTCGAGCGCTATCCCCACGAGCTGTCCGGCGGCATGCGCCAGCGCGTCGTCATCGCCATGGCCGTGTCGTGTGAGCCGAGGCTCATCGTCGCCGACGAGCCGACGACGGCGCTCGACGTGACGGTCCAGGCGCAGATCCTGGCGCTTCTCGACCGGCTGCGCCGCGACCACGGCACGGGGATCGTCTTCGTCACCCACGATCTCGGCGTGGTGTCCGAGATCGCCGATACGGTCGCGGTCATGTATGCTGGGCGGATCGTCGAGAGCGGGCCGGTGCAGGCGCTGTTCGCGGCGCCCCGCCATCCCTACACCCACGGCCTGTTCAACTCGATCCCGCCGCTGCGCGGGCCCCGGCCGGCGCGGCTCACCGGCATTCCCGGCCTGCCGCCCTCGCGCGGGGCGCCGGAGGCGGGCTGCGCCTTCGCGCCCCGCTGCGCCTACGCCTTCGCCCCCTGCGCGGCGCGCCCGCCGCTCGTGCCGGAGGGCGGCAGCCGCGTCGCCTGCTTCCTGCCAAGGGAGACCAAGCAGGGCTTCCGCCGCGCCGGGGAGATCGCCGCGTGACCGCGATGCCCCTTCTCGGCCCCCTCGCTGCCGCGGCGCCCGCCGCTGCCGCCGAGCCGCGCCCGCTGGTGCGCGCGAGCGGCCTCACCAAGCGCTTCGTGACCGGCGGCTCCTGGTTCCCGTCCCGCCGCCGCGTGCTGACGGCGGTGGACGACGTGTCCTTCGCCGTCATGCCCGGCGAAACGCTCGGGCTCGTCGGCGAATCCGGCTGCGGCAAGTCCACCCTCGGGCGCTGCCTGACGCGGCTCCACGACCTCTCCGGCGGCCGGCTGGAGTTCGACGGCCGGGACATCGGCGCGCTGCCCATGCGCCGGATGCGCCCGCTGCGCGCCGAGCTGCAGATGGTCTTCCAGGATCCCCACGCTTCGCTGAACCCGCGCCGGCGGATCGGCGACCTCCTGGCCGAGCCCCTGCGCGTCCATCGCCTGGCGAGCCCGTCCGAAATCGAGGCCCGCATCGCCGAGCTTCTGGCCAGCGTCGAGCTGCCGGCCGATTTTTCCCGGCGCTATCCCCACGAGCTCTCCGGCGGCCAGCGCCAGCGCATCGGCATCGCGCGCGCCCTCGCGCTGCGGCCGAAGCTCATCGTCGCGGACGAGCCGGTCTCCGCGCTCGACGTCTCGGTCCAGGCGCAGATCGTCAACCTCTTCTGCGACCTGCGCGACCGCTTCAACCTCACCTACGTCTTCATCGCCCACGACCTCGCGGTGGTGCGGCAGATCTCGACGCGGGTGGCGGTCATGTATCTCGGCGCGATCGTCGAGATCGGCGATGTCGACGCGATCTTCGAGGCGCCGCGCCATCCCTATACGGCGGCGCTCCTCGACGCGATCCCGGAGCCGCACCTCGGCGCCCGCAAGGCGCGGAGCGCCCGCCTGCCCGGCAAGGAGCCGCCGAGCCCGGCGAACATCCCCGCCGGCTGCCGCTTCGAGCCGCGCTGCGCGCGCGCGCGGGATCGCTGCCGCAAGGAGCGCCCGCGCCTGGAGGCGAAGGACGGCGGCACGCTCGCCGCCTGCCACTTCCCGCTGTGAGGTCCCCCATCGCCGCGGGCGACGATCGTCGGCTCGAAAGCCTCGGGGAAGGCTGGTCCTGACCCGGTGGGGCGGTCCGGTCTCGTCACCTTGCGCTTCGTCGAAAAATGGTTTCGTGAGATGGTCCAAGCGGGTCGATCGATGAAACATCCGGGCCTTGCGCCGGTTTGAACCGGAGGTCGCATCCACCCGAAACGACCATGCATGAGGTGCCTCGATGACCGTCTTTTCCGCATGTATCGCCCAGTGCGGCCTCGGCATCGACGAAGCCGCCCGCATCCTGGGCCAGAGCCGGGAGGAGGTGGAGGAGAAGGCATCGGGCGTTCGCGACATGGTCCAGGCCGACGCGGCCGAGCTGGGGCGCCTTTACCGCCTCATCCACCTCGGGCACGTCGCGGGGCTTCCGCAAGGCGTCCGCGACGCGGCAGCCGCCTTGCGCCTGCTGCGCGGCGCGGAAATCATAACGGCGACCGAGACGGAGGGGTGAGGCGACAGCCTTGCGGGTCGATGGCTCGTCACCGATGCCCTTGATCGTCGGCGTCGCAGGCTGGTCGATCCCGGCGTCCTCCAAGGAGGATTTTCCGAGCGCGGGAAGCCATCTCGAGCGCTACGGCGCTCGCCTCCCGGCCGTCGAGATCAACAGCAGCTTTTATCGACCGCATCGCCGCTCGACCTACGAGCGGTGGGCGGCCAGCGTGCCGGATCACTTCAGGTTCGCGGTCAAGCTGCCCGGCGCCATCACCCACGAGCGCCGCTTCAGGAACTGCGAACCGCTCCTGCAGGCCTTCGCGGACGAGACCGCGGGCCTTGGCGTGAAGCGCGGCCCGGTTCTCGTGCAGCTCCCTCCGAGCTTCATCTATCCCGGCGCACTCGCGGCCGAGTTCCTCGAGGCGTTCCGGTCGATCGTCGGAGGGCGGGCCGTCCTGGAGCCCCGACATGCCAGCTGGTTCACGCCGGACGCCGACCATCTCCTGCAGCGCAGCGGCGTGGCGCGGGTTGCGGCCGACCCCGCACTCTCGGCGACCGCGGCCCGGCCCGGAGGATGGAGCGGCATGGCCTACTTTCGTCTGCACGGCTCGCCGCGGATCTACGACACGCCCTATGAGCGGCGCCGGATCGAGAGCCACGCGGAGGCCGCCGCGGCGCTCGGCGCAGGTGGAGCGGAGGTGTGGACCATCTTTGACAACACCATGCACGGGGCCGCCACCCGGAACGCCCTGGAACTTCTGGAGATGCTGCGGCCTCCAGACCGCGTGGCCTGAGCGACATCGCCCACGCGCCGACACGTGGGTGCCTTGGGGGCAGTCGCTGTCGCCACGTTCCTCGCCGCCGCATCGACCTCGACGGCGAGGTCGTTTGCCCGAGCGTCCACCGGAAAATCGATGGAACCGGCGCGTCGTTCGGGATGCGTCCGCGAGCCGGAGCGCGGCCGATGCCGCGCCCTGCCGCTCGCATTGCCAGCTGTCGCGCCAAACGTTACAGGAAGCGATGAACACTGCGGAACCAGGGGATTGGGTCGGCCGGGCCGCGCATCCGGGAACCCTGCTGCGCCTTCACGTGCTGCCGGTTCTGAGCCTGTCGGTGACCCAGGCCTCGCGTGATCTCGGCGTCACCCGCCAGACCCTGCACAGGATCCTCAGCGGGCGGGCTGGTATCTCGCCGGACATGGCCCTGCGCCTCGAGCGCTTCTGCGGCGTGCCTGGACGCGTATGGCTCATGCGCCAGAATCAACATGACCTCGACCGGCTGGACACGGCCACGGTCGAGACGACCGATTATCCCATCCATACGCTTCCGCCCGAGACGCTGAAGTTGATCGGAGGCATTGGTGACTAGCGACGGCTTGCGGCCCATGGCCAGGACGGGCGTTCCCGGTCTCGACGACATCCTGTCGGGAGGCTTGTCGCAGGGCCACGTCTTCCTGCTCGAGGGAAGCCCGGGCACGGGCAAGACGACCATCGCGCTCCGCTTCCTCCTGACCGGCGCCGAGGACGGCGAGACGGGCCTCTACATCACGCTCTCGGAAACCGAGCAGGAGCTTCGGGAAACCGCCGCCTCGCACGGCTGGACGATCGACGACAACGTCGAGGTCGTCGAGCTGATCCCGCCCGACGCCCTGCTCGACGCCGATCGCGAGCAGAGCCTCCTTTACTCGTCCGACCTGGAACTCGGCGAAGCCACGAGGGCGATCTTCCAGGCCTTCGAGCGGGTCAAGCCCGCCCGCGTCGTTCTCGACAGCCTGTCGGAGATCCGTCTCCTCGCTCAGAGCTCCCTGCGCTACCGCCGCCAGATCCTGTCCATCAAGCACTACTTCGCCCGCCAGGGTGCCACCGTGCTCCTTCTCGACGATCTCACGTCGGAGTCGATGGACAAGACGGTGCACAGCGTCGCGCACGGCGTCGTCAAGCTGGAGGAGCTGGCGCCAGACTACGGTGCCGAGCGTCGGCGCATGCGCGTCATGAAGTACCGCGGCCAGCGCTTCCGGGGCGGCTATCACGACTTCACCATCCGGCGCGGCGGCGTCGCCGTGTTTCCGCGCCTGGTGTCGGCCGAGCACAGGACGCAGTTCGATCGCACCCGGAACACGAGCGGCATTCCGGAACTCGATGCCCTTCTGGGCGGCGGCATCGAGCAGGGCTCAAGCACGCTGGTTCTCGGTCCGGCGGGCACGGGAAAGAGCACCTTCGCCTTCCAGTTCGTCGCCGCCGCGATCGCGCGCGGCGAGCGGGCGGCCATTTTCGTGTTCGACGAGGAACTGGGACTGCTTCTCGATCGCACGCGAGCTATCGGCTTCGACTTCGAGGCCATGCGAGCCGCCGGCCTCCTGCACATCGAGCAGGTGGACGCCGCCGAACTCTCGCCGGGAGAGTTCGCGCAGCGCGTTCGCGATTACGTCGACAAGGCGCAGGCGAAGACCGTCGTGATCGACAGCCTCAACGGCTATCAGGCCTCCATGCCGCAGGAGAACGCGCTCGTCCTTCACATCCACGAGCTCCTGCAATACCTGAACCGGCAGGGCGCGACGACCTTCCTGACGCTGGCCCAGCACGGTCTCGTCGGCGACATGAAGACGCCGGTCGACGTGACCTACCTCGCCGACACGGTGGTCCTCCTGCGCTATTTCGAGGCGCTGGGCACGGTGCGGCGCGCGGTGTCGGTCATCAAGAAGCGGTCCGGGCGGCACGAGGACACCATCCGGGAGTACCGCATCAATGACGGAGGTCTCAGCCTCGGAGAGCCGATCACGGGCTTCCAGGGCGTCCTGCGCGGCGTGCCGACGCTCGTCGAGGCCGCGCCCGTGACCTCCGCCCTCATGGCGCCCGAGGCCGACACCTAAGGTGAGCGAGCCGCACGTCCTGATCCTCGCTCCCAAAGGGCGTGATGCCGAACTCGCGGCGGCCATCCTGCGGGAGGCCGGGCTCGAAGCCGACATCTGCAGCGATCTGCCCGACCTCGAGAGCCGCATCGACGATAGCGCGTGCTTCGCCATCGTCACCGAGGAGACCCTGCGCGCGGCCGACCTGCGCGGGCTGACGGCGCGACTGAGGGCGCAGCCCGCCTGGTCCGACTTCCAGTTCATCGTCCTCACCCAGCGCGGCGGCGGGCCGGAGCATAATCCCGGCGCCGCCCGGCTGGCGGAGGTGCTGCGCAATGTTTCGTTTCTCGAACGCCCCTTTCATCCGACGTCCTTTGTCAGCCTGGCCCGGACCGCCGCGCGCGGTCGCCAGCGCCAGCTCGAAGCGCGCACGCGCATGGAGGAGCTGCACGAAGGCGAGCAGCGACTGCGAACCGCGCTGCTCGCCGGACGGCTCGGATCCTGGGAACTCGATCTCACGACCCGGGAGCTGACGGCCTCGGCCACGTGCAAGGCCATCTTCGGATACGCGCCCGGGGAAGCCTTCGGGTGTTCCGAGCTTTTGGGCGGTATCCATCCTGACGACCGGGCGCGGATGCGATCGGCCGTGGGCGACAGCGTCGAGACGGGCGCCGACTATACCATCGAGTACCGGACCCTATGGCGCGACGGCTCGATCCACTGGGCGGCGATCAACGGCCGGGTCGTCCACGATCGCGACGGACGCAAGGTCAGGCTCGTCGGCGTTTCGGCCGACATCAAGGAGCGCCGGACGGCGGAAGAGAGTCTTCGTCGCTTGAACGAGACGCTCGAAGCGCGGGTCGCTGCGCGCACGGCCGAGCTCGAAGCGGCGCACCGGGTCGTCATGGCGGAGGTCGATCAGCGCGAACGCATGGAAACGCTGCTTCGCCAGAGCCAGAAGATGGAGGCGATCGGGCAGCTGACGGGCGGGGTCGCGCACGACTTCAACAACCTCCTGATGGCCGTTCTCGGCAACCTCGACCTTCTGCGCAAGCACCTGGGCGAGGATCCGCGCGCGGCCCGCCTCATCGACGGCGCCTTGAAGGGCGCGCAGCGCGGCGCGGCGCTGACGCAGCGCCTCCTCGCCTTCGCGCGCCGCCAGGATCTTCTCGTCGAGCCGCGGAACCTGTCCGAGCTCCTCACCGGCATGACCGACCTTCTCGAGCGTTCGCTCGGGAACTCCGTCGAATTCCGGCTCGACCTTCCCGAGGCGGCGCCGATCGCGATGGTGGACGCCAACCAGCTGGAGCTCGCGGTCCTCAACCTCGCCGTCAACGCCCGCGACGCCATGCCGAACGGGGGCGAGCTGAGAATCCGGGTCGACCATGCGAGAGGCGAGGGCGATCTTGCGCCCGGCGACTACGTGCGGCTCACCGTGTGCGACACGGGCCAGGGCATGGACGCGGACACGCTGAAGAAGGCGACGGAGCCCTTCTTCTCCACCAAGGGCGTGGGCAAGGGCACCGGGCTTGGCCTTTCCATGATCCACGGCCTCGCCGTCCAGCTTCACGGCGCCCTGCGCTTGTCGAGCGAACCGGGCCGGGGCACGCGCGCCGAGCTCTGGCTGCCGGCCGCCGATGCGGCGAGCGTGCCGGACGCGGTTGTTCCCGCGCCGCCGACCACGGCCGCGCCGAGGGAGCCGGCCGATCCGATCCGGGCGCGCATCCTGGCGGTGGACGACGACATGCTGATCGCGATGAGCACGCTCGACATGCTGGAGGATCTCGGCCACGAGGTGGTCGAGGCGAGTTCCGGCCCGCAGGCGCTCGAGATCCTGCGCAGCGAGGGTCCCTTCGACCTGATGATCACCGACTTCTCCATGCCCCGCATGAACGGCGCGGAACTCGCCGAAGCGGCGCTCGCCCTCTTCCCCGGCATGCCGATCCTCATCGCCACCGGCTATGCCGAGCTTCCTTCCGGCGCGCGTTTGGAACTGCCGAGGCTCGGCAAGCCCTACAGCCAGGATCAGCTGGCCGCCGAAATCCGGAAGCTGCTGGCTCGCTAAAGCGCGTCTCGTCGATTCGCGATCACGAAGCGCGCCCTTGGGGGCGCGACGGCCGGGCAGTTCGGATCCGAGGTGACGCGTATTCGTCGCGGCGTTTGTAAGAAAGCCGGTCGGTCCCACTTATGCCGGGAGGTTCATCCGGCCCTTCGGCCGATCGCTCTTCGCTCGAAGGAGATGCTCCATGTCGAAGCGCATCCTGATCGTCGAGGACGACATCTTCACGCGCATGGAGCTGGAGATGATCCTGGAGCAGGCCGGATACGCGGTGGCGGGATCGGTATCGGGCATCGACCAGGCGTTGGAGCTTGCCGGCCGCGTCGGCGTCGACGCCGCCATCGTCGACCTCGGCCTGATCAACGGCGAAAAGGGCCTGACGCTCGCGCGCGCGCTGCGCGAGCGTCACGATGTTCCAAGTCTCCTGATCAGCGGCTGCGTCGAAGCCTCGATCCAGGACGAGATGGCCGCTATCCGGCCTCTCGGCATCGTCGGCAAACCCTTCGACAAGCGCTTCATCCTGACGGCCCTGGGAGGCACGGACCGAAGCTGACGCATTGCGCTCGCCGTCTTCGGAAACTGCGCTCTTCGCTCGCCTCGAGCCGGTCCGCGATCGGGCCGTCCGTCCAGCCGCGATCCTATTTCCGGGCTCGGCCCGAGCCCGGAGGATGTTCGCAAGATGAGGTCGGCTGTTCTTGCTCGAATGCAGCAAGGCCGTGCTCGCAGGGTGTGTTCGACGCCATGAACATTCTCCTGATCCTCACGCCGAGCGATTGAAGTTCGGGATGGTTCGGCGCGCTTGTTCGCGCATCGTCCGGCTTGAATGTCGGATCGGCCCAGGCCGACCGGCGTTCGGCATGTCGGCGACGACGTCTGATCGGCGATCAGACAAGCGTTCCGATCAACCGGATCAGTTCGCGCCGTTGAGGATCATCGCCGCCGGAACAAAGAAACCGCCCGACCTCCACGCAGCTTTCGGTGCCGCCGGATGCCTCGTTGGCGCGATGTCGAACGAACACCTGCCGGCTTCGATCATCGCGCTCGAGGCTCCACTCGTCTCCGTTGGAGCTGCGGTAGAGATGCCTGACGAAATGGTTCTGATTGGCCGGAGGCCGATCGTCCCGTTCGGCCGGGACCGCGTCCCGGTCCAGCATGGCAAGGATCGCATCCACGGACTGCGACACGCGAACCGATGCCGAGGCTCCTGCCGTGTTGGCGCCCAGCGAATGGATCTCCGTCGTGCCGTCGTGGCCTTCATCCAGCCGCCAGACGTTGATCATGTTGATCGCGATGGACGACCCGGAGGGATGGGCCGTGAGGCGGAGCCACGATCCCGTCGTCATCGCGCGCCTCCCAAGCCCGGATCGAAGCGCTGCACGAAGCGCATGTCCTTCTGCTCGGCATCCCGATAGCCGCCGATCCACATCACGGCCGGGATCGTGTCTCGCTGGTAGGGGCAGTCGATTTCCTCGACATGTCCGCCCTGATAGGCGGTCCTGCCTTCGTCGTATGCCTCGTTGATCGTCCACATAGCCGGCCTCCGTGATCGACGCTCGGCGGCTGGGCTCCGCGTGTCGTGGTGGGAGCACCAATCAGCACCAGCCTCGCGGATGTAAGTGGTGCGCAAACGCGTCAGGCAAGGCATCCACGTCGCCGACCACTTGGCATCGGCACTCGTCGGCTCATCCGCCAGGGCAGGGAGATCGTCGAAGCATGAGATCGCGGGAGATTGTTCCCGGAAGCGCCCGGACCATGTCAGGCACCAGATGAGATCGTAGCTTTCATGGATGGGCGAGAGGCATTCGCCGCGAAAACAGGCCGACGAATCCGGTCTGAATCGATATCGCCACCAGCAGTCCTTGCAATTTCGATCCGCATCGTCCATATAGACATTATCGAACACGGCCGGATCAGTTGGCCTCTCGTCCTTTCGGGCGTCTGATCATCTTGCTTCATTCCATATTTCGATCGTTAACGGTTCGCAGATCGTGCGAGCCGATGGACTTTTATTCGTAGAGAGGTGTCCCATGTCTCAGGGAACCGTCAAGTGGTTTAGCCACGACAAGGGCTTCGGCTTCATCGAGCAGAGCGACGGCAGCAAGGATGCCTTCGTGCATGTCAGCGCCCTCGAGCGCGCCGGCATCAGCGATCTGCGCGAAGGCCAAAAGATTACGTTCGACCTCGTGTCGGACCGCAAGACCGGCAAGATGTCGGCGGACAATCTCGAACTCGCGAGCTAAGCGAGCTTCGGAGCTCCACTCGAACGATGCCGCATGCGCGCTCAACGCGCCTGACCACGGATGTACTGGCAGGTCGTTGAGCGCTACGCATCGTCGTTCGACGCGATCGGAGAGGCCCTGGCTTCGGAATGGAGGCCGGGGCCTTTT
>CANJKV010000092.1 GCA_947474855.1 Aurantimonadaceae bacterium | reverse complement strand
CCGTGATCTCGCCCATGCGGCCGGCCTTCAGCTTCTGCCCCGGCTCGACCTTGGTGATGTCGCCCTCGACGAGGTCATGGGCGAGCATGGCGGCGGAATAGCCGAGATCGATCGGGTTCCAGATGGCGAAGGACTTCGATGTTCCCGCCTTGATCGCGCCGGCCATCTCGGAAGGGAGGCCGAGGCCGGTGACGAAGACCTGGCCGGTCTTGCCGGCATCCGCGACGGCCTGGGCGGCCGCGACGATGCCGACCGAGGTCGGGGCGATGATGACCTTCACCTCGGGATGGGCCTGGAGGAGAGCGGTCGCTTCGCGGTAGCTCTTGTCCGACAGGTCGTCGCCGTAGACGGTGGTGACGATGTTGATGCCGGGATAGTTCGGGAGCGCCTTCTTCATCTCCTCGATCCAGACGTTCTGGTTGGTCGAGGTGGCAGTAGCCGAAAGGATCGCGACGTCGCCCTTGCCCTCGGGGAGGGCTGCGGCGGCGAGCTTCAGGCAGGTCTCGCCGATCAGCGCGTTGGAGGAGGGGTTGAGGTGCATGATGCGCCCCTCGGGCGCGACGCCCGAATCCCAGGAGATCACCTTGATGCCGCGGTCCATGGCGCGCTTCAGGACGGGGGCGAGGGCGTCGGGGTCGTTGGCCGAGACGGCGATGGCGTCGACGCGCTGCGAGACGAGCGAGTTCAGGACCTCGATCTGGC
This sequence comes from Aurantimonadaceae bacterium, assembly GCA_947474855.1. Classification (GTDB taxonomy): domain Bacteria; phylum Pseudomonadota; class Alphaproteobacteria; order Rhizobiales; family Rhizobiaceae; genus Antarcticirhabdus. The sequence goes on along the minus strand of CANJKV010000092.1, from coordinate 15,924 downwards.
CCTCGGCGGTGGTGGTCGTCGGGCCGGTATAGATGATCTCGGTGTTGCCGAGCTCCTTGGCCGCTTCCTCGGCGCCCTTGTTGGCGGCGTCGAAGAAGCCGTTGCCGAGCGATTTGACGACGAGCGCGATGCGCACGGGCTCCTGCGCGGAGGCCGCGCCGCCCATCAGCGCGACGGCGAAGGCGGCGCTGAGCGCCAGGGTCTTCATCAGGGACATGCGTTTCTCCTCCCGGGTTGCATGCGTGGGTCATCGGCGGCCGCGGAAGGCCCCGCGGCCGGATCTCGTCAGGCGGCGCCGGCCTCGCGGGGCACCGCGTCCGTCCCGCTCGCGCGGGCGACGATCAGGCGAACCCCCGCCGCCTCGATCATCGCGGCGGCCGCGTCGGGGATGTTCTCGTCGGTGACGATCGTCGAGACCTTCTCCAGGGGCGCGACGATCATGGCCGAGCGGGCGGCGAACTTGGTGGAATCCACCAGCACCACCAGCTCCTCGGCCTGGCGCATCAGGCGCTGCTCGCTCTGGACGATCAGCGGCTCGCTCTCGGCGACGCCGAGGTGCGACACGGCCTGCGCGCCCATGAACATCAGCCGCGCGCCGAAATGCCGGATGCCGTCGGCCTCGAAGGGGCTGAGGATCAGGCTCTGATCGCGATACACCGCGCCCGCCGGCAGGAGCACGGTGCATTTCGAATGCTTCACCAGGTGCTCGGCGATGCCGAAGGAGTTGGTCATCACCTGGACTTGGCGGCTGGCGAGGAAGTGGACCATCTGGAAGGTCGTGGTGCCGCCGTTGAGGATGATCGCGTCGCCGTCGCGGCACAGCTCCGCCGCGGCCCGTGCGATCGCCCGCTTCTCGCGCCCGTTCAGCGCTTCCGCCACGCGGAACGGGCGGCCGGCGATCTGGCCGTAGGGCGAGGGGTTCAGGGGCTCGGCGCCGCCGCGCACCCGGCGCAGCTTCTTCTGGAGGGCGAGCTCGGCGATGTCGCGCCGGATCGTCGCCTCCGAGGCGCCGGTCAGCTCCGACAGCTCGGCGACCGTCGCGATCGACCGGTTGGCGACCGCTCCCAGGATGATCCGATGGCGCTCCCGCTCGTGCATCGATCCCATGTTCCTCCCGACCGCGAAGTCATCCGCTTTCCCGACAATTGTCAATCAACATCGCGCATAATTCGTCATATTGCATCGCACAATGATCCGATGTGATCGAAAATGTTGACTTCTGCGCGGATTGGACGGACATGATGCGTCATGGACGAGGGCGCTGCGGTTGATCCGGGAGAGGCGCGCCCGACCTGATCGGGAGGAGTTGCCCCATGTCGGATTCGATGCCCACCAACCGCCTCGCCAACCTGTGGGACGACGCCAGGGCGGCCGCGATGGACGAGCCGGGGCGGCTCCTCTACCGCTCGAACCTCCTGGGGTCCGACAAGCGCATCACCAATTACGGCGGCGGCAACACCTCGGCCAAGGTCGAGATGGCCGACCCGCTGACCGGCGAGCCGGTGACGGTGCTCTGGGTGAAGGGCTCGGGCGGGGACGTCGGCACGATGAAGCTCGACGGCTTCTCGACGCTCTACCAGGACAAGCTCGAAGCGCTTCGCGGCATCTACAAAGGCGTGGAAATGGAGGACGCGATGGTGGGCTATCTCCCCCATTGCACCTTCAACCTCAACCCGCGCGCCGCCTCCATCGACACGCCGCTCCACGCCTACCTGCCGTACGCCCACGTCGACCACATGCACCCGGACGCGGTGATCGCCATCGCCGCCACGAAGATTAGCCGCGAGCTGACCCGCCGCATCTACGGGAACGAGATCGGCTGGCTCCCCTGGCGCCGCCCCGGCTTCCAGCTCGGCCTCGACCTATCGCGCTTCGCCCGCGAGAACCCGACCGCCAAGGGCGTCGTCCTGGAAAGCCACGGCCTCTTCACCTGGGGGGCGACGGCGAAAGAGTGCTACGAGACGACGCTGCGGATCATCAACCGCGCCATCGAGTGGTTCGAGGGTGAACTGGCGAACAAGCCGGCCTTCGGCGGCCTCGTCGTCCAGCCCGCCGCCCCCGAGGCGCGGCGCGCCGCCGCCGCCAAGCTGATGCCCGCGATCCGCGGCTTCATCGGCGGCGACGAGAAGAAGGTCGGCCACTTCGACGACTCGCCCGCCGTCCTCGACTTCGTCGGCTCGCGCGACCTTGAACCCTTGGCGGCGCTCGGCACCTCCTGCCCCGACCACTTCCTGCGCACCAAGATCCGCCCGCTGGTCCTGTCCTACGACCCTGCCACCGGCGACCTCGACGCGCTCGTCGCCTCGCTGCCGCAGGCGATCGAGGAGTACCGCGCCGGCTACGCCGCCTATTACGAGCGCTGCCGCCACGCGGACTCCCCAGGGATGCGCGACCCGAACGCGGTGATCTATCTCGTGCCCGGCATCGGCATGATCGCCTTCGCCAAGGACAAGGCGACGGCCCGCATCGCCTCGGAGTTCTACCGCAACGCGATCAACGTGATGCGCGGGGCATCGGGCGTCGACACCTATCGGGGCCTGCCCGAGCAGGAGGCGTTCGACATCGAGTACTGGCTCCTGGAGGAGGCCAAGCTCCAGCGCATGCCCAAGCCCAAGTCCCTCGCCGGCCGCGTGGCGCTGGTGACGGGCGGGGCCGGCGGCATTGGCCGCGCGACGGCCGAGCGGCTGATGGGGGAGGGCGCCTGCGTCGTCCTCGCCGACATCGACGCGGGCGCGCTGGAGGAGGCGCGGAGCCACTTCGCCGGGCGCCACGGTGCCGACCAGGTCCGCGCGGTGCGCTTCGACGTCACCGACGAGGCGGCGGTGGCCGCCGGCTTCGCGGACGCGCTGGCCGAATATGGCGGCCTCGACATCCTCGTCTCCAACGCCGGCATCGCCTCGGCCGCACCGATCGAGACGACCGATCTCGCGGTCTGGAACCGCAACATCTCGATCCTCGGCACCGGCTACTTCCTCGTCTCGCGCGAGGCCTTCCGCCTGTTCCGCCGCCAGAAGCTCGGCGGCAACGTCGTCTTCATAGCGTCCAAGAACGGCCTCGCCGCCTCGCCCGGCGCGTCCGCCTACTGCGCCGCCAAGGCCGCCGAGATCCACCTCGCCCGCTGCCTGGCGCTGGAGGGCGCGGAGGCCGGCATCCGCGTCAACGTCGTGAACCCCGACGCGGTCCTGCGCGGCTCGAAGATCTGGTCCGGCGAATGGCGCGAGCAGCGCGCGGCCTCGTCCAAGCTGGAGGTCGACCAGCTCGAGGAGCACTACCGCAACCGCTCGCTCCTCAAGCGCTCGGTCTATCCGGAGGACATCGCGGAAGGCGTCTACTTCCTCGCCTCCGACCTGTCGGCCAAGTCCACCGGCAACATCCTCAACGTCGACGCCGGCAACGCCCAGAGCTTCACGCGCTAGGCATCGTCTCGTAGACCGCGGCGCCGACGCTGCCCCCTTCTCCCGCTGGAGGGAGAAGGTGCCGGCAGGCGGATGAGGGTGGTGAGGCGTAGCCTCAACGTCGCTTCGCGAGGTTTCTGCTGGCCGCTTGCGCGGCCGCCACCCTCACCCGGTCGGCGCAGACGCGCCGCCCACCCTCTCCCGCAAGCGGGCGAGGGTTCAGCGCCCCGCTTGTCCACGTTGGCGGCATGGGCGCCCGCATCCGACACGTCGAGGGAGGACCCATCATGACCGATCTGCCGATCGCGGCCGACACCATCGAGGCCGCCAACGCCCGTGCCCGCGCCGATCACGAGGCCGACTACGCCGCGCTGGGGGAGAAGCTCGCCCGCCGGGGCGTCGACGCCGAGGCCGTCACGGCACGCGTCGCGGGCTTCACCGTCGCCGTGCCCTCCTGGGGCGTCGGCACGGGGGGCACGCGCTTCGCCCGCTTCCCCGGGGGCGGAGAGCCGCGCGGCATCTTCGAAAAGCTCGACGACTGCGCCGTCATCCACCAGCTGACGCGCGCGACGCCCGCCGTCTCGCTGCACATTCCCTGGGACAAGGCGGACCCGGCCGCCCTGAGGGAGAAGGCCGCCTCGCTGGGCCTTTCCTTCGACGCGATGAACTCCAACACCTTCCAGGACCACCCCGACGATCCGAACCAGCCGCTCTCCTACAAGTACGGCTCGCTCTCCCACACCGACCCGGCGGTGCGCGAGCAGGCGATCGCGCACAACGTCGAGACCATCGGGATCGGGCAGGCCATCGGCTCCAAGGCGCTGACGGTCTGGGTCGGCGACGGCTCGAACTTTCCCGGCCAGTCGGACCTCGGCCGCGCCTTCGACCGCTATCTCGACTCGATGAAGGCGATCGCGGCCCGGCTGCCGGCGGACTGGCGCATCTTCTCCGAGCACAAGATGTACGAGCCGGCCTTCTACTCGACCGTCGTCCAGGACTGGGGCACGAGCCTCATGACGGCGCAGGAGCTGGGCTCCCAGGCCTTCTGCCTCGTCGACCTCGGCCACCACGCGCCCAACGTCAACATCGAGCAGATCGTTTCGCGCCTGATCCGGGCGGGCAAGCTCGGCGGCTTCCACTTCAACGATTCGAAGTACGGCGACGACGACCTCGATTCCGGCTCGATCGATCCCTTCCGCCTGTTCCTCGTCTTCAACGAGCTGGTCGGCGCGGGGGCGAGGCTCGACCGCCTGTCGCCCGCCTACATGATCGACCAGTCGCACAACGTCACCGACCCGATCGAGAGCCTGATCCGTTCCGCCAACGAGATTCGCCGCGCCTACGCGCAGGCGCTCCTCGTCGATCGCGCGGGCCTCGCCGCCTTCCAGGAGGCGAACGACGCGATGATGGCGTCGGAAACGCTGAAGAGCGCCTTCCGCCTCGACGTCGAGCCGATCCTCGCCGAGGCGCGGCGCCGGGCGGGCGGCGCCATCGACCCCGTCGCCGCCTATCGCGCGAGCGGCTACCGCGCGGGCGTCGCGGCCGAGCGCCCGGCCTCCAGGGGCGGTGGCGGCGGCATCGTCTGACGGGTCGATGCACGCTGAGGGCGAGGCGGGCGGAGCAGGCTTTCGGAGCCTTTCCGCTCGCCGCAATCTATTCTGTCCTAATCGATTAGTTATTGAGAAATAAACGCTTTTTAGCTTTTGTGTGACGTAATTGCGTCAGGGGCGCCCGCCTTCGCGAAGACTTTCCCGCGAAAAAAGCTTCGCCTTATCATTGCGCTCGAAAAAACCGATCGTATCTAAGCCCGGCGCGCCGTGGGCGCCGGGCGCGGAGCTTCGTCTGCCGCTCCGGGTGCCACGCAAGGTCGCGCGACGATCGTGGATCCGGCGAGCGAGCCTCGCGCGGGTCCTTTTGCTGCAACACGCGGCGGAGAGACCGCCAGGAGGCATAGACGTTGGAACAGCCGGTTTCGGAAGCAGCGGCCAGCACGGCCATCACCGGCATATCGCCGGACGTAGTGCCGACCTGGGTCTGGCTGGCGACGGTGGGCGCGATCGCGGCGCTGTTCATCTTCGACTTCTTCACCCACGTGCGCAAGCCGCATGAGCCTACCTTCAAGGAATCGGCCCTGTGGTCGACCTTCTACGTGGCGCTCGCTCTCCTGTTCGGCTGGGGCGTCTGGCACTTCTGGGATCGCGAGCACGGCATCGAGTACTTCGCCGGCTTCATCACCGAGAAGTCGCTCTCCGTCGACAATCTCTTCGTCTTCGTGATCATCATGAAGAGCTTCGCGGTGCCCCGCGCCTACCAGCAGAAGGCGCTGCTCATCGGCATCGTGATCGCGCTGATCATGCGCGGCATCTTCATCGCGGCCGGCGCCGCGGCCATCGAGCGCTTCTCCTGGGTGTTCTACATCTTCGGCCTCTTCCTTCTCTGGACGGCCTGGAAGCTCATCGTCGAGAGCATGAAGCACCAGAAGTCGACCGATGAGGAGTACGAGCCGAACTCGATCGTGAAATACTTCCAGCGCCACCTGCCCACGGTGCCCGACTTCCGCGGCAACGCGCTGACGGTGATCGAGAACGGCAAGCGCTACTTCACCCCGATGTTCATCGTGATCCTGGCGCTCGGCATGACCGACCTCCTGTTCGCGCTGGACTCGATCCCGGCGATCTACGGCCTGACGGACGCGCCCTACATCGTGTTCACGGCCAACGCCTTCGCGCTGCTCGGCCTCCTTCAGCTCTACTTCCTGATCGGCGGCCTCCTCGATCGCCTCGTCTACCTCGGCATCGGCCTGTCGCTCATTCTCGCCTTCATAGGCCTGAAGCTGATCGTCCACGCCGTCGAGGCGAACACGCTGCCCTTCATCAACGGCGGCCAGCCGGTCGAGGTGCCGGGCTGGATGCACATCGAGATCGAGCAGTCGCTCCTTGTGATCGTCTCGATCCTGGTGATCACGACGGTGGCGAGCCTCCTCAAGAGCCGATCGGACGCCCGCAAGGGCGTTTGATCCCCGATCGCCACGATCGAAACCTTGGAAAAGCCGGCGCGAGCCGGCTTTTCTGCGTTCGGGCGGGCGTCTGACCGTTGCCGGACGTCCGCCGGGCGCTTTCTTCGCCTCGCATGGCCGTCTTCTTCACCGCCGACACGCATTTCGACGATCCGCGCATCCTGCGCATCGACAAGCGACCCTTCGCGAGCCTGCCCGAGCACGATGCGGGGTTGATCGCCAACTGGAACGCCGTCGTTTCCCCGGACGACACCGTGTTCCACCTCGGCGACTTCGCGCGGGGAACGCCGGCGGCGAAGGCCGCGATCCTCGATCGCCTCGCCGGCGAAAAGCACCTGATCAGCGGCAACAACGACGACGAGGCGACCCTGGCGCTATCCGGCTGGCGGAGCGTATCGGCCTATCGCGAGATCGATCTGGACGGGCGCCGCCTGATCCTGTGCCACTACGCCTTCCGCACCTGGAACGCGATGGGCAGGGGTTCGCTCGACCTTCACGGCCATTCCCACGGCAAGCTCACGCCCCAGCCGCGCCAGTACGACGTCGGCGTCGACGCGCAGGGCTTCAAGCCCGTGACGCTGGCCGAGATCCTCGTTTCGCGCCGGGGGCGGGCGGCTCCCGGCAAGGGCGTCTCCCGAGGGCGCGCTTCAGGCGCGACGCCGCAGACCTAGGGCCGCCGCTCGCCGCCCCTCGGCCATCGGCGCCGGGGCGGGCGAGACCGCCTGTGCCGGCACCGGCACCGGGCGCGTCGGAAAAGCCGCGGCGTCGGCGAGGCAGAAGGCGGCGGCCTGCGCGCGGAGGCGCCCGGCCTCGGCGGCCAGTTGCTCGGAAGTCGCGGACATTTCGCCGGAAGCCCCGGCGTTGGCTTGCGTGACCTGGTCGAGCTGCTGGATGGCCTGGTTGATCTGCTCGATGCCGATCGACTGCTCGCGGCAGGCCGCCGAGATCTCGGAGATCAGATCCGCCGTCCGGGCGATGTCCGGCAGCAGCGCCGACAGCGTGCCCCCGGCCTCTTCCGACACTCTCAGCGTCGAGGCCGAAAGCTCGCCGATCTCGGCCGCCGCGGCCTGCGAGCGCTCGGCGAGCTTCCGCACTTCCAGGGCGACGACGGCGAAACCCTTGCCGTGGCTACCGGCACGTGCCGCCTCGATGGCGGCGTTGAGGGCCAGGAGATCGGTCTGGCGGGCGATCTCCTGTACCACCGCGATCTTCTCGGCGATGGCGCGCATCGCTTCCACGGCCTCGCCGACCGCTTCGCCGGACCGGCGGGCGCTGCTGCTGGCGGCCTGCGCGATGGTCTCGGTCTGGGCGGCATTGTCAGCATTCTGGCGGATGTTGGCGGTCATCTCCTCCATGGCGGCGCTCGCCTGTTCGGAGGCGGCCGCCTGCTCGCTCGCGCCGGAGGCGAGCTGCGCCGCCGTCGCTGAGGCCTCTCCTGCCCCGCCCGACACCTGCTCCGACGAAGCGGTGATGATGCCGAGCGTGTCCGAGATCGTCCGGCGCATCCGCTCCATGGCGCGGGCGAGCTCGCCGATCTCGTCGCGCCGGCCGAGGCCGCTCACCGGCTCGCGGAAGTCGCCCTCGGCGAGCCGTTCCATCTGCCGCGCCGTGTCGCCCAGAGGCCGCACCGCGCAGCGATGGTACCAGGCCAGCCCGAGCCCGAGGATCGCCAGGGCGCCGAACGCGGCGGCGATGCACAGGGCGGTATAGAGCCGCGTCTGCGCCGCAGCCGTGGCCTCCCGGCTCTCCAGATAGGCGCCGGCGCGCGCGACGAAGTCGCGGACGGCCTCGTCATGCGCGCGGAACCGCGCCCGGAGCGTGGGCAGAGCGGCTGCGGCGCCCGAGGCGTCGCCGGTCCGCCGGCGCGGCGCCATCTCGTCGCCAAGAGCCGTCCAGAAGGCGTCCCCGGTCGACGCGATGCCGGTCTCAAGCGCGTTCATCAGGTCGGCCGGCAGGTCGGAGCGCCGCCAATGGTCGAGGCGCTCGTCGTAGCCGCGCTTCAGCGTCGCGAGCCTGTTGAGGTTGTCCGCGGAGGCGCTCGGCTCGGCGAGCGCCTCCAGCATCGTCGCGTAGGCTTCCACGAGGTAGAGCGGCGGCGGCGCGGCATCGGCGATCGCGTCCTTTCCCGCGATGATCGCGCCGTAGGTCGGCCCGTTCACCCGCAGCTTCTCGAAGGCGAGCCCCTGGGTGCCGACGACCACGGCGACGCCCGAAGCGACGACGACGCCGAAGACGCCGAGGGAATGCGAGATCTTCATGGTCGTGGTTCCCCCCGCCGGGTCCGCGACTGTCCACCCGACGCGACCATCTTGGCGTGTGCTGATGAACAAAGATTGAGCAGAATGCCCGCTCGGTAGACATTCAGGCAGGCGAGGCTTCTCGCCTTGGCCGTGCCGGCATCCGCTTCCTGCATGTTCAGCTCGGGTCGCGCGCTCTTGCGCGTGGGGGCTTCGGCCTCTAGGTTGCGTCCCGCTCACACGGGGTGCCCTTCGCCAAGGGGCTGAGAGGCCGGTCGCACCGGCAAACCCGACGAACCTGATCCGGCTCGCACCGGCGGAGGGATGGAGAGCTTGCGCGGGATGCCTGTCGGTCCTCGCGCATCGCGCCGTCTTTTCGATCAACCGAGAAGAAAAGGCGCCTATCCCATGCGCATGTCCCGTTCGCCCCTCCTGCCGCTTCTCGCGGCCGTGTTCGGCCTCGCCGCCCCGGCCGCGGCGCAGGAGAAGCCCGTCCTCACCGTCTACACCTATGACAGCTTCGCCGCCGAGTGGGGGCCGGGGCCGAAGATCGAGGCGGCTTTCGAGGCGACCTGCGCCTGCGACCTCGACTTCGTCGGCCTCGCCGACGGCGTCGCCATCCTCAACCGCCTCAAGCTGGAGGGTGCGACCTCGCCGGCCGACGTCGCGCTCGGCATGACCACCGACATGGTGCCGGAGATGAAGGCGAGCGGCCTCTTCGCGCAAAGCGGCGTCGACGTCTCGAGGACCGTCGTGCCCGGGGACTTCCGCGACGACACCTTCGTGCCCTTCGACTACAGCTACCTCGCCGTGATGGTGGACACCGAGAGCGGCGCGGCGGTGCCCGCGAGCCTCGACGACCTCGTCGAGGGCGACCCGTCGCAGAAGATCGCGATCCAGGACCCGCGCTCCTCGACGCCGGGTCTCGGCCTCATGCTGTGGATGAAGGCCGTCTACGGCGACGAGGCCGCGGCCAAGTGGAAGCAGCTTTCGAACCGCATCCTCACCGTCACCCCCGGATGGAGCGAAAGCTACAACCTCTTCACCAAGGGCGAGGTGCCGCTCGTCCTGTCCTACACGACGTCGGAGGCCTACCACGTCATCGAGGAAGGAACGGGCCGCTACAAGGCCGCGGCCTTCGCGGAAGGTCAGTACGTCCAGGTCGAGGTGGCCGGCCGCCTAACGGGCTCGAAGAACCCGGAACTGGCGGCGCGCTTCCTCGCCTTCATCCTGACGCCCGAGTTCCAGAACATCATCCCGACGACGAACTGGGCCTATCCCGTGATCGCGGACGCCGCGCCGCTGCCGGAAGCCTTCGCCGCCCTGCCGAAGGTCGAGAAGCCCCTCGCCATCGATCCCGAAACGGTGGCGGCCAATCGCGAAGCCTGGACGGCCGAATGGTTGGCGGCGATCGGGCGCTGAGCCCGGCGGGCGCCCTGCGGCGAGGCGCGGCCGGCGGGGCCGAGGCGCGCGACCGGCGCGTCCGGCTGGGCCTCGGGCTCGCCGCGAGCCTCCTTCTCGCCGCTCTGCTCGGCGGCGCCTTCCTCGTCCTCCTCCTCACCTCGGATGCGGTGCCGGACCCCGTCGCGGTTCTCGCCGATTCGTACCTGCGCTCCGTCACCGGCTTCACGCTCCTGCAGGCCGGCCTTTCGGCGCTCCTGGCGGTCGCGGGCGGCGTGCCGCTCGGCCTCGCGCTTCACAGGACGCGCTTTGCGGGCAGGGCGCTCGTCCTGCGCCTGCTTCTCCTGCCGCAGGTCCTGCCGGTTCTCGTCGGTGCGCTCGGCATCGTCGCAGTCTGGGGCTTCAACGGCGTCGTCTCCGACGCCCTCGCCGCGCTCGGCCTGCCGCGGATCAACGTCTACGGTCTCGCCGGCATCCTTCTCGCCCACACCTTCTTCAACCTGCCGCTCGTCGCGCGCATGGTGGTCGGCGCGCTCGACGGCGTGCCGGCCGAGCGCTGGAAGCTCGCCGGCCAGCTCGGTCTCGGCCGGATCGCCACCTTCCGGATCGTCGAGGCGCCGGCGCTCCGCGCCGTTCTGCCCGGCGCCTTCGGCCTCGTCTTCATGCTCTGCGCGACGAGCTTCACACTCGTTCTCGTTCTCGGCGGCGGGCCGGCGGCCTCGACGCTGCAGGTCGCGATCTATCAGGCGCTATCGCTCGACTTCGCGGCCGGGCGCGCCGTCGCGCTCTGCCTCGTCCAGGTTTCGCTGACGGCGCTCGTCCTTCTCGCCCTGTCGCGCTTGCCCGGACGCGAGGCGGGCGGCTTCACGCTCGGGCAGGCGCCCCGGCGCTACGACCGCCCGAGCCGGCTGGCCTGCGCCGCGGACGCCGCCGTTCTTTTCCTCGCCCTCCTCTTCGTCGGCGCCCCCTTCGCCGCGATCCTTCTGGGCGGCCTCGACGCCGATCTCGGATCGCTCCTCGCCAATCCCGCGGTTCACCGCGCCACGCTGACGAGCCTTGTTGTCGGCCTGTGCGCGGCGAGCCTCGCCGTTCTTCTCTCGCTCGCGCTTCTCGCCGCCGGGCGCGAGCGGCCGGGCTCGGCTTTCGAGATCGGTCCGAGCCTCGTTCTCGTCGTGCCGCCGGTGGTGGTCGGCGCCGGCTGGTTCCTCGTCCTGCGGCAGGTGACGGACGTCTATGCCGCCGCCCCTCACGTCGTCGTCGCGACCAACGCCGCCATGGCCGTGCCCTTCGTCACCCGCATCGTCGGTCCGGCGCTTGCCGCCGCCCATGCGGGGCAGGATCGGCTCGCCCGCTCGCTCGGCCTCTTCGGCCTCGCGCGCTGGCGCCTCGTCGACTGGCCGGCCGCGCGCCGGCCGCTGGCGCTCGCCTTCGCCTTCGCCTTCGCCCTGTCGCTCGGCGACCTCGGCGCCATCGCCCTCTTCGGCAGCCCGGATTTCCAGACCTTGCCCTTCCTCCTCTACCAGCGCCTCGGCAGCTACCGCTCCGCCGATGGCCAGGGCCTCGCCCTGCTTCTCGGCGTCGTCTGCCTCGTTCTCATGCTCCTCGCCGAGCGCGGCGCGGCGCAAAACGTCCGAAAGCCCCTGGCATGAGCCGCGAGGCGATCCGCTTCGAGGGCGCGACGCGACGGCTCGACGGCTTCGAGGCGGCGTTCGACCTCTCGGTCGAGGCCGGCGCCTGGCTCGGCATCATCGGGCCGAGCGGGGCGGGCAAGTCGACGCTCCTCGACATAGCCGCGGGCTTCTCGGCCCTCGATGCCGGCCGCGTCGCGATGTTCGGCGCGGACATGGCGGGGATCGCACCGGCCGACCGGCCGCTCGCCATGGTGTTCCAGGAGAACAACCTGTTTCCCGGCCTCGACGCCTTCCGCAACGCCGCGCTCGGTCTGACGCCTCGGCTGCGCCTGTCCGCGGCGGAGCGCGCCGAGGTCGCGGCCATGCTGGAGCGGGTCGGCCTGGGCGACAAGGCCGGCCGGCGGCCGCACGAACTGTCGGGCGGCGAGCGCGGGCGCGTCGCGCTCGCCCGGGCCTTTCTCAGCCGCCGCCCGATCCTCGCCCTCGACGAGCCCTTCGCCGCCCTCGGGCCGGCTCTGCGGGCCGAGATGCTGGCGCTCCTCGCCGAGCTGCGCCGCTCGGGAGCGGGCGAGGGGACGCCCCGCACCATTCTCATGGTGACGCACCATCCCGAAGACGCCGCGGCCCACGCGGATCGCATCGCCTTCGTCGAGAACGGGCGCGTCGCGCTGGAAGGACCGGCGCACACGCTGTTGTCGCAGCGCAACGATGCGCGCCTCGATCGCTATCTCGGACCCGGTCGCGGCGAAACGTGACGCATTTCCAACGAAATCCATCCATAATCCTCCCCCGCCGCCCGACGGGGAAGCGGTTGTCCGTCGGTTGGCGGGTTTTACACTGGACGGGCTGCATCAAGACGTGGTTTCGACTGGCTGGGCGTTCGAACGAAACGGGAATCGATCGGGCATGGCATTCATTCCGCGGGCGGGCGGGCGAACGGGGACGGTTGTTCGGGGCGCGCTGTCGCGCGCCGCGCGCCTCCTCGCATGCGGCGCGGGCCTGACGCTTCTCGCCTCCTGCACCACGCTCGAAGCCGGGCTCGACGATCTTGCCGGCGGCGAGGTGCAGAAGACCGGCTACATGCCGGGGCCGACCCGCCAGCCCGTCACCTTCGAGAACATCCAGGCGGGTGATCCGCAATCGGTGATCGGGCGCTCGCAGCACCCGAAGATCCTGGCCGCCTATGGCGGCGCTTATTCCGATCCGAAGCTCGAGCAGGCGCTGGCGGCCATCGTCGGCCCGCTCGCCTCCGTGTCGGACGACCCGAACCGCGCCTACCGGATCACCGTCCTGAACTCGCCCAACGTCAATGCCTTCGCGCTGCCGGGCGGCTACCTCTACATCACCCGCGGCCTCCTCGCGCTCGCCAACGATTCGGCCGAAGTCGCGGCCGTGATCGCCCACGAGATGGCGCATGTCGCCGCCAATCACGGCATCGAGCGCCAGCAGCGCGAGCAGGCGGCGGAACTGGCCAGCCGCGTCGTCACTGAAGTCCTGTCGAGCGACGCCGAGGGGCGCGCGGCGGTGGCGCGCAACCGCCTGAGCCTCGCCTCCTTCTCGCGCAACCAGGAGCTCCAGGCCGATGCGATCGGCATCCGCCACGTCGCGCGCGCCGGCTACGACCCCGCCGCCGCCGCCCGCTTCCTGATGGCGATGGATTCCTATTCGAGCTTCCGCAACGCCTTCCAGGCGACCAATCCGAACCTCGACTTCCTCGCCTCGCACCCCGCCGCCCCGCAGCGCATCGAACTCGCCCGGCGCCACGCGCAGGAGTTCGCCTCGCAAGGGGCGGGGCGCGTCGACCGCGGGCGGCTCCTCGACGGCATCGACGGCATGCTGTTCGGCGATTCGGCCGCCGAGGGCTACGTGCGCGGCCGGCAGTTCTTTCATCCGGGCCTCGGCATCGCCTTCACCGTGCCGGACGGCTTCATGATCGACAACACCGCCGAGGCCGTGCTGTCGACCGGCCCCGGCGACACGGCGATCCGCTTCGACGGTGTCGCCCTGCCGGCGTCCACCAGCCTGTCCACCTACGTGTCGAGCGGCTGGATCGGCGGGCTCGACCGCGCCTCCATCCGCCAGACCCGCATCGCCGGCCTGGAGGCCGTTTCGGCGCGGGCCCGCGGCGGCGAATACGCCTTCGACGTTACGGTGATTCGCGTCGGCGGCCAGGTCTACCGCTTCCTCACCGCCATGCCGGCGAGCGGCGAGGCGCGGCTCGCCGGCGTCGCCGAGGGCGTCGCGAGTTCCTTCCGCATCCTCAGCGCGGCGGACAAGGCGGCGCTGAAGCCCTTGCGCATCCGGGTCGTCACCGCCGGCGCGGGCGACACCGAGCAGACGCTCGCCGCCCGCATGATCGGCTTCGACCGCAAGGTCGAGATGTTCCGCCTCCTCAACGACGTCGATGCCAGCCGTCCCGTGCGGGCCGGCGAGCGCTACAAGATCGTCGCGGAGTAGGGCCTGCCTGGGAGGGCCGTTCGATTGTTGCGGGAAACGCGCAGCAGCCATGCATTTGTAGTCATGTGCTTTTGCCGCGTTGACTCGCCATATGGCGGGCTATAATGCGCCGCAACCTCATCGTTGGCGAAAAGCGCGACTGTCCCGTGGATTCCACTCTGACGCCCGGTCGCGCCGCGACGGTCCGATGCATCCGGATCGCCTCGCCACACGCCAAAGCGAACCCGACCCTTTGAACATGACGCCTGACGCGATCGATGCGCGTTCCGCCGGCCCGTCGCGCGGGGCGGCCGCATCATGACGTTCGAGACCGCTCCAGCCTCGGCGGCCCTGTCCCGGCTCGACAGCCACGCGCCTCATGGCGGGCGCCGCGACCTCTTCGGGCTGATGCTGGGCAGCGTCGGCATCGTCTACGGCGATATCGGAACGAGCCCGCTCTACGCCATGAAGGAGTCGCTGCTCCATGTTGGGCACGCGCCGACGCCGGCGGAGATCGTCGGCATCGTGTCGTTGCTTGTCTGGTCGCTCATCATCGTCGTGACGCTGAAATACGTCGTTCTCGTCCTGCGGGCCGACAATCACGGCGAGGGCGGGGCGCTGGCGCTGATGGCGCTCGCCCAGCGCGCCTTCGCGCGTCCGAGCGCGGTGATCCTGTTTCTCGGCACCCTCGGCGCGGCCCTGTTCTACGGCGACGCCATCCTCACGCCCGCCGTGTCCGTCCTGTCGGCCGTCGAGGGCCTCAAGGTCACGACGCCCGGCCTCGACGCTTACGTCGTGCCGATCGCCGTCGCCCTGATCATCGGCCTCTACGCCGTCCAATCCTTCGGAACGGGCAAGGTCGCGGGCTTCTTCGGCCCGATCATGACGATGTGGTTTCTCACGCTCGCGGTGATCGGCGTCTGGCATCTCGGCCAGAACCCCGCGATCCTGGAAGCGCTGAACCCGCTCAACGCCCTCTGGTTCATGACGAGCCACGGCATCGTCGGCTTCACCGTGCTCGGCTCGGTGTTCCTGGCCGTCACGGGCGCGGAGGCGCTCTATGCCGATCTCGGCCATTTCGGCAAGAAGCCGATCCGCCTCGCCTGGCTCTTCATCGTCGGCCCCTCGCTGATCCTCAACTATCTCGGCCAGGGCGCGCTGGCGCTCTCCGACACCTCCGTCCTCGAGAACCTCTTCTTCCTGTCGGCTCCGGAATGGGGGCGCCTGCCGCTCGTCCTTCTCGCCACCGCCGCGACCATCATCGCGGGTCAGGCCGTGATCACCGGCGCCTTCTCCCTGACCCAGCAGGCGATCCAGCTCGGCCTCCTGCCGCGGCTCGAAATCGAGCACACCTCCGAGAAGGAGCAGGGCCAGATCTACCTGCCGACGATCAACTGGCTGATGATGTTCGGCGTCGTCCTCCTGATCCTGTCCTTCGGCTCCTCCTCGGCGCTGGCCTCGGCCTACGGCATCGCCGTCACCGGCACGATGATCGTCACCAGCCTCATGGCGATCGTGGTCTTCGCCTACTGCTGGCACTGGGGGCTGGCGCTCGCGGTTCTCGTCGTCGCGCCCTTCCTGATGATCGACGCGGCCTTCCTCACGGCCAACCTCCTGAAGCTCTTCGACGGCGGCTACCTGCCGCTCCTCATCGCCGGCGTGGTGATGACGCTGATGGCCGTCTGGATCCGCGGCACGCGCCTCGCCACACGCCGCGCGACGGAGGGCAGCGAGTCCATGGCGGACTTCGCCCGGATCGTCGCGCGCTCCTCCTCGATCACCCGCGTGCCGGGCACGGCGATGTTCCT
>CANJKV010000091.1 GCA_947474855.1 Aurantimonadaceae bacterium | reverse complement strand
GGTGACGGTGCTGGAGCCGTTCGGCCCGCTCTGGGTGATCGTCGCCTTGGACGATCCGCTGTTCTGGGCCATGGCGAAGCCGCCGGCGCAGGCGAGGGCGACCGCCGAAGCGGCGGAAAGCATGAAGCGTCGCATCCTTCTCCTCCTTTGGCACCGGGGCGAGGGCGCGAGATCAGCGGTCGATCGCCGCGCCCGCCTCGCCCCGCATGGAATTCAGCATGCGGTCGGCGTCGGCGCCCGACGCCTCCCGGGCGGCCGCGCCGTCTCCGCCGCCCGACTGGCGGACGATCGTCTGGGAGCCGCTGCTGCTCCGCGTCACGGTCTCGCCGTTCTGGGTGATGGTGGCCGTGTTTCCGGACGCGCCGCCGCGGGCTTCGGTGTCGTTGCAGCCGCTCAGGATCGGGGCGCCCAGAAGAAGGAGCGCGAAGGCGGTGGGTAGGGAACGCCGCATGGTCGTATCCTCGTCATCGCTGTTCCGGAGCCGCCGGGCCCCAGGGGAGAGGTCCGGCGGTCGAGAGCGTGAAGTGCCGGTCAGTTGCCGGGTACGCTTGGGGCCTGACCCTGGACGGTCCGGGCCGTGTTGTTGGAGCCGGTCTGCGAGACCCCGACGCTGTTGTTGCGCCCGGCCTGCACGCAGCCCGCGACGTTGTAGTCGGAGCTCTGGGTGATGGTCGCCGAATTGTTCCGGTCGGCCTGCACGCAGCCTTGAACGTCGGCCGTGGGCGGTTGGGTCCCGCTCAGGCGGCCGCGGGTCTGATCGGCGAGAGCTGCCGGCGCGCTGGCGAGGAGCGCGGCGAGGCAGATGAGGCTAGTCGTCCGCATCGAACCAATCCTTGTTGTCGGTTTCATGCCCGCCGATACGGGGCGGGCGGTCCGGGCGCGTTGAGGGGCGCGCCCGGACGCGGCGTCAGCAGCGGCCGCGCTGGGTCTGGCCGACGCCCGCGGAGTTCACGCTGTTCGTGCCGCCCTGGCCGACGGCGGCGACGTTGCGGCAGCCTTCCTGGTCGGTGACGGCGAGGTTGTCCGAGTTGCGGCCCGACTGCACGGTGAGCGCGTCGTTGTTCTCGCCGCGCTGCGAGGTGACGCCCGTGTTGAGGCTGTTTTCGCCGCCCTGGACGATGGTCGAGGTGTTGGACTGCGCGAAGCTCGTGGCGGGCACGAAGGCGGCAGCGAGGGCGGCGGCGAGAACGGTCGACTTCAGAATAGACATAGAGATGTTCCTCCGGAAAGTTCTGATAATCGCGTCGTGCGGAGATCCGTTGTTTCGGATTTACTCTGCACGCGCTTGACGATACAGCCGCTGTGTCGCCTGATCAATGTCGGGTGACGCAAGGTGCGGTGCCGTGGATATTGGTGCCGCGTACCTGAATCGCACATGAATGGACCGTTCATGCGCGTGAGAAGCCCGGTTCGCCAAGGCTTTGGTCCTCATGCGTAGAGCAGTCCACGATCGGCGCAAGTCTTCCCGACGTGCGACTCGTGTAACGTCCACGCCTGATGCGTCGCGCCCGAAGACGATCAAGCAAGCTTATGATTTTGCGGGATTATCGCCGCCGGCTGGACGGCATGCATCGGCGGCTTCGCGAAAAGCGCGGTTCACCCGTGGGATCACGAATATGTGTCCCGTCGTCGGGCCGAATTCCCCGCGGCGCGAGCCGGCGTGTTCAGAAACCCTTGCGCAGGGCTCCGCCGATCCGCCAGCTGTCGCGCTCCTCGCTCCAGCGGCCCCCGGCCGAGATGTCGAGCGACACGTCGTTGACGAAGCCGATGCTCGCCTGGCCGGCGAGGCTGAGATAGTCGATGTCGCCCATCGCCTCGACCGGCGTCCACGCACCCACGCCGGGCGCGAAGGCGAATTCGGTGCGTTGTGCCGAGAAGTCGTCGTCGGCGAAATCGCGCTCGTACGACACGTCGAGGATGCCCCGCACCGTGTAGGCGGAGGCCGCGTGGTCGAAGCCCAGGCGGGCGCCGACGAGAGCCATGCGGGCTTCCGACGACCGGCGGCCGACCTCGGTCTGGGCGAGGAGGGCATCGCCCGTTTCCGAGTAGCCGTCGACTTGCGAGCGGATGTGCGAATAGCCGACGATCGGGCCGGCATCGAACGCGCCGAGATCGAAGAGGTAGCCGGCCCGCAGGGCGCCGCCATAGGTGTCGCCATCCGGGTCCGCCCCGACCGAGCCGCCGCCGAAGCCGGCGCGCTCGATCTCGATCTCGTCGCGCAGGTAGAAGCCGAGGCCGGTGACGAAGAAGCCCTCGCGGCGGAAGTCGCCGTAGAGCGCGCCGCCGTAGGAGTCGACGCCGATGTCGGCGAAGCCGTCGCCGACATCGGCGTCGGCGCGGGCGTAGCGCAGGGCGATGCCGCCGGTGAATTCGGGTGTGAAGGGCATCTCGGCGCCCAGCGTGACGCCGGTCGTGTCGTGGTCGAAGCCGATGGCGCCGAGACGGCCGTCCTGGTGGCCGTCGGCGTAGTCGATCTTGGCGTAGAGGCTGAAGGTGCCGCAGGCGGCCTCCGGCGGCGCCTTCAGGTCGAGGGGGGCTGCGCAGGCGCCGGCCTGCTCGCGCGTCCGATCGAAGAGGCTGTCGACGAAGGCGATGCCGCCAAGTTCGGTCACCTCGGCCGGGGCGCGGATCGTTTCCGGCGCGTAGAGGAAGTTCGTCGCAAGCCGGCGCGCGTCGGCGGCGGAGAGGACGGGGCCGCCCCCGTTGCTCTGGATGGTGCCGCCCTCGTTGATCGCGCCGTCCTGATCGAGGAGGCCGTCATTGTTGATGCCGGTCTGGACGATGAAGCCGCTGTTGGTGCCGCCGCGCTGCTCGATCGTCGCGACGGGGTCTCCCGTGGTCTGGAGGATCAGGGCGCGGTTGAAGGCGCCGGTCTGGTCGATCTCGGCGACCGGATCGGCGCCGGTCTGGACCACGACGCCGCGGTTGTAGAAGCCCGTCTGGCCGACGAAGATATCGGACGCCGCGCTGCCGGATACGGCGCCGGCGACGTTCAAGTCGCCCGCCTGAACGACGTCGACGAAGCCGAGGGCGTTCGCCGTCACCGCGTCGAAGCCGTGGCCCGTCGTCACGAACGCGTCCTGCGCCATCGCCGGCAGGGCGGTTCCGCAAAGGAGAACGAGGACGGCGGGGAGGAGCTTTGGGGTCATCGGGTTGCCTTCAACTGTCGTCGCACGGGCAAGATGCGGCGCGCCGGCCGGCGCGGCCATCCCGAAACGTCGCGATGCTGCCGAATGCGCGCCGGGTGTGTTCGAAGCGCTGCGCCCCGGCCTCAGCCGAGGCGCCGGTCGAGAAGACCCAGCCGTTCGCGGAAGGCGAAGCGCAGGAGCAGCATGGCCGCGACGACTGCGAGCCCGCAGGCGAGGCCGAGCCAGATGCCGACCCCTTCAAGCCCGAGCGGGAAGCCGAGGACGTAGCCGAGCGGCAGGCCGATGGCCCAGTAGCCGCAGATCGCCGCGACCATCGGCCAGGCCGTGTCGCCGAGGCCCCGAAGCGCCGAGGCGGACACGACCTGAGCCCCGTCGGCGAGAGCGAAGAGGGCGGCTACCGAGAGATAGGAGACCCCGAGCGCCAGCGGGCGCTCGATCGCCGCCGCGTCGCCGTGGAGGAACACGCCGACCAGCAAGGCCGGCACCGCGAGGAAGAGGAGGGCGGTCGTCGACATGAAGCCCATGCCGAGACCGATCGAGATCCAGCCGGCGCGCCCGACGCCCGCCCGGTCGCCCTGGCCCTGAGCAAGGCCGACGCGCACCGTCGTCGCCTGGCCGAGGCCGAGCGGCACCATGAAGGCGAGCGCGGCCCATTGCAGCGCCGCGGCATGCCCGGCGAGCGCTTCCGTGCCGAGCCAGCCCATCATCACGGCGGCGCCGGCGAACATGCCGGTTTCCGCCGCGAGCGTGGCGCCGATCGGCACGCCGATGGCGAGGATGCGCCGGAGCCGCGGCCAGTCCGGCTTCCAGAAGCGCACGAAGAGGCCGTAGCGGCGGTAGCGGCGGCGGGCCTGGATCGCGAGAAGCGAGAGCGCGAACATCGTCGCGTTGGTGACGGTCGAGGCGATCCCGGCGCCGAAGAGGCCGAGCTGCGGCAGGCCGAAGGGGCCGAGAACGAGGAGCCAGAGGCCGAGGACGTTGAGGCCGATGCAGAAGACGGTGATGGCGAAGATCGTGCCGGTGTGGCCGTGCGCGGCGAGAAACGAGCGCGTCACGATGAACAGGAGCGAGGGCAGGATCAGGAAGACGCCCGACGACAGGAAGTCGCCGACGAGCGCCGCCGTCTCCGCTTCCTGACCCGTCTTCAGGAGCACCGTCTCGATAGACAGGACGAGCGGCAGGAGCACGGCGAAGGCGATCCCCGAGGCCCAGAAGCCCTGGCGGAAGGAGCGGCGCACGGAGCGCAGGTCGCGCTTGCCCAGCGCCTGCGCGATCATCGGCGCGCAGGCCGTGGCGATGCCGACGCCGAACAGGAGAAACGGGTGGAGCACGGCGACCGCGAGGGTCGCGGCGGCGAGTTCGCGGGGCCCGAGCCGGCCGATCATCACGACGTCCGTGGTGAGGATCAGCATTTGCGCGAGCTGCGCGGCGATCAGCGGCCAGGCGATCCGCAGCGTCGAGCCGAACTCGGCGCGCCAAGCGGTTCGGGGCGCCACCGCCAGCGGGGTGGATGCCGGGCTCGTCTGGGAAAGGCTCATGGCGCAGGTTCGCTCGAAGCTTCGCCGCGCCGATGGACATGCCTGTGGGATCGGGCGCGGATGGGCTCGTCCTGTCGACCCTGCCGCTTTGTTGGTCAAATGAATTGTTCTGATGCCGCCGATGAACGTCGGCGATCAGTTGGCCGGCAACGAGCCGGTCAGTCGAAGAGGCTGGAGACCGATTCTTCCGAAGCCGTGCGGGCGATCGCCTCGCCGAGAAGGTTCGCGGTGGTGATGATGCGGATGTTCGGGGCCGAGCGGATGGCGGCGGTGGGCTGGATCGAGTCGGTGATCACCAGCTCCTTGAGGCTGGACGAGGAGATGCGCGCCACCGCGCCGCCGGACAGGACCCCGTGGGTGATGTAGGCCGAGGCGGATACGGCGCCGGCGGCGATCAGCGCGTCGGCGGCGTTGCACAGCGTGCCGCCGGAGTCGATGATGTCGTCGATCAGCAGGCAGTGCCGGCCGGCGACCTCGCCGATGATGTTCATGACCTCGGACTCGCCCGGCCGGTCGCGGCGCTTGTCAACGATGGCGAGCTGGGCGTCGATGCGCTTGGCGAGCGCGCGGGCGCGCACCACGCCGCCGACATCCGGCGAGACCACGACGACGTTTTTCCAGTCCTGGAAGGCCTTCACGTCTCGCGCGATCAGCGGAGCGGAGAAGAGGTTGTCGGTCGGGATGTCGAAGAAGCCCTGGATCTGCCCGGCATGAAGGTCGAGCGTCATGACGCGGTCCGCGCCGGCCTCGGTGATGATGTTGGCGACCAGCTTGGCCGAGATCGGCGTGCGCCCGCCCGCCTTCCGGTCCTGCCGGGCATAGCCGAAATATGGGAGCACCGCCGTGATGCGCCGCGCCGACGCGCGCCGCAGCGCGTCGATCATGATCAGGAGCTCCATCAGGTGATCGTTCGCCGGATAGGACGTCGACTGCATGACGAAGACGTCCTCGCCGCGCACGTTCTCCTGGATCTCGACGAAGATTTCCTGGTCGGCGAAGCGGCGGACCATGGCCTGGGCGAGGGGCAGCTCGAGGTAGCGCGCGATGTCTTCGGCAAGGGGGCGGTTCGAATTGCCGGCAAACAGTTTCATCGCTCTCGCTCAAGGCTCGTTGTCGATCGTCGCCGCGCTCCGCTCCCGATCCACGGGTGCAGCGCGCAACGAACCGCATTCGCCGGCTCATAACAAGAACTATTCCGGAATCCTATGCGAAATCCGGCGGATCCCTAGCCCGCGCTGCGCACGGCCTCGGCCAGTGTCCTGCGCGCGATCGCCTCCATGGTCTCGGGACCGACGGCGGTCCAGGCGTCGCCCGACGCGCGGCCGGTCGCCGGCTCCTGGCCCTGGATGCGGTTGATCCGGTTGCCCGCCGCGTCGAGGACGTCCCACACGTAGATCACGCTGGTCTGGCCGTTCTCGGTCATGGCCGAGAGATAGCCCTTGAGGCGCGTCGGCGCCGTGCCGGCCGAGGCCGCGACGATCTGGACGTTGCTCCCCGGCGCGTTGCGGGCGAGGGCCTGGGCGAGCTGGGCGACGCTGTCGGGCGGCGCGCCGACGATCGGCAGGAACTGCACCTGTCGCAGGCCCGCCGGCGCGGCGGCGCGCGGCGGCTCGTAGGCGGCCTGCTGGCTATAAACGGGCGCGGCCTGCTGCGGCTGCTGGACCGGCGCGGGCTCCTCGTACACCGCGGCCTGCTCGTAGCTCGGCTCGGGCGCGGCGTCGTAGGACGGCTCGGGCGACGGGGCGGGCTCGTTGTAGCCGCCATAGCCGCCGGACGACACGACGGGCGCGGGGGCGGCGGAGGCCGGCACGGCGGCCATGCGGCTCGGCGGCTCGTAGCCGTTCCCGCCGCCCGAGCCGACGGGCGTGCCGATCGGGCCGCGAACCGGGGCGCGGGGGATCGAGCGCACCGGCGGGGCGGCGTAGGTGTGCGAGGGGGCGCGCTCGAAGCTGGCGACGAGGTCGCCGGAGCCCCCGCCGATCGGCGCGCGCGGCACCATGCCGAGCGTCGGGTCGTGCTCGATGCAGCCGGACAGGGCGCCGAGCGGGATCAGGGCGAGAAGAAGGGGCACGCGAGCCGGGTTCGGAGCCATGAGGCCCTCCGGGTTCGGATTTCCGGGAGGCTCAAGGCTTAGGGATGGCGCGACAAGAAAGCCTTAAGTGACGGTCTTGCCGCGCGACATGCTTGCCAATTCCTGAATCATCGCAAGGCGAGATCGAGCGGCAGGGCCGACAAGGGCTCCGCCATGCCTTCGGTGGTCAGATAGGTGCGGCCGAGCGTCATCGCCGTGCCGGTGTCGGAGTCGGCGATGATCATGTGGGCGAAAAGGGTCATGTTCGGCACGATCGGTGCGGCGTTTCCGGCGACGAACATCGGCGTGTCCATCC
Source organism: Aurantimonadaceae bacterium (assembly GCA_947474855.1). Lineage (GTDB taxonomy): Bacteria > Pseudomonadota > Alphaproteobacteria > Rhizobiales > Rhizobiaceae > Antarcticirhabdus. The sequence goes on along the minus strand of CANJKV010000091.1, from coordinate 9,717 downwards.
AGGACGGAGCGAAGGTGCCGCCGAGCGAGTAGCCGCAGGCGCTCAGCCGGTGGCGCGCCAGCTCGTGCCGCTCCATGACGGCGGCGTGGGCGTCGAAGACGTCGCCGAAGGTGAAGCCAGGCCGCATCACCGCCTCGACCGCCAGGAGCGCCTCGCGCGCGGCGTCGAAGAGCTGGAGGTGCCGGTCGCTCGGCGAGCCGACGATCACCGTGCGCATCAGGGCCGCGTGGTACTGCGCCTTCACCCCCGCCCATTCCAGCGTCAGCTGGTCGTCCTCGTCGAGCCTGCGGCGGCCGGACTTGTAGCGGCAAAGAAGGGCGTCGTCGCCCGAGCCGATGATGAAGGGGTTGGCGGGATAGTCGCCGCCGCCCGCCAGCACGGCGCCCTGCATGGCGGCGAGGATGTCGGCTTCGTCGGCGCCCGGCTTGATCCGCTCCAGCGCGGCCTCGAAGGCGAGGTCGCCGAGGCGCGCGGCCTCGCGCACCGTCTCGATCTCGGCCGGGCTCTTCACCGCGCGAAGACCCGGGATGAGGTCCGATGCGTCCTTGAGGGCCGCGAAGGACGTGAGGCGCGCTTCGAGCATCTGCCCGTTCGCGGCCGTCAGCCCGTGCGTCGCCCATTCGACGCCGATCCGCGCGCCGAGAAGATCCATCTCCTCCAGCATGTCGCGCAGGTCCACCGTCGGGTCCACGTTGGCGCGGTCACGCCAGATCGTGATCTGCTCGATGATCGAGGTGTGCCGCGCCTGGCGCAGGTCCGCCGAGCGGGTCAGGAGGCGCATCTCGCCGTCGCCCTTCACCACCAGGCACTGGAAGAAGCAGAAGCCGAAGGTGTCGTAGCCGGTCAGCCAGTACATCGAGGCCTGGGAGAACAGGAGCATGGCGTCGAGCTTGTTCGATGCCATCTCGGCGAGGAGCCGGTCGCGCCGGCCGGCGAACTCGTCGCGGCTGAAGTGCAGCATGGGTCGGTTCCTCAAAGGTCCAGGACGATGGCCGAGAGCTGGCGGCCGTAATCGGGCTCGCCGCGATGGGTGGTACGGCGGAACGAGAAGAAGCGCTCGGGCTCGCCGTAGGTGCAGCGGCTGACGAAGGCGGCGCTGCCGACGCCCGCGGCCGACAAGCGCGACAGGATGAAGCCCGGAAGGTCGAACTGCGCCTTGCCCGCAGCGGCGCCGGCCGAGAAGAAGCGTTGCCGGTCGGCCTCGGGGAACTGGTCGGCCATGTCGGCGCCGACCTCGTAGTTGGCTTGCGTGATCGTCGGGCCCAGAACGGCGCGCACGGCGCCGCGCCGCGCGCCGATCTGCTCCATGGCAGCGAGCGTGGCTTCCAGAACGCCGCCGAGCGCCCCGCGCCATCCGGCATGGGCCGCGCCGACGACCCGGTTCTCCGGGTCGTGGAAGAGGATCGGGCCGCAATCGGCGGTGAGAACGCCGACGACGAGCCCCGGCACCCGCGTCACCACGGCGTCGGCCTTCGGCCGCTCGCCCGAGAAGGGCGCGTCGACTACGACCGCCTCGGCCGAATGCACCTGCCAGAGCGTCGCCAACCGATCCGGTGGCGCGCCGAAAAAGGCGCTCGCGCGGGCGCGGTTCTCGGCGACGTGAGCCGGATCGTCCTTCGAGCCTGTGCCGACGTTGAGCCCGGCATAGAGTCCGGTCGAGACGCCGCCGGGCCGGCCGAAGAAGCCGTGGCGGGCCCCGCCCGCGGCCGAAAGGTCCAACCATCGGACGACGTCGGACGGCGCGAGAGCCGCAGCGGGGGAGGTTTGCGCGTGATCCATGGGCGAAAGCGTGGGGGAGGGCGGGACCATAGTCAATCGACGGGAGCTTGCACGAATGGCGGGAGGTCGAGCGGCGCGGAGGCCGTCGCGAGCACCTTGAAGAGCGCTCCCATCCCGGTCTCGCCGCTGCCCGCGAGCCGCTCCACGGCAGCGCGGATGGCGTCCCGCCCCGCCTCGTCCGCCCCCGCGCCGAGCGCGCCGGCACGCTCCAGAAGGCCCATGGCGACGAGGAAGCCGCCCTGGCTTTCCGACGGCGCCACCTGGAGGCCGCCGGCGCGGAACACCTGCGCGAGAGCCGCGAAGTCGACGTGCGAGGTGATGTCGTGGCGTCCGGGATCCGCGAGCGGATCGGCAACGGCGTGACGGCGCAGGGCCTGAAGCGTGTCGCCTGGTCCCGGCGTCCAATGCCCGTAGTCGAAGAACAGCGCGGCGCCCCCGTTCGCGGCGAGATGGCGGGCGAGGGCTGCTGCGAGTGCCGAGCGGGCGGGCGAGGCCTCGTAGACGGCGCCGGCCTCGACCCGGCCGAGCCCGGGCGGTCCCTTCGGCAGCGGGGGGCCGGACACGAAGGCGAAGCGTTCGGTGTCCGGCGAAAGGCCCACCAGCCGCTCGCGCCAGGCGGTGCCGTCGTAAACGATCTGCCGGATCGGCAGGGCGTCGAAGAGCTCGTTGCCGGCGAGGATCAGCGGCAGCGCTTCCAGCTCCTCGACGCGCCGGACCCGCCGGGCGGGCAGGTCGAAGCGGGCGACGGCGCGCAGCTGCTCGGCCGCCAGCCGGTCGCTGACCTCGACGAGCCGCAGCCGGGCGGCTCTCGCGAAATCGGCATCGAGCCGCAGCGCAGCCCGCAGGAGGTCGGCGATCAGCGTGCCGCGCCCGCCGCCAATCTCCGCAAGCAGGAACGGCGAGGGGCGGCCGAGGCCGCGCCAAGCCATGACGCACCAGGCGCCGACGAGTTCGCCGAACATCTGGCTGATCTCGGGCGCGGTGATGAAGTCGCCCTCGGCCCCCAGCGGATTGCCGGTCGTGTAGTAGCCGTGCTCCCGGTCGAAGAGCGCCGCCTCCCACCAAGCTTCGAGCGTGAGCGGCCCGCGCTCGGCGATGCGCCGCTTCAGCTTCTCGCCGAGCGGGGTCATCGCGCGGCGGGCAGCGCCGGCTGGTTCTCCGCCTTCGGCGGATAGGCTCGGGGCTTGGCTGTCGCGATGCCCCAGGCGGCGATGAGCAGCATGGGCAGCGACAGCACCATGCCCATGGTCAGCCAGCCCGTGCCGAGGAGATAGCCGAGCTGGACGTCCGGCATGCGGAAGAACTCGACGAAGATGCGCGCCAAGCCATAGCCGCCGATGAACACGGCGCCGACGAGGCGGGGGCGACCGAGCGCCTTCATGCGGTGCGTCATGAAGCGCAGCACGAGAAAGAGGACGATTCCCTCCAGCGCCGCTTCGTAGAGCTGGCTCGGATGGCGCGGCTGCTCGTCCGCCGTCGGGAAGACCATGGCCCAGGGAACGCTGGTGGGCGCCCCCCAGAGTTCGCCGTTGATGAAGTTGGCGATGCGGCCGAAGAACAGGCCGAAGGGAACCGAGGCCGCGACGACGTCGATCAGCGGCCAGAGCGGCACCTTGTGCCAGCGCGCGAAGAGGAACATGGCCACGACGACGCCGATGAGGCCGCCGTGGAAGGACATGCCGCCTTCCCAGAGACGGACGATGGCGAGCGGGTCTTCGACGTACTTTCCGAAATCGTAGAACAGGATCGAGCCGATGCGCCCGCCGAGCACGATGCCGAGCGTGATGTAGAGGATGAAGTCGTCGATGTCGGTCTTCGTCATCGGCGCGCCGCCGCCCGGCCAGAGGCTCGCCTTGCCCACGAGGTATCGGCCGTAGAGCCAGCCGCACAGGATGCCGGCGACGTAGGCGAGGCCGTACCAGCGCAACTGGATCGGCCCAAGCTCGAGGAAGACCGGATCGATGTTCGGGTAGGCAAGGACGCCGAGGGTCGTCAGGGTGAGCAAGAGCGTTCCGCCTCTTCCGCTTGTCCGCGCGCCCGGGTCGCTCGGGCGGCGCGAGATAAGGAGGAGGAAAGCGTCGCGGTCAAGGCGCGGGGCGGCCGCCCGGCATTGCCGGGCGCGCGCCGGACGCCTAAGTCAGTCGCGAACCCGATGAACCGGAGCAGAAGCCATGGCCAGCCGCGGACCCAACCGAGTGCTCGACGAGTTCGCGCGCATGATGACCGACGCGGCCGGCGCCGCCCAGGGCGTGCGCCGCGAGATGGAGACCGTCTTCCGGTCGCAGGGCGAGCGCCTGCTTCACCAGATGGACCTCGTCCAGCGCGAGGAATTCGAGGCTGTGCGCGACATGGCGGCGAAGGCGCGGATGGAGAACGAGGCGCTCAAGAAGCGCGTTTCGGACCTCGAAGCGAAGGTTGCCGGCACGGGCCCGGCGCCGTCCACGACCGCCGGCGACCCGGCGATCTGAAGCCTCCGTGGCAGGAGAAAGGCCGCGCCCAAGCGGCCTTCATCGCTTATCCACAGGTCTTCAACAGGTTTCAACGATTGACTCTCGCGTCAGCCGGCGACTCGAAAAGCCTTCGCGCTGAGTCGGTTAACGGCCCGATCGACGCCTCGGGGCGCGCTATCCAAAGCGCAAAATCGTTGAAGAAGCCTTATCCCCCTCCAACCCGCGACTCGCCTCCTATAGGCTGATTCCAAAGGGTGATTCGTGAATTTCTCGCGAGCCACCCCAGGGGCCGGGCCATGAGGGCGCCGGCCTGCGAGGGAGCACGTGGCGGCGGCGCATTCCTCGCGAGTCAAACCTCATGCGAGGAGAGGTGCGAGATGCTGGAAGAATGGGGAGTGCGGCGGGCGACGAACCCCGTCGACGTCGTTGAGGGCGTGGCTTCGGCGCGTTGCTGGGCCTTCGAGCGGTCCTGCGACGACGAGATCGAGCTGACGGTTGCCGGGCACGACGCGGACTATTCCGTGTCCTTTTCCTGGATGGAGCCGGTCGAGGCGCTGCACCTGGGCTGCGCCTTCGACATGGAGATCCCGCTCCAGCGTCTGCCGGAAGTTCTGCGGCTCCTTGCCAAGATCAACGAGCAGCTCCTGATCGGCCACTTCGACCTGTGGCTGGAGGAGCGGGCGGTCGTCTTCCGCAACTCGCTGCTGCTCGCCGGGGGAGCCGAAACGACGGACCGGCAGGCCGAGCGCCTGCTCGCCTCGGCGCTCGACGCCTGCGAGCGCTTCGGTCCGGCCTTCCGCTTCGTGGTGCGCGACAATCGCCGTGCCGAGGATGCCATGGCCTTCGCCCTGTTCGAGACCGCTGGAGCGGCCTGATCCGTGAGCGGAACCGCGTCTCCTTCGGTGCTCCTCGTCGGCGGCGGCAACATGGGCGCAGCCATGCTCGGCGGCTGGCTCGCCGCCGGTCGGCCCACGGCCTCCTTCACCGTGCTCGACCCGACGGTCGGACCGGCGCTGAAACCCATCCTCGACGCCTGGCCGGTGACCCATCGCGACACCCCGCCGGCCGAGCCCGTGGACGTTCTCGTTCTCGCGGTGAAGCCGCAGATGATGGGCGCGGTGCTGCCCGCCCTTCGCGCCGCGGTCGGGCCGGGAACGCTCGTCGTCTCGATCGCGGCCGGGACGACGATCGACACCATCCGGCAGGGGCTCGGTGCGCGCGCGGTGGTGCGTGCCATGCCGAACACGCCGGCCCTGATCGGCCGCGGCGTCACCGGCGCCTTCGCCAATGAGCACGTCACGCCCGAGCAGCGCCAGGAGACCGACGATCTTCTCGGCGCCTCCGGGCCGGTGGAATGGGTCGCACAAGAAGCGCTGATCGACGCGGTGACCGCGGTGTCCGGGTCGGGGCCGGCCTACGTGTTCCTTCTCGCCGAGGCCCTGGCCGCGGCCGGCGAGGCGGTCGGCCTTGAGCCGGACCTCGCCATGCGCCTCGCGCGCCACACGGTGGCCGGCGCCGGCGAGATGATGATCCGCTCGCCGGACGCGCCAGAACAGCTCCGGCGCAACGTCACCTCGCCGAACGGTACCACCGCCGCCGCGCTCGCCGTCCTGATGGCGGAGCACGGTGGACTGCCCGAGCTGATGAACCGGGCGGTCGAGGCGGCGCGGGCGCGGGCGGCGGAACTTTCCAAGGGTTGAGCGGCGAGGCGATGGCGGAGCACGGAACGGGCGGCGAGGCCGCGGAGCGGATCAGCTTCGCCGACTTCCTCAAGGTGAACATTCGGGTCGGGACGATCGTCGAGGCCGCGCCCTTTCCCGAGGCGCGCAAGCCCGCGATCAAGCTGATCATCGATTTCGGCGCGCCGATCGGCCGCAAGAAGTCGTCGGCGCAGATCACCGTCCACTACAAGCCCGAGGATCTCGTCGGCCGGCAGGTGCTCGCCGTCGTCAACTTCCCGCCCCGCCAGATCGGGCCGCTGATGTCCGAGGTGCTCACCCTCGGCATGCCGGACGAGGCGGGCGAGGTCGTGCTGATCGAGCCGAACAAGCCTGTCCCGAACGGCGGCCGGCTGTACTGAGACGGTCGGGCGCGCCGGTCAGCGCCGTGTGAGAAGCGCCACGCCGGCGACGAACAGCACGGCCACCACGATCGGGTCGGTGCCCATGCGCAGGACGGTCCGCTCCCGGCGCTCCAGGACGCCGGCCATGAGGACGCCGATCAGAACCGCCCCGAGCAGCGCCGACACGACCTCGAAGGGGCCGAGCACGTCGAAGATCGGCTCGCCCGGAAAGATCGCGTCGGCCAGGAGGATCAGCGCCAGGTTCACGAAGTTGGTGCCGAGGACCTGCCCGACGGCCATCTCGCATCGCTTGAGGCGCACCGCCTCGACCGCGGTGCTCAGCCCCGGTGCCGAGGTGGCGACCCCGATCCTACGCCGGAACCCGGATCGTTGCCTTGAGGCCTCCCATCGCGCTCGTCGACAGGAGCACGTCGCCGCCGTGGCTGCGGGCGATGTCGCGCGCGATGGAGAGGCCGAGGCCGGTGCCGCCCTCGTCGATGTTGCGGGCCTCGTCGAGCCGCACGAAGGGCTTGAACACCTCCTCGCGGCTTTCCGCCGGAATGCCCGGCCCGTCGTCCTCCACCACCACCGAGAGCCAGCGCCCCTCGTGGCGCGCGACGAGCGACACCCGCTCGCCATGGCGCATGGCGTTGGCGACGATGTTGGTGACGAGGCGCGAGAAGGAGTCGGGCCGCACGGTCACGCGCGGATCGCCGATGACGTCGACGTCGAGCTTCTTGTTCTTCAATCGCGCTTCCGCCGCGAAGCGCGCGAAGAGCGGCTCGAGGTCGAGTTCGCCGACGTCCTCGCCCGACTCGTCCTTGGCGAAGGCGAGGTAGCCTTCCAGCATCCGCGCCATCTCGTCGACGTCGTGGTCGAGCTCGTCCCGGTCCTCGCCCTCCGGCAGGAAGGCGAGCTGCAGGCGGAAGCGGGTGAGAACGGTGCGGAGGTCGTGGCTGACGCCGGCGAGCATCGCCGTGCGCTGCTCGATCTGCCGCTCGATCCGGTCGCGCATCTGCATGAAGGCCAGCGAGGCGCGCCGCACCTCGCTGGCGCCGCGCGGGCGAAAGTCCGGCGGCATCGCCTGGCCGCGCCCGAAGCTCTCGGCGGCCGCCGCCAGCGCCTGGATCGGGCGGATCTGGTTGCGCAGGAACAGGATGGCGATGATCAGGAGGACGAGCGAGGCCGCCACCATCCAGACGATGAAGATGTGGGTGTTGGAAGCGTAGGCCGAGTTGCGCCGGGCAAAGACCCGCAGGAGCTTGTCGCCCAGGTCGACCCGGATCTCGACGATCCGGGACTGGCCGACCGTATCGATCCAGAAGGGCCGGCCGATCTGGTCCTCCAGCTCGTCGGACAGGATGTCGTCGAGGATGTTGAAGAAGGGGCTCGGCTCGGAGGGCGGCAGCGGTCCCGGCGGCAGGATTTCGATGTTGAGATCGAGCTTGTCCTCGGCGATGCGCTTGATCGCCGCCTCGTTCTCCGGCCCGGGAAAGGTCGCGATCATGTCGATCACGCCGGCGATGTCGCGCACCACCGCCTCCGACAGGCGCTGCGTCACGAGCTGCCAGTGCCGCTCCATGAACACGCCCGCGACGACGCCCTGCAGGAGCACCATCGGCGCGATGATGATGATCAGCGAGCGCGGGTAGAGCCCTTTCGGCATCCAGCGCTGGACGAAGCGCGGCAGGATGCGCAGGGGGCGGGGCAGGGGGCCGAGGCGGGGCAGGCTCTTGGGCGCGGCGCCCGCCCGGATGCGGTCGAGGATGGTCACGCTGCCGCTCCTCCAGGCTCCGTCAATCGACGTTCAGCCGGTAGCCGATGCCGCGCACCGTCTGGAGCCAGAGCGGATTGGCAGGATCGCTCTCGATCTTGCGGCGCAGCCGGTTGATCTGGACGTCGACCGTGCGCTCGCCGACTTCAGTCTCGTCGCCCAGAAGGTCCTGGCGCTGGACGGTTTCCCCGGCGCGCTCGGCGAACTGGGTCATGATGTCCTGCTCGCGATCGGTCAGCCGGATCACCTCGGTGCCCCGCTTCAGCTCCTTTCTCGGCAGGTTGAAGGTGAAGGGTCCGAAGCGGACGTTCTCGAGCTTCAGAACCGGCGGCTGGCTGGAGCGCTTCAGGATGTTGTTGATGCGCAGCAGCAGTTCGCGCGGATCGAAGGGCTTGGGCACGTAGTCGTCGGCGCCCGCCTCCAGCCCTTCGATGCGCTGCTCGGTCTCCGAGCGCGCGGTCAGCATCAGGACCGGGGCGGGGCGCACCGGGCGGATGCTGCGCACGAACTCGACGCCGGTCTCGCCCGGCATCATCACGTCGACGATCATCAGGTCGAAGTCGAGACCCGTCAGGATGCGCCGCGCTTCCGCCGCGTCCGCAGCGGTCGACACCCGGAAGCCCTTCTCCGTCAGGAAGCGCTGGAGAAGGCGGCGGATGCGGCGGTCGTCGTCGACGAGGAGGAGGTGCGGCGCGTCGTCCGCGACGATCAGCTCCGGCGCGGTCTCGTCGCCCGGAACGGGAACCGCCGCGCTGTCCTGCGTCGTCGCCTCGATCGGATCAGGTCTCACGGTCGATGCCCTTCTTGGCGAACCAGTCGCGTGCCGCCTTCCGCTCGCCTCCCATCTCCACCAGAAAGGCGGCGACGGAATGGACGTCGATGCCGCCTTTGGCCTGCAGGGCGGCGTCGATGCGCCTCACCTGCGCCCGCGACAGCTCGAGCGTCAAGGCGCGGCCCCGTTCGGTCGGGTAGAGCCAGCGCTCGCGCCGGTCCTCCGTGCCCGGCACCAAGGCGATGAAACCCCCATCGACGAGCTGGCGCAGCACGCGCGAGAGCGACTGCTTGGTGATCTCCAGGAGGTCCAGGAGTTCTGCGATCGTCATGCCCGGGTCGCGATTGGTGAAGTGCAGCACGCGGTGATGGGCGCGGCCGAACCCGTACTGCGCGAGGATCGAGTCGGCGTCTCCCGTGAACTCGCGATACGCGAAGAAGAACAGCTCGATCAGCTGGAAGTCGACGTCGCCCCGGGTCGGCAGCGGGTCGCGCACGATGTCGGCGTCGCTCGTCAGGTCGGGCTCGTTGCGGGAGACGGCGGGTTCAGCATTCATAAATAGGTCAGCATTGTTGACGTTATTTGTTTCCATTGTTACACAGCCCCGGCGGTCGGGAATAGCGGCGAGGACATCGCTGCGACCGTAGATCGTCCGCCCGGAGCCGACTTTGGCTCCGCGCGTCGCCGGCCTATGATCCATCGACCACAACGTTCACGGAGGGTGCCGCCCCGCGGCACGAAAGCAGCATGAGCGCCATTCCCTTCGACCAGATGGACGGCCAGATCTGGTTCAACGGCGAGTTCGTCCGCTGGCAGGACGCCAAGATCCACGTTCTCACCCACGGTCTTCATTACGCGAGCTGCGTCTTCGAGGGCGAGC
>CANJKV010000090.1 GCA_947474855.1 Aurantimonadaceae bacterium | reverse complement strand
GGGTGCTGAAGCCCGGTGGGCGGCTGGTGGTCGTCACCTTCCATTCGCTGGAGGACCGGATCGTCAAGCGCTTCCTGCGCGAGCGCTCCACGCCGCCCTCCGGCTCGCGGCATCTGCCCGACGTCGCCACCCGGCCGCTGAGCTTCGCCTCCCGCAACAAGGCGATCGAGGCGAGCGAAGCCGAGGCGGCTTCGAACCCGCGCGCCCGCTCGGCCAAGCTCCGCTCCGGCATCCGAACCGATGCGGCGCCTCCGGGCGACGCCGACCCGCTCGCCTTCGCCGACCTGCCCTCCCTCGTTTCCCTTAGCCAAGTCGGGGCCTGATCCGTCCATGCTGAAAACGATCAACATCGCGCTCATCTGCGCCGTTCTCGGCGCCGCGAGCTGGACCTACAAGATCAAGCACGATGCCGGCCTCATCGAGGACGAACTCGCCAAGGTCGAACGCCAGATCGATCTCGAGAAGGAGACGATCACCCTGTTGGAGGCCGATTGGAGCCTCCTCGACCAGCCCGAGCGCCTCCAGCGCGTCGCTGAATCCTACAAGGAGACGCTGAAGCTGGAGCCGCCGCGACCCGACCAGGTCGTCGAGCTCGACGGCCTGCCGGCCCCTCCGCCGCCGCCCGAGGCGACGGAGGAGGGCGAGGACGGCGAGAAGCCGGAGACGGTCGACGCCGTCGCCCAGCGCATCGCGCAGGCCGAAAGGGTGGCCCGATGATCGCCCCGCTCGCCCGGCGTCTCTCGTCCGGCGCCGCGTCCCTGCGCGCCGCCGTCCCGTTCCTCGCAAAGCCGGCGGCGGCCCGCAGGTCCGCCACCGGCCGGCCCGAGATCGACCGCAACCGCAGCCGCTACGGCATCGCGATCGGCGTCTTCTGCATCGTCTACGGCGTCATCGGCGGCCGCCTGGTCATGTGGGGCGCGGCCGATGCCAGCGCGTCCGGCTATGCCGGCTTCCGCGACCAGATCCAGGCCGCCCGGCCCGACATCACCGACCGCTACGGGACGGTCCTGGCGACCGACATCAAGACCGCATCGCTTTTCGCCGAGCCCAAGAACATCGCGGATCCCGACGAGGCGACCGAAGCCCTGCTGACCGTCCTGCCGGAGCTCGACGCCAAGGACGTGCGCCGCAAGCTGTCCTCCAAGGCCGGCTTCGTCTGGCTGAAGCGCGAGCTGACGCCCGCCCAGCAGCAGCAGATCCTCGACCTCGGCCTCCCCGGCATCGCCTTCCGCACCGAGAAGCGCCGCTTCTATCCGGGCTTCGAAACCGCCTCCCACGTCGTCGGCCACGTCAACGTCGACAACCAGGGCATCGCGGGGATGGAGAAGTACATCGACGGCCAGGGCTACCTGGCGCTCCAGAATTCGGGCTTGGCGGTCGGCACCGAACTGGAGCCGGTGCGCCTCTCGATCGACCTGCGCGTCCAGCACATCGTGCGCGACGAGCTCGCGGCCGCGATGAAGCGCTACCACGCAATCGCCGCCGGCGGCGTCATCATGGACGTTCATACCGGCGAGATCCTCGCCATGTCGTCGCTGCCCGACTACGACCCCAACCAGCCCGCCCAGGCGCTGGAAAAGGACCGGATGAACCGCATGTCGGCGGGCGTCTTCGAGATGGGCTCCACCTTCAAGTCCTTCACGACCGCCATGGCGCTGGACAGCGGCAAGGCGACGCTGAACTCGGTCTTCGACACGAGCCCCTTCCGCGTGGCCGGCTTCACCATCAAGGAGTTCCACTCCAAGCACCGGCCGCTTTCGGTGCCGGAGATCTTCAAGTATTCCTCGAACGTCGGCTCGGCGCACGAGGCCGATCTCGTCGGCGTCGACGGCCACAAGGAGTTCCTGACCCGCATGGGCCTCCTGTCGAAGCTCCACACGGAGCTTCCCGAAGTCGCCATGCCGACCCAGCCCCGGGCCTGGAAGAAGATCAACTCGATGACGATCTCCTACGGCCACGGCGTTTCGACGACGCCGCTGCAAACGGCGGTCGCCGCCGCCGCGCTGATGAACGGCGGCAAGCTGATCGCGCCGACCTTCCTGCCGCGCACGCGCGAGGAGGCCGACCAGCTCGCCGTTCAGGTCGTGTCGCCCAAGACCAGCGACGACATGCGCTATCTCTACGAGCTGAACGGCAAGGAGGGCTCGGGCAAGAGCGCCGCCGTGCCGGGCTACCGCGTCGGCGGCAAGACGGGCACGGCCGAGAAGGTGGTCAACGGCCACTATGTCGGCAACAAGCGCTTCAACGCCTATCTCGCCGCCTTCCCGATCGAGAACCCGCAATACGTGGTGCTGGTGGTGGTCGACGAGCCGCAGCCGGAGGAGGGCAAGGGCGTCGGCGCCACCGCCGCCTCCAACGCCGCCCCCACCGTCGGCGCGATCATCCGCCGCGCCGGCACGCTTCTCCACGTGAAGCCGGACTTCGGGCCAGAAGGAAAGGCCTTGCTCGTGTCCTACTGACACTGGCAGCGATTCGGGCAAGACGTTAAAGCGTTTCGTCAAGCATGAGGTTCGGGGCCGACCGTTCTCGCGGTCGGCCCTTTTTGCGAGTGACGGCGGCGATGCGACTTTCCGAACTTTGCCAGGGACTTGCGGTGCGCGCGGACGGCGGCGACGCGGAGGTGGCGGGTCTGGCAACCGACAGCCGCAAGGTCGGCCCGGGCACGCTCTTTGCCGCGCTGTCCGGCACCAAGGCCGATGGCGCCCGCTTCGCCGCCGACGCCGTTTCGCGCGGCGCGTCCGCCATTCTCGCGGCGGAGGATGCCGAGCTGGACGTCGCTGTCCCGGTGCTGCGGTCGGCCGATCCGCGCCGCGCCATCGCCCTCATCGCGGCCCGCTTCTTCGGTCCCCAGCCCGAAACGATCGTCGCGGTTACCGGCACGAGCGGCAAGACCTCGATCGCCGCCTTCACGCGCCAGATCTGGGCGGGCAATGGTCTGGAATCCGCCTCCATCGGCACCACCGGCGTCGCATCCTCGAAGCGCGACGACTACGGCACGCTGACCACGCCCGACCCGGTGGATCTCGCCCGGCTCCTGTCCGAGCTGAAGACCGAAGGGGTGACCCACGCTGCCATGGAGGCGTCGAGCCACGGCCTCGTGCAGCGCCGGCTCGACGGGGTCAGCCTCGCGGCAGCCGCCTTCATCAATCTCGGCCGCGACCACATGGACTACCACGTCGACGTCGAGGACTACTTCGCCGCCAAGATGCGCCTCTTCGACACGCTGCTTCCCAAGGGGGCGCCGGCCGTGATCTTCGGCGACGACGCCTGGTCGGCCCGCGCGGCCGAGGTGGCGACCCGCGCCGGCGCTCTCGTCCACACCGTGGGGCGAACGGGCTCGCTCCTGCGCCTCAAGCGTCTGGAGCACGAGCGCCACCGCCAGATCGCCGAGATCGAGGCGCAAGGGCGCATCTACCGCATCGTCCTGCCGCTGGCGGGCGAGTTCCAGATGTCGAACGCGCTCGTCGCGGCCGGGCTCGCCGTCGCGACCGGTACGCCCGTCGAAGCCGCGCTGATCGCGACCGAGCACCTGAAGGGCGCCTCCGGTCGCCTGGAGCTCGCCGGCACGACGCGCGCCGGCGCGCCCGTCTTCGTCGACTACGCCCACAAGCCCGAGGCGCTGGAGAACGTCCTCGCCTCCGTGCGCCCCTTCACCACCGGCCGCGTCATCGTCGTGTTCGGCTGCGGCGGCGACCGCGACCGCTTGAAGCGTCCGATCATGGGCGAGATCGCCACCCGCCTCGCCGACGTCGTGATCGTCACCGACGACAATCCTCGCTCGGAGGAACCCGCCTCGATCCGCGCCGCGATCCTGGAAGCCGCGTCCGGCGCGCGCGAGATCGGCGACCGGCGCGAGGCGATCCGCGCCGCCGTGAGCTTGAGCGAAGCTGGAGACACGATCGTCGTCGCTGGAAAAGGTCACGAAATCGGCCAAACGATCGGTACTGAGACGCTGCACTTCAGCGATCACGAGGAGGTGCGCGAGGCGATCGCGCGCGAGGCTTGATGACCAACCAAGAAGCTTTGTGGGACACGGCCGCGCTGGTCGCCGCCACCGGCGGGCGGCCGGTCGGCGCGCTGCCCGCCTCCGTCTCCGGCCTGTCCATCGACTCTCGCTCCATCACGCCGGGCGACGCCTTCCTCGCCATCAAGGGTGAACGCTTCGACGGCCATAACTTCCTCACCGCCGCGACCAAGGCGGGCGCGGCGCTGCACATCGTCTCCGAGAAGAAGCTGCCCGCTCTCGGCCGCATGACGACGCCGCTGATCGTCGTCGACGACGTGCTGGCCGCGCTCGGCCGCATCGCCGACGCCGCGCGCGCGCGATCGCAGGCCAGGATCGTCGCGGTCACGGGAAGCGTCGGCAAGACCACCACGAAGGAGGCCCTGCGCCACGCGCTGAGCCCCAGCGGCCTCGTCCACGCTTCCGCCGCCTCGTTCAACAATCATTGGGGCGTGCCGCTGAGTCTCGCCCGCATGCCGGCCGAGGCGCGCTTCGGCGTCTTCGAGATCGGCATGAATCATCCCGGCGAGATCCGGCCGCTCGTCAAGCAGGTCAGGCCCGACGCGGCGGTGATCACGCTGATCGCTCCGGCCCATCTCGGCTTCTTCCGCGACATCGACGAGATCGCCGAGGCCAAGGCCGAGATCTTCGAAGGGCTGGTGCCGGGCGGCGTCGCGATCCTCAACGCCGACGACCCGCAGTTCCCCAATCTCGTGAGGATGGCGCGCGCCGCCGGCGTCGAGCGCATCGCGACCTTCGGCGAGGCGGAAGGGGCGGACGCCCGGCTCGTGCGCTACCAGACCTCGCCCGACGGGCCGCTGGTGGAGGTCGCGATCGACGGGCGCATCGTCGTCTTCGGACTTTCCTCGCCGGGCCGCCACCTCGTCCAGAACATCCTCGCCGTGCTCCTCGTCGCGCAGCTCATGGGCGCCGATCTCGGCGCGGCGGTCGAGGCGCTCGCCTCCTGGCGCGCCGGCAAGGGCCGCGGCGAGCGCACGACCTTACGCGCGCCCAAGGGCGGTCGCATGCTGCTCATCGACGAGAGCTACAACGCCAATCCCGCGTCGATGCGCGCGGCGCTCGAAGGGCTGGGCGCGGTGCCGATGGGCAAGTCGACCGCCCGGCGCATCGCGGTCCTCGGCGACATGCTGGAACTCGGCGAACATTCGCCCGCGCTCCACGCAGCCCTCGCCGAGCCGATCGCGACGGCGCGGGTCGACCGGCTTATCCTGGTTGGTCCGGAAATGAAGGCGCTCGACGACGTGGTGGCCGGCGGTCCCGCGCACTGCACGTGGTTTGAGACGGTGGACGAGGCGCAGGCCGTGCTGGTCAGCGAGATGAAGGCGGGCGACGCAGTGATGGTGAAGGCATCCAAGAGCATCGGCTTCGCGGGGCTCGTCGAGCACCTCGTCGAAGCCTTTGCGAACGAGGCGGCGCGTCCCGGCGGTTCGTCCGCCGAGGGTGGACGCTGATGCTCGCCTACCTCGCCCAGTTCGGCGATCAACTCCCGATTCTGAACGTCTTCCGCTACATTACCTTCCGCACCGGCGCCTCGATGATCACGGGCTTCATCGTGGTGTTCCTGTTCGGGCCGCTGATCATTTCGAACCTGCGCGTGCGCCAGGGCAAGGGTCAGCCGATCCGCGCCGACGGTCCGCAGACGCACTTCAAGAAGGCCGGAACGCCCACCATGGGCGGCCTGATGATCATCACCGGCTTCCTGGTTGCGACCCTGCTCTGGGCGGATCTCACCAACATCTACGTCTGGACGGTGATGATGGTGACCGTCGGCTTCGGCGCGATCGGCTTCTACGACGACTACCTGAAGGTCACGAAGCAGAGCCATCTCGGCTTCTCGGGCAAGGCGCGGCTCGCCATCGAGTTCGTCATCGCGGCTCTCGCCTGCGGGCTCATCGTCTACGCGCAGGAGGGCTCCTTCGCGACATCCCTCGCCTTTCCCTTCGTGAAGTCGTTCCTTCTCGATCTCGGCTGGTTCTACGTCGCCGTCGGCGCCTTCGTGATCGTCGGCGCGGGCAACGCGGTGAACCTGACCGACGGCCTCGACGGCCTCGCGATCGTGCCGATCATGATCGCGGCCGCCGCCTTCGGCCTCATCGCCTACCTCGCGGGCAACGTGAACTTCTCGAACTATCTCCAGATCCACTACGTGCTCGGCACCGGCGAGCTCGCGCCGCTCTGCGGTGCCGTCATCGGCGCGGGTCTCGGCTTCCTCTGGTTCAACGCGCCGCCTGCCGCGATCTTCATGGGCGACACCGGATCGCTCGCGCTCGGCGGCATGACCGGGGCGATCGCGGTCGCCACCAAGCACGAGATCGTCCTCGCCATCATCGGCGGCCTGTTCGTCATCGAGGCGCTGTCGGTGATCATCCAGGTCGCGTCGTTCAAGCTGACGGGCAAGCGGGTCTTCCTGATGGCGCCTATCCACCACCATTTCGAGAAGCTCGGCTGGACCGAGAGCCAGGTCGTCGTGCGCTTCTGGATCATCGCCTTCATGTTGGCCTTCGTCGGCCTGTCCACCCTGAAGCTGAGGTGACGCCTTGATTCCCGCCACCGTCTTCGCCGGCCGCACACTCGCGCTGTTCGGGCTCGGCGGCTCTGGACTGGCCACCGCCAAAGCGCTCCAGGAGGGCGGAGCGTCGGTTCTCGCCTTTGACGACAATCCCGACAGCGTCGCCAGGGCGGAAGGCGAAGGCGTGACGACCGGGTCGCTGCGCGAGGCCGACTGGAGCGGCTTCGACGCGCTGGTGCTCTCGCCCGGCGTGCCGCTGACCCATCCCAAGCCCCATTGGACGGTCGACCTTGCCCATGCCGCAGGCATCCCGGTGATCGGCGACGTCGAGCTGTTCAGCCGCGAGCGCGAGCGCCACGCGCCGCTCGCGCCCTTCATCGCCATCACCGGCACGAACGGTAAGTCGACCACCACGGCGCTGATCGCCCACTGCCTGACGTCCGCCGGCCGCGACACGCAGCTCGGCGGCAATATCGGTGTCGCTGTGATGACGCTCGATCCGCCCGCCGAGCACCGCCACTACGTCGTCGAGTGCTCCTCCTACCAGATCGACCTCGCCCCGACGCTCCGGCCGACGGTCGGCATCCTCCTCAACCTGTCGCCCGACCATCTCGACCGGCACGGCACGATGGAGGACTACGCCGCGATCAAGGCCCGGCTCGTGCGCGGCAGCCGCACCGCGATCGTGGGCGTCGACGACGATCATTCCCGCGCGATCGCCGACTGGCTGACCGTCGACAACCACCGCATCCTGCGCATCTCGCAGAACGAGCCGGTCTCCGACGGCGTCTTTCTCGACGGCCGCATGCTGATCCGGCGCCAGCCGGGCTGCGCCGACCGCCTGTTCAGCCTGGAAGGCATCGGATCGCTGCGCGGCCGCCACAACGGGCAGAACGCCGCCGCCGCCGTGGCGGCGCTCGAAAGCGTCGGTTTAAGCGACGCGGAAATCCAGAACGGGCTCAATACCTTCCCGGGACTGGCTCATCGGATGGAACAGGTCGCCACCGTCGGACGGGTCCTGTTCGTCAACGATTCCAAGGCCACGAACGCCGAGGCCGCGGCGCCGGCTCTGGCGAGCTTCGAGCGCATTCACTGGATCGCCGGGGGGCTGCCCAAGGAGGGCGGCATCGCCTCGCTCGACCCCTTCTTCGGGCGCATCGCCAAGGCATACCTGATCGGCGAAGCGGCACCAGCCTTCGCCGCCACTCTTGGTGAACGAATTCCTTACGAGATTTCGGGTAGTCTCGACGTCGCGGTGAGCCACGCGGCTCGCGACGCCGGCGCGACGGGCGAGGACGAGGTCGTCCTCCTGTCGCCGGCCTGCGCGAGCTTCGACCAGTTCCGCAATTTCGAGAAGCGCGGCGAGGCGTTCCGGGATGCCGTCCGGAGCCTCGACGGGGCAGTGCCCATCGGCAGGGAGTAAGGGGACATGGCGGGCCGCACGAAACGTGGGATCGTTGCCGACTGGTGGTGGGGCGTCGACCGATGGTTCCTGGCCGCCTTCCTGACGCTGCTCGTCGGCGGGTTGGTCCTGTCCTTCGCGGCCAGCCCGCCCGTTGCCGACCGCATCGGCGTCGAGCCCTTCCATTTCGTCAAGCGGCACGCGATGTTCCTCGTGCCCTCGATCATGGTGATGCTCGCCGCTTCGCTGCTCAGCCCGCGCGGGGTGCGGCGCGTGGCGCTCGTGACGCTCGGCGCGGCCATCGTCCTGATGATGCTGACGCTGTTCATCGGCACCGAGATCAAGGGCTCGCGCCGCTGGATCGACTTCGGCCCGATCGGTCTCCAGCCCTCGGAGTTCATGAAGCCGTCCTTCGTGGTGATCTGCGCCTGGCTCTTCGCCGAGAAAGCGCGCCGGCCGGAAATCCCCGGTAACCTCTTCGCGATCATCCTCCTCCTGATGGTCATGGGTCTCCTCGTCGCGCAGCCCGATCTCGGCCAGACGATCCTGACCGTCGCGGCCTGGGGCGGCCTGTTCTTCATGTCCGGCATGCCCTGGATCTGGGTCGGCGGGCTCGCGGGCCTCGCGGTCAGCGGCTTCGTGGTCGCCTACACCGTGTTTCCGCACGTCGCGAGCCGGCTCGACCGCTTCCTCACCGGCGAGGGCGACAACTACCAGACCGAAACGGCCTATCAGGCGATCATCCACGGCGGCTGGCTCGGCCAGGGACCGGGCGAGGGCACCGTGAAGCGCCTGCTTCCCGACAGCCACACCGATTTCGCCTTCTCGGTGATCGCGGAGGAATTCGGCGTCGTCACCTGCATGGCGCTGGCGGCGGTGTTCTGCTTCATCGTCACGCGCGGCCTGTCGGTGGCGCTCTCTCGCCGCGACGTCTTCTCGCGCCTCGCCATCTCCGGCCTCGTCTTCCTGTTCGGCTTCCAGTCGATCATCAACATGGCGGTGAACCTTCAGCTGATGCCGGCCAAGGGCATGACGCTACCCTTCATCTCCTATGGCGGCTCGTCCATGCTCGCCGTCGCGCTCACCGCCGGCTTCGTCTTGGCGCTGACCCGCCGCGAGCCGCAGAACCGGTCGCAGACGGACCGGCTCCTGGCCCGAACCTACGCGCTCCAGGCGCAGTCCGCCTGACGCGCATCTCCCCGCGCGGGACCCGGCGGGCCGGGTCCCGCCGATCGAACCGAAGTCGAAAGGTCCCATGACCGGACCCATCCTCCTTTCCGCCGGGGGCACCGGCGGACACTTGTTTCCGGCGGAAGCGCTCGCGCACGAGCTGATCGCGCGCGGGCACGACGTGCAGCTCGTCACCGACGAGCGGGCCGACCGTTTCGCGGGCCGCTTCCCCGGATCGGCGGTCCACATCGTCCGCTCGGCGACCTTCGGATCGAAGAGCCCGCCGGCGCTGATGCGCTCGGGCTGGACGCTCTGGCGCGGCTTTCGCGAGGCGGGCACGCTGGTGCGCCGCCTGAAGCCCGCGGCCGTCATCGGCTTCGGCGGCTACCCCACCGTGCCGCCGCTGATGGCCGCGGCGCGCGCGAAGATCCCCACCGCCGTCCACGAGCAGAACGCCGTCATGGGCCGTGCGAACAAGTTCCTCGCCGGCCGTGTCGACGTCGTCGCCTGCGGCATCCCGCTGGAAAAGGCCGACGCCGCTCTCGGCCGCAAGATCGTCGTGACCGGCAATCCCGTACGCCCCGCCGTGATCGAGGCGGCGGCAGTGCCTTACGCGCCGCCTGCGCCCGGCGAGCCTTTCCGCCTCGTCGTCTTCGGCGGGAGCCAGGGCGCGCAGTTCTTCTCCGACGCCGTGCCGACGGCGGTCGAGCGCCTCGGCTCCGACCTGCGGTCCCGCCTCGTCGTCACCCAGCAGGCCCGGTCGACCGACGAGGCGCGCGTGCGCGAAGCCTATGCCCGGCTCGGCGTCGAGGCCGAGGTCTCGCCCTTCTTCGGCGACATGGCCGCGCGCATCGGCAAGGCGCATCTCGTTCTCAGCCGGTCCGGCGCCTCGACCGTTTCCGAGATCGCGGTGATCGGCCGTCCCGCGATCTTCGTGCCCTATCCCTACGCCCTCGACCACGACCAAGCCGCCAACGCCGCCAAGCTCGAAGCTTCCGGTGCCGTCCTGGTCACCCGCCAGCAGGAGCTTTCGCCCGACCGCCTGGCCGACCTTCTCGCCGACCTCGCGGCCGATCCGGCGCGCCTCTCGCGCATGGCCGGCGCCGCCAAGGGGGCCGGCATCCCCGATGCCGCGCGGTTGCTCGCCGACCTCGTTGAGTCTATGCCGGCCGGCAAAACCAAGCCCGCGCACGAGGTCTCCCGATGAAGATGCCCCACACGATCGGCCCGGTGCACTTCATCGGCATCGGCGGCATCGGCATGAGCGGCATCGCCGAGGTGCTCGTCAATCTCGGCTATACCGTCCAAGGTTCGGACGCGTCCGAGAACGCCAACGTCCAGCGATTGCGCGAGAAGGGCGTCACCGTCCACATCGGCCACGCCGCCGAGAACCTCGGCCGCGCCGAGGTGGTGGTCGTCTCCACCGCGATCAAGCGCTCGAATCCGGAGCTCGCGGCCGCGCGCGAGCGCCTGCTGCCGATCGTGCGGCGCGCCGAGATGCTGGCCGAGCTGATGCGCTTCCGCCAGGCGATAGCCATCGGGGGCACACACGGCAAGACGACGACGACCTCGCTCGTCGCGACGCTTCTCGACGCAGGCGGCAAGGACCCCACCGTCGTCAACGGCGGCATCATCAACGCCTATGGCACGAACGCCCGCATGGGTGCGGGCGACTGGATGGTGGTGGAGGCCGACGAGTCCGACGGCACCTTCCTGAAGCTGCCGGCCGACGTGGCCATCGTCACCAACATCGATCCCGAACACCTCGATCACTACGGCACCTTCGACAAGGTGAAGGCGGCCTTCCGCGCCTTCGTCGAGAACGTGCCGTTCTACGGCTTCGCCGTGATGTGCCTCGACCACCCGGAGGTGCAGCAGCTCGTCGCGCAGATCGAGGACCGGCGCATCATCACCTATGGCGAAACCATCCAGGCCGACGCCCGATTCACCGACGTGAGGGTCGACGGACCGCGCTCCCACTTCAAGGTGACGATCCGCGACCGCGTGACGGGCGAGACGACCGAGATCGACGACCTCGTCCTGCCGATGCCGGGCCGACACAACGTGTCGAACGCGACGGCCGCCATCGCCGTGGCTCACCGCATCGGCATCGGGGCGGACGCGATCCGCAAGGGGCTCGCCTCGTTCGGGGGCGTGAAGCGGCGCTTCACCTTCACCGGCTCCTCCAACGGCGTCGACGTCTACGACGACTACGGCCACCATCCCGTCGAGATCCGCGCGGTGCTCGCGGCCGCACGCTCCTCGGCCAAGGGGCGCGTCGTCGCCGTGGTGCAGCCGCACCGCTACACGCGCCTCCAGTCGCTGTTCCCCGAATTCGCGGCCTGCTTCAACGACGCCGACACTGTGATCCTGGCGCCGGTCTATTCGGCGGGCGAGGAGCCGATCGAGTTCGTCAATTCCGAGATGCTGGTCGAGCGTCTGAAGCTCGGCGGCCATCGCGACGCCCGGCTCATCGACGGACCGGCCGAGCTGGCCCCGCTGATCGCGCGCGTCGCGGAGCCGGGCGATATGGTCATATGCCTGGGCGCAGGCTCGATCACCCAGTGGGCCTACGCGCTGCCGCGCGAGCTCGACGATCTCCACGACCGTGCCGCGCGGAGCGCTTGAATGGACGGCGAAGCGCTTCTGAAGAGCCTCGGCGCACGCATCGACGGCGTGCGCGGCCGGCTGATGCCACAGTCCGGCATGGACAAGGTGACCTGGTTCCGGGTCGGCGGTCCGGCCGAGATCCTGTTCCAGCCCGCCGACGAGGAGGATCTGTCCGTCTTTCTGCGGGCGCTTCCCGAAGAGGTGCCGGTGACGCTCGTCGGCATCGGCTCGAACCTTCTCGTTCGCGACGGCGGCATTCCCGGCGTCGTGATCCGCCTGTCGGCGAAAGGCTTCGGCACTGCCGAACGCGTCGGCGAGACGACGATCCGCGCGGGCGCGGCCTGCCCGGACAAGCGCCTCGCGGCCGTCGCGCTGGAAAGCGGCCTCGGCGGCTTCCACTTCTATCACGGCATTCCCGGCTCGATCGGCGGCGCGCTTCGCATGAACGCCGGCGCCAACGGCGTCGAGACGCGCGAGCGCGTCGTCGAGGTTCGCGCGCTGGACCGCCGGGGCGAGCTGCACGTCCTGTCGAACGCCGACATGGGCTATGCCTACCGCCACTCCGCCGCGCCGGCCGATCTCGTCTTCACCTCGGCGCTCTTCGAGGGCGAGCCGGCACCGCAGGACGAAATCCGTGCCAAGATGGACGAGGTCCAGCACCACCGGGAGACGGTGCAGCCGATCCGCGAGAAAACCGGCGGTTCCACCTTCAAGAACCCGCCGAACAATTCCGCCTGGAAGACGATCGACGCGGCGGGCCTGCGCGGATTTTCCGTCGGTGGGGCGCAGATGTCCACCATGCACTGCAACTTCATGATCAACACCGGGAACGCAAACGGCCACGATCTGGAAACACTCGGCGAAACGGTCCGGCGGCGCGTTTACGAGCATTCAGGCATCAGGTTGGACTGGGAGATCAAGCGGTTCGGAGACTTCGAGCCGGGACGGCCGGTCGAACCCTTCGCTGGGTGACGTAAGTAAAGGTGATAATTTCGTCGCCGTATATGTAAGACTGACGTATTATTCTGGTCTGTACTTTTGTGCGATGGATGGTCTTGTGCGAAATCAATTTTAAGAACTCATGATGCAACGTTTCGCGTGTCGATCTCCCGTCGACCCCGGAGCGAGACATGCCGAAGACCGCGCGATGCCAACGAGATCTGATGTATCGTCTGTTGGTGGAATCGGTGACGGACTGCGCGATCTACATGCTCAGTCCCGATGGTCGTGTGATGAACTGGAACCCTGGGGCCGAGCGCAACAAGGGCTACCGCGCCGAGGAGATCGTCGGCCAGCACTATGCACGGTTCTACACGGAGCCGGACCAACTTGCCGGCACGCCTGGGCGTAACCTTCGGCTGGCGCTTGAGCATGGTCGGCTCGAGGACGAGGGCTGGCGCGTTCGCAAGGACGGCACCCCTTTCTGGGCGGAGGTCGTGCTGCAGTCCGTCCACGACGATCGCGGTCTCCATCTCGGTTTCGCGAAGATCACCCGTGACTGCACCGAGCGGCGCCGACAGGCTATGGCGCTCGCCGCGGCCAAGGACCGCCTCGACCTTGCCGTCGTCAACCTCGCGCAGGGGCTTTGCCTCCTCGATTCGGATCGCCGCATCTCGCTAACCAATGCGCGGTTGCGCGAGCTTCTCGACCTCACGGCGGAGGATGTCGTCGAGGGGGCGGACCTCCGAGCCCTGTCCCGCGTGGTACATCCGGCCTTGGATATCGGCCACTGCCTGGATCTGGCGCGGCAGTCGACCACGCCCGTGCGCTTCGAGGTCGATCTGGGCGAGCGGACCTTGTCGGTCGCTGTGCGCGGAATCGAGGCCGGTGGCTGGGTCGTGACCTTCGAGGACGTCACCGAGCGCCGCCACACCGAAGCCGCCGTGCGCTTCATGGCCGCCAACGACGCGCTGACGCGCCTGCCGAATCGCGACAGCTTTAACCGGCATCTTGAGAGGGTGCTCTCGGACCTTCGCCTTTCCGATCGCTGCGCGCTGCTCCACGTCGACCTCGACCGCTTCAAGGCGGTCAACGACGTCTACGGGCATGCGACCGGCGACGCGGTGCTGCGCGAGGTCGCCTCCCGCATCCACCATACCCTGGGGGGCGGCGAGGCCGCCTTCCGCATCGGCGCCGACGAGTTCGCCGTGGTGATGCCGCTTCACGAGGGAATCGAACCCGCCCTCGACCGGGCGGCGCGGCTGATGGAAGAGATTGGTCGGCCCTTCGTGTTCGGGGTCGAGATCGGCCGGGTCGGCGCCAGCATCGGCATCGCGGTCGCGCCGGAGATGGGCATTCTCGCGAGCGACATCGCGCGCAAGGCCGGCATGGCGCTCTATCAAGCCAAACGCGACGGCCGAGGGTGCAGCCGCCTCTACGGCGACTCGCTGGGACGAAGCGCTTCGCGCCGCCGCAGCGTCGAGGTCCAGCTCGGCCGGGCCCTGGAGGAGCGGGCGTTCGAACTTCATTATCAGGCGATCGTCGATGGGTTGACCGGAGCGCTGGCGGGGTTCGAGGTGCTGCTTCGCTGGTCGCCGCCGAACGGCGCGACCATGCGCCCGGACGAGTTTATTCCCATCGCGGAGGACATGGGGATCATGCCTGTTCTCGGCGGCTGGGTTCTCGAAACGGCCTGCCGGGAGGCGTCCACCTGGCCGCGTACGTTGACGGTCTCGGTCAACGTGTCGCCGACTCAGCTGCGCGAGCCGGACTTCGTCGAGCGGGTCCGCGCCGTGCTCGCTGCGACGGGCCTCGACGCGCACCGGCTCGAGCTCGAGATCACCGAAACGGCGATGATCGACGATCGTGCCCGTACGCTCGCCACCCTGCAGCGCCTGCGCGAGATGGGCGTGCTCATCGCGCTCGACGATTTCGGCACGGGCTACTCCTCGCTGAGCTTCCTCCAGGATTTTCCGCTGACGCGCATCAAGATCGACCGGAGCTTCGTGGCCGCGCTCGAGACCAGCCGCAAGGCGGCGGCGATCGTTCGGGCCGTTGCCGGCCTCGCACGCAATCTCGGCCTGTCCGTGACGGCCGAGGGCGTGGAAACGCAGGCGCAGCTGACGCGGCTGGTGGAGGAGGGCTGTTCGGAGATCCAGGGCTACTTCGTCGGCCGCCCCGGGCCGCGCGAGATCTTGACCGCCTGCCTTGGCGCGGCGCGGCGCGAGGCGAACGAACCGGCCGCGCAGCCGGTACTCGCGCTCGCGCTCTGAGCGCGTCCCGATGTGCTTGCCGGCAACCCGCCTTGCGTCGGCGTGGAACGCCGATCGAGCCGTTCGTCAATCGCCCCGACGCCGCCGCCGGTGATCGGCCTTTCGATTTTCTTGAACTCGAGCAAGGGGGTTAACCTTCGCTTAACCATCGCTCTGTCATCTATGGTTTGAAATCGATGAAGGGGCGATCGGCGGCTCATGACGAGGCATGTCGCGGTTCTGATGGGCGGATGGTCGTCCGAGCGGCCAGTGAGCCTCCGGTCGGGCGCGGCCTGCGCCGCCGCGCTGGAGACGGCCGGTTTCCGGGTGACGCAGGTCGACGTCGACCGGAACGTCGCGGCCACGCTCGCCGCCTTGAAGCCCGACGTCGCCTTCAACGCCCTCCATGGGCCGTTCGGCGAGGACGGCACGATCCAGGGCCTCCTGGAATTCCTGTCGATCCCCTACACCCATTCGGGCGTGCGCGCCTCGGCGCTCGCCATGGACAAGGCGCGGGCCAAGATCATCGCGGGCGCGGCCGGCGTGCCGCTCGCCGAATCGAAGCTCGTCGCCCGTGTCGAGGCCGCGAAGGCCCACGTCTTCGAGCCCCCTTACGTCCTCAAGCCCGTGGCCGAGGGGTCGAGCTTCGGCGTCTTCATCGTGCGCGAGGATCACGCCTACCCGCCGCAGGAGCTGAACGCGCATGACTGGCGCTTCGGCGAAAGGCTGCTCGCCGAGCGCTACGTGGCGGGGCGCGAGCTGACCTGCGCCGTCATGGGCGAGCGGTCCATCGGCGTCTGCGAGATCCGGTCCAACGACCACGCCTTCTACGACTACGATTCGAAGTACGCCCCCGGCGGCTCGACGCACATCGTGCCGGCCGACCTGCCGGCCGAGGTCTATGCCCGCGTCGAGGCGGCGGCGGTTGCCGCCCACCAGGCAATGGGCTGCCGCGGCGTGTCGCGCTCCGACTTCCGCTACGACGACGCCAAGGGACCTGATGCGGGCCTCGCCTGGCTGGAGATCAACACGCAGCCCGGCATGACCGAGGTTTCGCTGGTGCCCGACATCGCGCGCGCCGCCGGCATGACCTTTCCCGAACTCCTCACCTGGATGGTGGAGGACGCATCGTGCGCGCGCTGACCGACCGCTTCGACGGCGAGGACGTGCGCCGGGCGCCGGGCCGGCTGATCCTTCGTGCGAGCCTCGCATCGCGCAAGCTCATCGCCCGTGCCGAACAGGTCGATCCGGCATCGCTGCCGCGCTTCCGCTCCATCGCTTTCGGGCTTCTTGGCGCGGCCAGCCTCTACGGCATGATCCTCGGCGGCCACACGGGCGCCGCGATCGACGCCATCGCCGCGCCGCTCGGCTTCTCGATCGAGACGATCGACGTGTCGGGCAACCGCGAAACGACGGAGATCGACGTCCTCCAGGTTCTCTGGGGCACCGGCTCGCAGACGCTGCCCTCGCTCGACCCGGCCGCTGCCCGCGACGCGCTCCAGAAGATGCCCTGGATCCGCAGCGCCACGGTCTCGAAGATCTATCCCGACCGGGTGAAGATCGAACTCCAGGAATACGAGCCCTACGCGCTCTGGCAGACCGGCGGCGACCTCTTCATCATCGACCCGGCCGGCCACCGCATCACGCCCTCGCCGCCGGAGCGGTTCATGGGCCTGCCGCTGGTCGTCGGCGGTGGAAGCGCCGAGAACGCCAGCGAGATTCTCGGCCCGATCGAACTGCTGCCCGAGCTTCGCGCAAGGGTCCAGGCCTACATTCGGGTCGGTGATCGTCGCTGGGACCTTCGCCTCGACAATGGCGTGACGGTACGCCTTCCGGAGGAAAAACCGTTGGAAGCGATGGCGGATGTGGTGCGGATGGATGCCGAAGCGGGACTGCTCTCGCGCGACATCGCGGCCGTCGACATGCGCCTGCCCGACCGCGTCACCGTACAGCTCACCTCGGG
>CANJKV010000089.1 GCA_947474855.1 Aurantimonadaceae bacterium | reverse complement strand
TCAGCCCGCCGATCAGCATGGCCGTCTTGAGCATGTTCATGAGGGTGTCGGTCTCCTTGTCGCGGAACGTGAACGGAACACCCCGAATTTGGGAGCCGATGCGCTCCCCTTCAATGACCTTTCGCGGGCTGGGGGAAATGCCTATCTCGCGGGAGACCACGGATCTTCGGGACAACGAGATGATGAGCGAGCTGAAAGAGCTGAGCCCGGCCGCGCGGCGGGCGCTGGAGGAGGCGGCCGAGCGCCGCCGCCTGGCCGAGGAGGCCGAGCGGCCGGTCGAGGTCAACGGCCGCAAGGGCCCGGAGCCCGTGCGCTACGGCGACTGGGAAAAGAACGGGATCATCTCGGACTTCTGAGGAAGGGGGCGTTCGCCCTCCGCCCGGCACTGTTTCACGTGAAAACGGGGCGCGGCGTCCTCGCCGCGCCCTTGTCCGTGTCCGTGTCCGTGTCCGTGTCCGTCAGGCTTCGTCAGGCGCCCTGGCGCGTCACGCGCAGGATGGTGGACGACCCCGCGCTCGGGTCCTCGGTCACCGCGTAGACCGCGCCGTCCGGGCCGACCTTGACGTCGCGGATGCGTGCGTCGAGGGGCACGCGGTCTTCGGCCGCGACGCGCCCGTCCTCGATGTGCAGGACGACGAGGCCGGTCGAGACGAGGCCGCCGACAAGGAAGGCATCCTGCCATTCCGGGAACTCGCCGCCCTCGTACCAGGCCATGCCGGAAGGGCCGATCACCGGATCCCAGTAATAGACCGGCTGCTCCATGCCTTCCTGCGCGGTCAGGCCCTCGCCGATCGGGGCGCCGCTGTAGTCCTCGCCGTAGGTGATCACCGGCCAGCCGTAGTTCTTGCCGGCCTCCGGACGGTTCAGTTCGTCGCCGCCACGCGCGCCGTGCTCCACCGTCCAGAGCCGGCCCTCGCCGTCGAGCGCGGCGGACTGGAGGTTGCGGTGGCCGTAGCTCCAGATCTCCGGCAGGGCGCCGTTCTGCCCCTCGGCGAAGGGGTTGTTGTCGGCGGGACCGCCCGCGGCCTTGATGCGGAAGACCTTGCCGAGGCCGCTGTCGAGGTTCTGCGCCTGGTCGCGGATCGGCGTGTCGGAGCGCTCGCCCACCGTCACGAAGAGGTCGCCCTCGGGCGAGAAGACGAGGCGCGATCCGTAGTGCTTGGTGTTGTCGTAGGTCGGCATCTGCCGGAAGATCACCTCGACGTTTTCCAGCGCCGTGCCGTCGGCGTTCAGCGTGCCCCGCGCCACGCTGGTGCCGTTGCCGCCCTCGCGCGGCTCGGAATAGGACAGGAAGATCTGCCGGCTCGCCTCGAAGTCCGGCGCCAGCGCCACGTCGAGGAGGCCCGCTTGGCCGCCCGACACGACCTCCGGCACGCCCGCGATGGCCGGTCCGGCCTCGCCCTCGGGGCTGACGATGTGGAGCGCGCCCTCCTTGGCGGTGACGAGCATGCGCCCGTCGGGGAGGAACTCCATCGCCCAGAGCCGCGGCAGGCCCTCCGCCACCGTTTCGGTCGCGATCTCCGGCAATTCGCCCGATTGCGGCGCTCGGGTCTGGCCCGCGAAGGCGGGCTGCTGATCGGGCGTGTTGGGAGCTTGCGTCTCGACCGGCGCGTTGGCCGGCGTCGCTTCCTCGCCGGTGGCGGGCGGCGTGCCCTCGACGTGGTCGATGGGCGAGGTGTCGCCGGTGGACTGGGCGAGGGCGGGCAGGGCGGAGAGGCTGAGGCCGGCGGCGAGGGCGGTGCCGGCGAGGAGGGCGGACAGGCGCAAGGTCGTGGCTCCGGTTCGGGGTCGTGGATCGTCGCGATCCGTCTGGTGTCCCCGAAATGGAAGGGGCGGGCGCCGGGGAAACCCCGCGGCGCCCGCCCTGCAATCATAAGTCCATCAACAAAACCGGAGATCGGCGTCAGGTCACAGGATGAAGCGCGACAGGTCCGCGTTTCCGGCGATCTCGCCGAGCGCCTTTTCCACGTAGGCCGCGTCGATCCGGAAGGTCGTGTTCGGCCGGTCCGGCGCCTCGAAGGAGATCTCGTCGAGGACGCGCTCCATCACCGTCTGGAGGCGGCGCGCGCCGATGTTCTCGACCGAGCCGTTGATCCGCACCGCCATGTCGGCGAGCGCGTCGATGGCGTCCTCGGTGATCTCCAGGTCGACGTTCTCGGTCTTCATCAGCGCGACGTACTGCTTGATGAGGCTCGCCTCGGTCTCCGTGAGGATGCGGCGGAAGTCGTCCTTGGACAGGGCCTGAAGCTCGACGCGGATCGGCAGGCGGCCCTGGAGCTCCGGCAGGAGGTCGGAGGGCTTGGAGACGTGGAAGGCGCCCGACGCGATGAACAGGACGTGGTCGGTCTTCACCGGCCCGTGCTTGGTCGCGACCGTGGTGCCCTCGACGAGGGGCAGGAGGTCGCGCTGGACGCCCTCGCGCGACACGCCGGCCCCCAGGCCTCCTTCGCGGCTGGCCACCTTGTCGATTTCGTCGATGAAGACGATGCCGTTGTTCTCCACCGCCGCGATGGCTTCGCGCACCAGGCTCTCCTGGTCGAGGAGCTTGTCGGACTCCTCGTTGATGAGGAGGCCGTAGCTGTCGCGCACCGTGGTGCGGCGCGTCTTGGTGCGCCCGCCCAGAGCCTTGCCGAACATTTCGGAAATGTTGAGGACACCGATGTTGGCCCCCGGCATGCCGGGGATCTCCATGCCGCCGAGCGGGTTCGCCGTGTCGGCCACCTCGACGTCGATCTCCTTGTCGTCGAGCTCGCCGGCGCGAAGGCGCTTGCGGAAACTGTCGCGCGTCGCCGGCGAGGCGGTCTTGCCGACGAGGGCGTCGAGCACCCGCTCCTCGGCGCCCTGGTGCGCCTTGGCCTTCACCTCCTCGCGCTTCTTGTCGCGGGTGAGGCCGATCCCGACCTCGACGAGGTCGCGCACGATCTGCTCGACGTCGCGGCCGACATAACCGACCTCGGTGAACTTCGTCGCCTCGACCTTGATGAAGGGCGCGCCGGCCAGCTTGGCGAGGCGCCGGGAGATCTCGGTCTTGCCGACGCCGGTCGGGCCGATCATCAGGATGTTCTTCGGCGAGACCTCGTCGCGAAGCGCGCCGTCGAGCTGCTGGCGGCGCCAGCGGTTGCGCAGCGCCACGGCGACCGCGCGCTTGGCGTCCTTCTGGCCGATGATGTGGCGATCGAGCTCGGAAACGATCTCGCGGGGGGAAAAGTCGCTCATTCTCTGAACCGTTCGATTGTCCCGTTCCGCCACCCTCGTGAACGTCGTGAAGCAGCGGCGGAGCGGACGGGGGGTAAACGTCTGCCTGTCAGGTCCATTCGAAGATGGGATGCGGGGCGGCGCGGCGCCAGTCCCATCGCCTTTGTTCCCGGACAAAGCGCCTTTACGCCACATTGACCATGGCTGGGGGTTTTAGGCGTCGACGCTCAGCGTCAGATTACCTATCCTGGCATCCAATCGGCAGGGAGCGGCACCGGGGAGACGATCCTCTGAGTCGATTCAGCTCGCCGCGCCCGAACCTCGCGATCTCCGGCTCCACCGAGGAGGACCCATGCCCGCCGTGCCCGACACCACGATGCCGTCCAGCCCGATGGTTCCGGTGCTTTGGGGCGGTATCGTGACCGGCCGGCGACGCGATCCGTCCGGCGGGAGGTCGAGGCGTTGACGGAGCGCGACGCCTGCGGCGCCATGCGCCGGCTCGACGCGCCCTGGACCGAGGACATGCTGACGCAGGCGCTGGCCGCCATCGCGGACGATTTCGGCTTCAACTACTGGGCCGTGCTCGCCATGCCGTCCACCGACGAGGGCGGGGCGACGATGCAGTACGTCTTCGGCAACTGGCCCAAGCCCTTCGAGCGCGCCTACGAGGCGCGTGGCCTCCACCGCTTCTCGCTCGTGATGCGCGCGCTGAAGGCCGATCCGATGCCCTTCGTCTGGGACGCGGCGACGCTCTACGGCACCGACGAGGCGGAGCCGAGCCCCGCCGCGCGGCTCCTGATCGACAACGACTACCTCGCCGGCGCGATCTTTCCGGTCTGGGGTCTCACCACCTTCAACGGCGCGGTGTCCTTCGCGGGACGAAGCTGCGACCTGTCGGAGGCGGAGGTGCGCGAGCTGCACCTCGCCTGCTTCGCCTTCTTCGGCATGCTGGCGGCCGCGCGCTTCATCGAGAACCAGCGCCGCAACCCGCTGACCACCCGCGAGCGCGACTGTTTGAAGCTCGCCATGCTCGGCAAGACCTCGTCCGAAATCGGCGCGATCCTGTCCTTGTCCGAGCATACGGTGTCGCAGTACCTGACCTCCGCGACGCGCAAGATGAACGCCTCGAACCGCACCCACGCCGTCGCGCTCGCCGCGCAGGCGGGCTACCTCTCGTGAGCCTGTTCGAGGCGGCGGGCGCACCGCTCGCACCGCGCCTGCCGCCCGGCGTCGTCTACCGCCCGGGCTTCTTCGACGCGGCGGCGCAGGCAGCCCTTCTCGCCGAGATCCGCGCCGGCCTGGCCGACGCCCCCTTCCTGCGCCCCGAGATGCCCCGCACCGGCAAGCCGTTCAGCGTCGAGATGACCAACCGCGGCGCGCTCGGCTGGGTGTCGGATCGGAGCGGCTACCGCTACCAGCCGCGCCACCCCGTCACGGACAAGCCCTGGCCGCCGATCCCGGACGCGCTCCTGTCGCTCTGGCGCGCGCTCGCGCACTACCCCCACGACCCGGAGGCCTGCCTCGTCAACCTGTATCGGGGCAATGCTCGGATGGGGCTCCACCAGGACCGGGACGAGGAGGAGTTCGCCGCCCCCGTCCTGTCGGTCTCGCTCGGCGACGACTGCTTGTTCCGCATCGGCGGGACGGCGCGCGGCGGGCCGACCGTCTCGCTGCGCCTCGCCTCCGGCGACGTGCTCGTCCTGGGCGGCGAGAGCCGCCTCGCCTTTCACGGCATCGACCGGGTCTATCCCGGCACCGGCCGGCTTCTGGGCGAGGGGGGCGGGCGCATCAACCTGACGCTGCGGCGTGTGACGCGCCCGAGCGCAGGCGCCCCGGCGCCGAGCCGATGATCCGCTTGAAGGCGCGGCTGAACGAGGCCTCGGAATCGTAGCCGAGCCGCTGTGCGGCCTCCGCGATGCGCATGCGGTCGCGCAGCATCCATTGGCGCGCCTGATGCATGCGCACCTGCGTGACGTAGCGCGCCGGCGTCTCGCCGACCGCAGCCGTGAACTTGGCGGCGAAGCCCGAGCGCGAGGCGCCCATCAGCCGGGCGAGTTCGGCCACGCTCCAGTCCCGGTCGGGCGCGGCGTGGATGGCGGCGAGGACACGCCCGATCTCCGGATCGCGCATCGCCGCGATCCAGCCGGCCTCCTCGCCGCAGCCGTGCTCCACCCAGGAGCGGATGATCTGCGCCGCCATGACGTCGGCGAGCCGCGCCAGGATGCCGCTCGCACCGACCCGGCTCATCGCGCATTCCGCGATCATCGCCTGGAGGAGGTGGGGGATCGCCGGCTCGCTGATCATCAGCTCCTTCGCCCGCATCAGGTCCGGCATCATCCGCATCAAGGGGTGGAGGGCGTCGAGGTTGAAGCGCATGGAGCCGCAGAAGAGCACGGTGGTCCCGCCCTCCGCCTCGTCCTCGTCCGCCGCCTCGTAGTCGAATACGGTGTCGCAGACCGGGCGGCAGTCGCAGCGCGGGAAGGGGCGCGGCTCGACACCCGGCGCGCTGGCGAGGACGTGCGCCGCCCCGCGCGGCACGAGCACCGCGTCGCCAGCGCCGAGCTCGCTCCAGGCGCCGTCGGGTCCGAGCAGCCAGCAGCCCCTGCCGGCGACGAAATGGAAGTGCGCGTGCGCCTGCGCGGGATAAACGAAGCTCCACGCGCCCGTCATCCGGCACCGGCCGTATTCGACGCCGTCGAGCCGCAGCCCGCGCAGCATGTCGGTCAGCGCATCGTCGGCGCTCGGAGGGACAGATTTGGACGATCGGTCAAGCATGAGAGAGGATCTAGCATGGAAACGCCAGGACGGCGAGCCTAGTTTGCCCCCTCTTCGCAGCGCGTCACGAAAGATCGCAGCCATGACCGACATCGCTTCCGCGCGCGGCCTTTCCGAGCCGGCCATCGCCGTTCCCACCCCGCCGGCTGAGCGCGCCCGCTGGACCGCGGTCTTTTCCCTGTCCTTCGGCGTCTTCGGCCTCGTGACGGCCGAGTTCCTGCCGGTCAGCCTCCTCACCCCCATCGCGGCCGAACTCGGCGTCTCCAACGGCACCGCCGGCCAGGCGATCACCGCGACCGCCGTGGTCGCCGCCGTCGCCGGTCCGCTCCTGGTGCTCGGCTCCGGCCGGCTCGACCGGCGGCTGATCGTCTGGGTGCTGATGGCCCTCCTCGTCGTGTCCGGCATCCTTTCGGCGCGGGCGTCGAGCGTTTTCGAGCTGCTTCTCGCCCGCGGCCTTCTCGGATTCGCGCTCGGCGGCTTCTGGGCGATGATGACGGCGCTGGCGCTGCGGCTCGTGCCCCCGGCCGACGTGCCCCGCGCGATCTCGATCATCATCATGGGCGTTTCGGCCGCCACCGTCTGCGCCGCGCCGCTCGGTGCCGCGCTGGGCGAGCTGTGGGGCTGGCGCGCGACGTTCCTGGCGGCCTCGGGCCTCGGCGCGGTCGCCCTTCTCGTCCAGCTCGCGGCGCTTCCCTCGCTGCCCGCGACCGCCGCGCCGAGCCTGTCGGCCTTCGGCGCGGCGCTCTCGCATCGCGGCATCCTGATCGGGCTCGGCACGGTGATCCTGGTCGTGTCCGGCCACTTCGCGGGCCTCACCTTCATCCGCCCCTTCCTGGAGGAGGTGCCGCGCCTCGACGCCGCGACCGTGTCGCTGGCGCTCCTCGCCTTCGGCGTCGGCGGCTTTGCGGGCAACGTCGCGGGCGGGGCGGTCGCGGCGCGCTCGCCGGCCCTGGCCGCCGGGAGCGCGGCCGTCCTCGTTACCGCCGCGGCCCTGGCGCTGATCCTTTTCGGGCCGGTCGCCGAATTCGCCTTCGCCGCGACCGCGCTCTGGGGCTTCGCCTTCGGCGCCTTCCCGGTTTCCGTCTCGATCTGGAACGCGCGCGCCGCGCCCGAACTCGCGGAAAGCTCCGGCGCGCTCCTGTCCTCGAGCTTCCAGGTGGCGATCGCGAGCGGCGCCATGATCGGCGGGCTCCTGATCGACGGCCTCGGTCCGACGGGCGTCATCGTCTACGCGGCGCTGGCGGTGGTCGCGGGCGCAGGCGTCATGCTGGTGCTCGGCCGAGCCGCCGAGCGCCGGCGCGCCGCTGCGGCCTGATCAGTACCCGCGCCAGACGAGCGCCCATGAAAAAAGCCGCCTCCCGGGTCTGGGAGGCGGCTTTCCGTGATTCATGCGATGCCGGGGGTCCGCGAGAACCCTCGGGGGTATCGCAGATCCCTTATGCGCGCGAAGGAGACTGCCCCTTCACGGCCTTAGAACCCATCGACCCAACCGACATCTGGAAATCACTCGACATTGGATCACCTCCTTTCGCTGCGTTGAACACGAGGGAAAGTATGGGCGCCGGAATCGGCGTCCGCAAGGGGTCTGGACGAAATCATGCGTTCTCGCCCATTCTCGGCGGCCAAACGCCGCGCCGGGGAGGAGCAGGCCCGATGGACTCCTTCGTCTGCGACACCTGCGGCACCGTCTGGCCGCCGAGCCCGGCGCCGCCCGCCGCCTGCCCGATCTGCCTCGACGAGCGCCAGTACCTGCCGCCGGGCGGGCAGCGCTGGACGACGCTCTCGGCGCTGCGGGCGAGCCGCCGCCAGGGTTTCCGCTACGAGCACCGGATGCTGGCGCTCGCGCCCGAGCCCCCCTTCGCCATTGGCCAGCGCGCGCTTCTCGTGCGCTCGCCGGGCGGCAACGTCCTTTGGGACTGCGTGACGCTGGTCGACCGGGCCAGCGCCGAGATCCTGTCGGCGCTCGGCGGCATCGACGCCATCGCCATCTCTCACCCGCACTATTACTCCGCCATGGCGGATTGGAGCGCGGCCTTCGACGCGCCGGTCTACACCCACGCCGACGATGCGGGCTTCGTGGTCAACAAGGCGAGCGAGCACCGCTTCTGGGAGGGCGAGCGGCTGGAGATCCTGCCGGGCCTGACCCTGATCCGCTGCGGCGGCCATTTCGAGGGCGCGAGCGTCCTCCACTCGGCGCACGAGCCGGGCGGCGCGCTGTTCACCGGCGACGTCCTCCAGGTCGCGCCGGACGGCGAGCACCTCGGCTTCATGCGCTCCTATCCCAATTACCTGCCTCTCGGCGCCGCCGCGGTGCGCCGCATCGAGGCCGCGCTCGACGGCCTCGAATTCGAGGCGATCTACGGCGCCTTCTGGAACCGCGTCATCGCCAAGGGCGGCCGCGAGGCGCTCGCCCGCTCGGTGGAGCGCCACGTCGACTGGGTGACGCGGGCGTAGGGACCATGCGCATCCTGGTGATCGGCGGCACGCGCTTCATCGGCGCCCGCGCCGTGCGCGCCCTCCACGCGGCCGGGGCGCGGTGACGGTCCTGCATCGCGGCACGAGCGCGAGCCCGCTCCTGCCCGCGGTCCCCGTCGCGGGATGCGCGGCATGGAAGTGCAGCTCGGCGCCTGTGCCCGCGACTACGACAAGGTGCTGGCGGAGGCCGCCGTCCGGGAGGCGTCGGGCCTCGACTGGACGATCCTGCGCCTGCCCAAGGTCTACGGGCCGGAGGACAACGGCGACCTCGGCACCGTCTACGGCTTCGCCGCGGTGCCGGACTGGCGCTGGACGCACGGCCACGTCGAGAACGTCGGCGCCGCCATCGCCGCCGCCACGCTCCACCCGAGCGCGCGCAACGCCCTCTTCAACGTCGGCGAGGCGCAGACGCCGACGATGGGCGAGCGCCTCGCCCGCCTGCCGCCGCGCGGCGGCGAGGCGCCACCGCCGCCGCCCTTCGACTACCGCCAGCCGCTCGTCACCGACACGAGCCGCATCCGCCGTATGCTCGCCATCGCGGACGTCATCGACGAGGCCGAGGCCATGGCGGCTCTCGCCGGATCAGCCGGTCCCTCCACGCGGGCCGGCGGCGCATAAACGCCGACCGCCTATGCCCCGCCCCGGACGCCGATCTTGCCTGCCATGCTGCACCGCATTAAGACGGGCGCCATGCGATCGCTCCTGCGGATGATCCTGCTCGTTCTCGTCGCCGCCGGCTTCGCCGCGCCGGCGCTGGCGAGCTTGACCGCGCCGGTCGCCGTGGCGCAGGCCGCGCCGCCCTGCCCGAGCAAGCGCGTCGTCCTCCGGCAATGCCCGGTCGACCCGGCGGCCCAGGCGGCGATGCCGCGCGCCGGCGTATCCGCTGACGCGCCCTGCTCGATGAAGGCGATCGAGGCCCGCGCCGCCGATCCCGCACCCTCCCGAACCAGCCGGACGCTCGCCTTCGAGGTGCGCCAGGCCCGCTGGACCGGCTGGACCCCGCCCGGAATCGATCCGCCTCCACGATCCTGACGGTTCGAACCCGCGCAGACGCGCGGCGCGCTCCACCCCATCCGTCTTCCACGCCGTTCGCGTCCCCGATGCATCGGGCCTTTGGCGCCGGCGCACCGCCCGTAGGCGGGCGCGCCGCCGGACGGCATCCATCGTTCAGGATCATCCCATGTCCGACATCACCACCACCACCCGCCGCCCGCTCGTCATCCCCGCGCTCGGCGGCCTCTACGCCCGCCTCGACGCGAGCGCGGAAACGCTGCTGCGCGTGGTTTGCGGCCTCGCCCTCGTCACCCACGGCTTTCCGAAGATCATGAACCCCTTCGGCGCGGTCGGCATGGTGGAAGGGCTCGGCTTCTATCCCGGCGTCGTCTGGTCGCCGCTGCTCGCCGCCACGGAGTTCCTCGGCGGCCTGTTCATCGCCCTCGGCTTCTTGACGCGGCCGGCCGCCTTCGCCGCGACGATCGTCCTTCTCGTCACGGTCTGGTTCCACTGGGTGACGCAAGCGCAGGGCTATTCGGGGGCCGAGAAGTCCATCCTCTGGGCGGCGATCACCCTGTTCTTCGCCGTTCGCGGCCCGAACCGCCATTCGGTCGACGCCCGTCTCGGCCGGGTGTTCTGAGAACCATCCCCGGCCGCGTTTCACTTGAAACGCGGCCTGACGGCTCGGCGGATCAGTTCTTGCGGTTCTGGCGGTTGTCGACGAGGTCGTCGACGACCGCCGGGTCGGCGAGGGTCGAGGTGTCGCCGAGCGCGCCGAAATCGTCCTCGGCGATCTTGCGCAGGATGCGGCGCATGATCTTGCCCGAGCGCGTCTTGGGCAGGCCTGGCGCGAACTGGATCTTGTCCGGCGAGGCGATGGCGCCGATGTCGTTGCGCACGTGCTGAACCAGCTCCTTCTTGAGCTCGTCACTCGGCTCGATGCCCTCCATGAGCGTCACGTAGCAGTAGATGCCCTGCCCCTTGATGTCGTGCGGGTAGCCGACGACCGCGGCTTCCGAGACCTTGGGATGGGCGACCAGCGAGGATTCGACCTCGGCCGTGCCCATGCGGTGGCCTGACACGTTGATGACGTCGTCGACGCGGCCGGTGATCCACCAGTAGCCGTCGGCATCGCGCCGGGCGCCGTCGCCGGTGAAGTAGGTGTTGGGGTAGGTCGAGAAGTAGGTCTGCTCGAAACGCTCGTGGTCGCCGTAGACGGTGCGCATCTGGCCGGGCCAGCTTTCCGTGATGCAGAGATTGCCTTCCGCCGCGCCCTCCAGCGGCTTGCCCTCGTTGTCGACGAGCTGCGGCACGACGCCGAAGAAGGGGCGCGTCGCCGAGCCCGGCTTCAGGTCGGTGGCGCCCGGCAGCGGCGTGATCAGGATGCCGCCGGTCTCGGTCTGCCACCAGGTGTCGACGATGGGCACGCGCTCTTCGCCGACGACGCGGTAGTACCAGTTCCAGGCCTCCGGGTTGATCGGCTCGCCGACCGATCCGAGCACCTTGAGGGAGGCGCGGCTCGTCTTCTTCACCGGCTCGTCGCCCGAGCCCATGAGGGCGCGGATGGCGGTGGGCGCGGTGTAGAAGATGTTGACCTTGTGCTTGTCGATGACCTGCCAGAAGCGGGACACGTCGGGATAGTTCGGCACGCCCTCGAACATCAGCGTCGTCGCGCCGTTGGCGAGAGGGCCGTAGACGATGTAGCTGTGGCCGGTCACCCAGCCGACGTCGGCCGTGCACCAGTACACGTCCCCGTCATGGTAGTCGAAGACGTATTCGTGCGTCATCGAGGCGTAGACGAGGTAGCCGCCGGTGGTATGGAGCACGCCCTTGGGCTTGCCGGTGCTCCCCGAGGTGTAGAGGATGAAGAGCGGGTCTTCGGCGTTCATCTCCTCCGGCGGGCAGTCGGCGGACACCGTTTCGCGCGCCTCGTGCCACCAGACGTCGCGGGACGGCTCGAAGGCGACGTCGCCGCCGGTGCGGCGCACGACGAGCACGGTGTCGACGCCCTGGCCGCCGTTCCTCGCGATCTCCACCGCCTTGTCGGCATTGCTTTTCAGCGGAACCTTGCGCCCGCCGCGAAGGCCCTCGTCGGCGGTGATGAGCACCGAGGAGGCCGCGTCGACGAGCCGGCCCGCCAGCGCGTCCGGCGAGAAGCCGCCGAAGACGACGGAATGGACGGCGCCCAGCCTCGCGCAGGCGAGCATGGCGAAGGCCGCTTCCGGGATCATCGGCATGTAGAGCGTGACGCGGTCGCCGCGCTTCACGCCGCGGCCCTTGAGGACGTTGGCCATGCGGCTCACCTCCTCGTGGAGTTCGCGGTAGGTGACGATCCGCGACTCGTTCGGATCGTCACCCTCCCAGAGGATCGCGGTCTGGTCGGCGCGTTTGCCCAGGTGCCGGTCGATGCAGTTGGCCGAAACGTTGAGGGTCCCGTCCTCGAACCACTTGATGGACACGTTGCCCGGCGCGAAGGAGGCGTTCTTCACGCTCGAATAGGGCTTGATCCATTCGAGGCGCTTGCCGTGCTCGCCCCAGAAGCCGTCGGGATCGGAAACGCTGCGCTCGTACCAGGCGCGATAGGTCGCGTCGTCGATCTTGGCGCGGCTCTTCCACTCGTCCTTGACGGCGATCACGGCACTCATCGAAACCCTCCCGGTTCCAGTCTGACGTCATATGGGAAGGGCCGCGAGGCGCCTTCCGCTCCCGGTTCTATCTAGGGGAAGCCCGGCGCCCGCGTCCACAGCGGCGCGCCTCCGCCCTTGGTCGGGTTCGGGTTCAGCGCGCGCCCGCCTCCTCGCCCGCCATGCCGCCGAGGGCGTCCTCGACGTAGAACTCGCGCACCAGGACGATGAGGACGGCGAGGAAGGGCACGGCCATGACGAAGCCGAGGAGACCGAAGAGCAGGCCGAACAGGATCTGGAAGCCGAGGGTGAGGGCGGGCGGCAGGGCCGTCATGTAGCGCTGGGCGATGGGCGTCGTGATGTTGCTCTCGACGCCCTGGATGAGGACGTAGATGCCGAGCGCCCAGAGCGCCATGGTCATGCCCTCGCCCAGGGCCGCCAGCACGATCACGACGCCGGCGACGAAGGCGCCGAGCGTCGGGATGAAGGCGAGGATGCCCGCCTGCAGCGCCAGGAGGAAGGCGTTGGGCATGCCGATCAGCCAAAGGCCGGCCCAGGACACGACGAAGACGGTGAGCATCGAGATGCCGCTTCCCGCGACCCACATCAGGAGGGCATGGGCGCTCTTCTTCAGCACCTCGCGCACCCGCTCGCGCTTGTCCTTGGGAAACAGGCTGACGAGGCCGTCGCGGTAGAGGCTCGGCTGCCATGCGACGAAGACGGCGAGGAAGAAGATCACGAAGAGGTTGCCGAGCGCGCCGAGCGCGCCGAACACCGCCTGCCCCGCCGAGGTGAAGAGCCCCTGCGGATTGGGCAGGAGGCTGGCGAGCTGGCCGGGCTCGATCGGACCGCCGTCGCCGACCAGCGGCAGGCCCTGGTTCTCGATGTTGGAAAGGATCTGCCCGGCTTGGGCTTCGACGCCGCGCAGGAGGTCGCGGAACTGCCCGACCAGCGTTACGCCGCCATAGGCGATGGACAGGCCGAGAAGCGCCAGGAACAGGAGGACGACGACGACGAGGCCGAGCTTCACCGGCACGCCGAGCCGATGAAGTGCGTTGGCGAGACCCCGGAAGATCGCGGCGAAGAGGAGCCCCGCGAAGACGATCAGGAACACCGAGCCGGCATAGACGAGAAGCGCGATGCCGCAGAGGATGGCGGCCGCCACGCCCGTCACCAGCGCCGTCTGCCGGGCGAGCCGGGCGTTCTCGTGCGTCATGCTGTTGTCTCGCCTCGCATGGGACCGCCCTCCGGGAGCGGCGTCAACCCGCGATATAGGGCGCGATGGCCGCGGCAAGGCCGGCGCGAGAACGCCGGCGCCTTCAAGAAGCGGAGGAGGCCCGCGCGCCGAAGATCGCCGAGCCGACGCGCACGCTCGTCGCCCCGAGCGACACGGCGACGTCGTAGTCGCCGGACATGCCCATGGAGAGCCTGTCGAGGCCCGCTTGCCGCGCGAGCTTGGCGAGGAGGGCGAAGTGCGGCCCGGGGTTCTCGTCGGCCGGCGGGATGCACATCAGGCCTTCGATCGCGAGGCCGTGGACATCCCGGCAGCGCGCGACGAAAGCGATCGTCTCGTCCGGCGCGATGCCGGCCTTCTGAGGCTCCTCGCCGGTGTTGACCTGGACAAGCAAGCGGGGACGGCGGTTCTGCTTCTCCATCTCCTTGGCGAGGGCCGCCGCGATCTTCTCGCGGTCCACCGTCTCGATCACGTCGAAGAGCGCCACCGCCTCGCCGGCCTTGTTGGACTGGAGCGGACCGATGAGATGCAGCTCGACGTCGGGAAAGCGCTCGCGAAGCGCCGGCCACTTGGCCTTCGCCTCCTGCACCTTGTTCTCGCCGAAGATCCGCTGGCCGGCTTCGAGCACGGGGAGGATGGCCTCCTCGCCATACGTCTTCGACACCGCGACCAGCGCCGCCGAGCCGGCGGCACGCTCCGCCTCCGCCTCGGCGCGCGCGATCGCGGCGCGAACGGCTTCGAGGCGGTCGACCACGGTATCGGACATGGCGGATGATCCCTTTGTTGAACGAACTGGGTTGAACGATCGAGCGATCTGCGGCCTCGATCGCCGCGGCCCATCGAGAGGGAGCTTATGCGAGCCGGAGCCTCGCTTGTGAAGCGCCGCGCCCGAAGCGCCGGGCCGCGGCCTCGCGCCTTCGAAGTCCGCGCAGGCCGCCGCACGGGCCCGGGAGCCTTGCGCGGGCGTGATGCTCGGTTGACCCTCGGCCCCTTCCCGTGTTGAAGCCGGGCGGAATCATCCGATCCGGAACGCGTCCGCCCATGGCCACCGAACGATACAACCCCAAAGCCGCCGAGCCGCGCTGGCAGGCCGTGTGGGACGAGAACAAGCTCTTCGAGACGCGGAACGACGCGCCGGGCGAAAAGTACTACGTCCTCGAGATGTTCCCCTATCCCTCGGGGCGCATCCACATGGGTCACGTGCGCAACTACGCGATGGGCGACGTCGTCGCGCGCTTCAAGCGCGCGCGGGGCCACAACGTCCTCCATCCCATGGGGTGGGACGCCTTCGGCATGCCGGCCGAGAACGCCGCCATGCAGAACAAG
Organism: Aurantimonadaceae bacterium; assembly: GCA_947474855.1. Lineage (GTDB taxonomy): Bacteria > Pseudomonadota > Alphaproteobacteria > Rhizobiales > Rhizobiaceae > Antarcticirhabdus. The sequence goes on along the minus strand of CANJKV010000089.1, from coordinate 2,306 downwards.
GTCCATCCGCGCGAATGGACCTACGCCAACATCGCGACCATGCGCGCCCAGCTGAAATCCATGGGCCTGTCGCTCGACTGGAGCCGGGAGTTCGCGACCTGCGACGTCGACTACTATCACCGCCAGCAGATGCTCTTCCTGGACCTCCTGGAGAAGGGCCTCGCCTATCGCCGCAAGTCCAAGGTCAACTGGGATCCGGTCGACAACACCGTGCTCGCCAACGAGCAGGTGATCGACGGGCGCGGATGGCGCTCGGGCGCGCTCGTCGAGCAGCGCGAGCTGACGCAGTGGTTCTTCAAGATCACCGAATTCGCCGAGGACCTGCTTTCGGCGCTCGACCACCTGCCGGAATGGCCGGAAAAGGTGCGCCTGATGCAGCGCAACTGGATCGGCCGCTCGGAAGGGCTGCTGGTGCGCTGGCAGCTCAACACGGCCGATAAGCCGGCTGACATCGACGAGGTCGAGGTCTTCACGACCCGGCCCGACACGCTGTTCGGCGCCTCCTTCGTCGCCGTCGCCCCCGACCATCCGCTGGCGAAAGCGACGGCCGAGACGAACCCCGACCTCGCCGCCTTCGTCGAGGAGGCGCGGCGCGGCGGCACCTCGGCGGCCGAGATCGAGACGGCCGAGAAGAAGGGCTTCGACACGGGCCTCAGGGCGGTCCACCCGCTCGATCCCGAATGGACGGTTCCCGTCTACGTCGCGAACTTCGTCCTCATGGAATACGGCACCGGCGCGATCTTCGGCTGCCCGGCGCACGACCAGCGCGACCTCGACTTCGCCCGCAAGTACGGCCTGCCGGTGGTGCCCGTCGTCCTGCCCGAGGGCGCGGACGCGGCGAGCTTCGACGTCGGCACGGACGCCTTCACGGGCGAGGGGACCCTGTTCCATTCGCGCTTCCTCGACGGCCTCACCCCGGATCAGGGCTTCGACGCGGTCGCCAGGCGCCTGGAGGAGACGGATCTCTTCGGCCGCCCCCAGGCCAAGCGCCAGGTGAACTTCCGCCTGCGCGACTGGGGCGTGTCGCGCCAGCGCTACTGGGGCTGCCCGATCCCGGTGCTCCATTGCGAGGCCTGCGGCGTCGTGCCGGAGAAGCGCGAGAACCTGCCGGTCCGGCTTCCCGACGACATCGACTTCGAGAAGCCCGGCAACCCGCTCGACCGCCATCCGACCTGGCGGACCGCCGCCTGCCCGCAATGCGGCGGTCCGGCCCGGCGCGAAACGGACACGATGGACACCTTCGTCGACTCGTCCTGGTACTTCGCGCGCTTCACGAGCCCGCACGCGGCCGAGCCGACCGATGCGCAGATCGCCAATGCCTGGCTGCCGGTGAACCAGTACATCGGCGGCATCGAGCACGCGATCCTGCACCTCCTCTACTCGCGCTTCTTCACCCGCGCGATGCGGGCGACGGGCCATCTCGACCTCGACGAGCCGTTCAAGGGCCTGTTCACGCAGGGCATGGTGGTCCACGAGACCTATCGCGACGGTGCCGAATGGGTGGTCCCCGCCGACGTCTCGATCACGGAGGCCGACGGCGCGCGGACGGCGACCCGCCTGTCCACGGGCGGGCAGATCGCCATCGGCTCGATCGAGAAGATGTCGAAGTCGAAGAAGAACGTCGTCGACCCCGACGACATCATCGCGAGCTACGGCGCCGACACCGCGCGGTGGTTCATGCTCTCCGACTCCCCGCCCGACCGCGACGTGATCTGGACCGAGGCCGGCGTCGAGGGCGCCCACCGCTTCGTCCAGCGCCTCTGGCGCGTCGTCTCCGAGGCCGCGCCGCACCTGAACGGCGCCGCCGAGGCGCCGTCCGACGATCCCGCGGCGAGCGCGCTCCGCAAGGCGGCGCACCGCGCGGCGGCCGGCGTCACCGACGACATCGAGCGCCTCGCCTTCAACAAGGCCGTCGCGCGGCTCTACGAGCTGGTCAACGCGCTCGCCGGCCCGTTCGCGAGCCTCGACGCGGCGGCGCCCGGGACCCGCGCGGCCGCCCGCGAGGCCGCGACGATCCTCGTGCGCCTCGTCGCGCCGATGATGCCGCACCTCGCCGAGCAATGCTGGCAGGCGCTGGGCGAGAACGGCCTTTGCGCCGCGGCGCCCTGGCCGGCGGCCGACCCCGCGCTCCTGCGTGACGACGAGGTCACGCTGCCCGTCCAGATCAACGGCAAGAAGCGCGGCGACTTGACCGTTCCCGCGGGCGCCGACAAAGCTGCGATCGAAGCCGAGGCGCTCGCCCTCGACTTCGTCCAGGCCGCGCTCGGCGGCCAAGCGCCCAAGCGCGTCGTCGTGGTACCCGGAAG
>CANJKV010000088.1 GCA_947474855.1 Aurantimonadaceae bacterium | reverse complement strand
CCGCGCAGCCGCTCCACCAGCCCCTTGGAATAGTCCATGCGGTCGACGCCGACGATCTGGACGCGATCGCGGGCGATGTCGCGCAGCATCTCCTCGTGCTCGCCGGCCTCGGGCGAGAGCGCGAAGCGCTCGAAGCCCTCCGCGTCGATCCCGATCGGAAAGGCGCGGGCCACGACCTCGCGGCCGTCGAGCCTCAGCGCACCGTCCTCCCCCGCCTCGCCGCCCAGCTCGCGCGTGACGAAGGCGGCGAAGTTGGCCCGATCGGTCTCGGTCTGGAAGCCGATGACGTCGAAGGCGAGCATGGCCGAGACGAGATCATGCGCGGCCGGTAGGGCCGAGACGATCTCGGGCGGGGGAAACGGGATGTGCAGGAAGTAGCCCAGGCGGCCGGCAAAGCCGAGGCGGCGCAGCTCCGCGCCGAAGAAGAAGAAATGGTAGTCGTGGATCCAGACGAGGTCGTCCGCGTCGATCAGGGGCATCAGGCGCTCGGCGAAGCGCGCGTTGACGCCGCGGTAGATCGCCTCCGAGCCGCGGTCGAACTCGGCGAGGTCGAGCCGGTAGTGAAGAAGCGGCCATAGGGTGCGATTGGCATAGCCGAGATAGAAGCCGTTCAGCTCCTCCTCGGTCATGTCGATGGTGACGAGCGCGGTGTCCCCGACGATCTCGGTCTTTTCCTTGGCTGCGGCGGCGTTTTCCGCGGTATCGCCGCTCCAGCCGAACCAGAGGCCGCCGCGACGCCGCAGGGCGTCGGCGAGGCCGACCGCGAGGCCGCCCGCCTTGCCCTCGTCGTCGAGCGGTCCGACCCGGTTCGACACGACGACGAGCCGCCGTTCCCGCTCCGCGGCACTCATCGGAAGGCCTCCGCGACGCCGAGCCAGCGATGCACCGCGGCTACGTCCGCCAAGCGATGACGCGCGACGCTCGGGTGCCGCCCGACCTTGACGGCGAGGCCGCCCTGCTCCTCGACGACGCCGAGCGCGAACTCGTCGGTCCGGTCGTCGCCGAGATAGACCGGAACGCGTCCGGCGAAGGGCGCATCGGCCATGAAGGCGGCGACGGCGACGCCCTTGTCCATGCCGGCGGGGTGAACTTCGACGATCATGTCGCCGTGGAGCACCGACAGTTTCTCGCGATCCGTCACCGCCTCGGCCATCAGCCGCGCGGCCGCCTCGGCGAGGTCGGGCGCCGTGCGATAATGCAGGACGAGCGCCGTGCCCTTGTCTTCCAGCATCAGCCGCGGCTCGGTGGCGACGCCGTCGCGAAGCCGCATGCGCACGTCGTCGAGGTCCTCGGGCGATGCGATGCTAGCCACCGGGTCCCCCGGTCGCGCCCGGCGCTCGAGCCCGTGAACGCCGGCCGCGGCGAAGTGGAGCGGCGCGAGGAAACGGTCGAGATCGGCGATGCGCCGGCCGGACACGATCGCAAGCGCGCCGTTCGTCTCCCGGGCGATCTCGGCGAGGCGGGACACGAGCACCGGCGTCACCGGCACGGCGCCGGGATCGTCGACGAGCGGAGCGAGCGTTCCGTCGAAATCCAGGAAGAGGGCGTGGCGGGCGGGGTCGAAGGGCGCGGGTTCCGACATGGCTCCGATGGCATGGGGCCGGCGAGGCGGAGAGCGGCCGCGCCGGCGTTCGTCGATCCGGGGTTCGTTCCAGACATAAGGTCCCCGTCCCCGGCGGCAACCGATTCCCACCTTCGCCGGCCGGCGAAGGCGGGCTGGGCCGGCCACGTCATCCGCAGCTGCCCGCCCGTCCGCCGTCGAGCGCCGCCAGGGTCGCCGCGTCGGCGATGCCCGAGGGTGCCAAGCCGCGGCGCTCCTGGAAAGCGCGCAGGGCCGCCTCCGTGCCGTGCCCGAAGACCCCGTCGACGCTCAAGCCGTGCCCCGCTTCGGCCAAGGCTTCCTGAAGGTCGAACACCGCCTGGCCGCGCGCGCCCCGCCCGAGGGCCGCCCCGGGCGCGACCGGGCTGGCATCGAGCAAGGCGTCGGCGCGCCGCCAGGCGGCCTCGATCTTCTCGTCGTAGCGGTTGGCGCGGTAGTTCGAGCCGTTGTAGCGGCGCGCGAAGCCGGCGAAGTCCTTCGCGACGAGCCTGTCGGCGAGGTCTTCGGCGAGAAGGAAGCGCGCGCACAGATCGAGCTGGCCATCGGCGCCCGAGCGCGCATGCGCCGCCAATGCCCGAGCGCTGGCGAAGCCGAGCCGTTGCCAGTGCGCACCCATGACTTGGCCGAGACCCCAGGACACCGAGGCGTACGCGGCCTCGGTGTCGATCGCGGCGGCGCGGCCGAGCAAGGCCCAGCGCGCGGCCTGCGATGCGGGGTTGGCGACGGCCCCGGCGCTCGGGCTGGCGAGGCCGGCGGCGCGGGCGCGCTCGCGCCCTTCGCCGTCGAGGCGGCGGTCGAAGTAGTGGCCCTCGAAACGGATCAGCGGCTCGCGCCGGCCGCCGACCCGCGCATGGGCGACGGCGTTGGTCTCGACCAGCGAGACCGCGAGAAGGACTTCGGGCGGCAGTTCGCGCGCGGCGCCGACGCGGCGCGCCGCCTCGATCACCTCCGGCTCGATCATCGTCATGCACGCTTCTCCCGGCTGTTGCGACCGGCCGCGATCATGCGACCGGTCGGCTTGCGCGGGGAAAACGTTGCCGGCGCTTCAGGCGGCGACGAGCGACGATTCGGCCCCGACCGTCCGGCCGGGAACGCGCGTGCGCCCGAAGGCGGCGGCGACCTCGGCGGCGACCATGTCCGCGGTGGCGCCCGACAGCGTCCAGCCGAGATGGCCGTGGCCGGTGTTGTAGAAGACGCCGGGATGCGAGCCCCGGCCGACGCGCGGCATCATGTTCGGCATCATCGGACGCAGACCCGCCCAGGGGTTGGTCGCGGCCGGACGGATGCCGGGGAAGAGGCGCTCCGACCAGGAAACGAGCGGGCGGATGCGGGCGTCACGGACGGTGCGGTCCTCGCCAGCGAACTCGGCCGTGCCGGCGATGCGCAGCCGGTTGGGCCCGAGACGGCTCGTGACGATCTTCGCCTTGTCGTCGAGGAGGCTGACCCAGGGCGCCGCCGCGCGGCTCGCCTCGTCGGCGAGTTCCAGCGTCACCGAATAGCCCTTCACGGGATAGATGTTGACGCGGTCGCCGAGCATGGCGGCGAAGCGGCGCGAGGCAACGCCTGCCGTCACCACCACGGCGTCGAAGCGATCCGCTTGCGCCGTCGCCTTCGAGCCCGCGGCGCGGAATGCCACCTCGACGCCGCCGTCCGGCAGTCGGGCAAGGTTCGCGACCTCGGTGCCGAGCCGCATGACGGCGCCGCGGCGCCGGCACGCCTCGGCGAGAGCGACCGTGTAGAGGTGGATGTCGCCGGTGAAGTCGCTTTCGGTGAAATAGCCGCCGACGAAGCGGCCGTTCGCCAGCGCCGGCTCGATGCGCGCGACCTCCTCGGCCGAGACGGCGCGGCGGTCGAGGCCACCCTTCTTCAGGAGCGCGTTGACGCGGCCGGCATGCTCGAAGTCGTGGGCGGTCTCGTAGACGTGGAGGATGCCGCGCTTTTCCGCGTCGAAGGCGATGCCTTCGGCCTCGGCCATGGCGAGGAGGTGGCGGCGCGCGGCGATGGCCATGCGCACCGTCTTCACCGTGTTGTCCTCGTAGGAGCGCGCGGCGGCGACGAACTCGGCCATCCAGGAGAGCTTGTGCCAGGTCGGCTGCGGATGGACCAACAGCGGGGCGTCCTTCTTGAGCATCCACTTGATGCCCTTCAGGAAGGTCGCGGGGTGGTTCCAGACCTCGGCGTTGGAGGCGGAGAGCTGTCCCCCGTTGGCGAACGAGGTCTCCATGGCGGCGGAATCGTGCCGCTCGAAGAGCGTCACGTCGAAGCCGCGGGCGAGGAGCTGATAAGCGGTGGTCACGCCGGTGATGCCGGCGCCGATGACGGCGATGCTGGTCATTGACGGGTCCTTGTCCGGCGTTCGGGGCTCCGCCCGCGAGAAACGCCTCGATCGACTGAAGGTGCCCCGCCCGTCATGAGGCCTGAGAGCTTCACGGCGCGGGAGGAATTTCCCATCTGCCGCTTTCTCCTTCGGCGGACGATCCGGACATGTGCCCGCATCGTCACTCTTCGGACTTAGACCAGACGCCAGGCGGTCCTTTTGCCTGAGAGATTCCGGGGCGGTTGCTCCTTCGGCGCCGACCTCGAATGGGCCGGTCTCTCCCGCTTGGCGTCGATGGTGAAGATCATACGTCCGATCTGCCGATCGGGCAAGTGGAAATCCCTATCGGTCGATTGCGATCCTTCATCCTTCGTCGCCTTTCCTTGTTCGCCGCTTCCCGTAGATTGGCGCCTGAGGAGGGCTCGCGCGGTCGCCCGCGCTGGGAGGCGCGACGGCCATCGAAGCGGCGGGCCCGCGGGAGGAGAGCCCATGACCGGTAGCAGCCATGCCGAGACCTATGCCGCCTGGGAGCGCGACCCGGAGGGCTTCTGGCGCGAGGCCGCGCGCGGCATCGACTGGTTCCGAGAGCCCGAGCGCGCCTTCGATCCCGCAGCCGGCGTCTACGGCCGCTGGTTCCCGGACGCGCTCTGCAACACCTGCCACAACGCGCTCGACCGCCACGTCGCGAACGGCCGCGGCGATCAGGTGGCGATCCAGTACGATTCGCCGGTGACGGGCACGAAGCGATCGATCTCCTATGCCGAGCTCCTGCGCGAGGTGAAGGCGCTCGCCCTGACGCTGCGCGGCTTCGGCGTCGGCAAAGGCGACCGCGTGGTGATCTACATGCCGATGGTGCCGGAAACGGCAGCGGCCATGCTCGCCTGCGCTCGCATCGGCGCGATCCACTCGGTCGTCTTCGGCGGCTTCGCCCCGCGCGAACTCGCCGCGCGCATCGACGACGCCCGGCCGAAGCTGATCCTCTCCGCCTCCTGCGGCATCGAGCCGGCGCGACGCGTCGACTACAAGCCGCTCCTCGACAAGGCGGTGGAACTCGCCGCCCACAAGCCGGCCGGGGCGATCGTCCTCCAGCGCCCGCAGGGGCCCTGCGATCTGGCGGCGGGCTTCGACCACGATTGGGCGACGCTTCGCGAGGCCGCGCTGGCGCGGATCGATGCAGGCGAGGAGAGCCCCTGCGAGGCGCTTCTCGCCACCGACCCGCTCTACGTCCTCTACACCTCCGGCACCACGGGCAAGCCGAAGGGCGTGGTGCGCGACAATGGCGGGCACATGGTTTCGCTGCACTGGTCGATGGAGGCGGTGTTCGGGACGAAGGCCGGCGAGACCTTCTGGGCGGCCTCGGACGTCGGCTGGGTCGTCGGCCATTCCTACATCGTCTACGGGCCGCTCCTGAAGGGCTGCACCTCGATCCTCTTCGAGGGCAAGCCGGTCGGGACCCCGGACGCCTCGACCTATTGGCGGGTGATCGCCGAGCATGGCGTCAAGGTGCTCTTCACCGCCCCAACCGCCATCCGCGCCATCCGCAAGGAAGACGGCGAAGGGCGGCTCCCGCAGCGCTTCGACCTGTCGCGCTTCGCGGCCCTCTACCTCGCGGGCGAGCGCGCCGATCCCGACACGATCCGCTGGGCGGAAGCGGCGCTGGAGAAGCCGGTGATCGACCATTGGTGGCAGACGGAGACCGGCTGGCCGGTCGCGGCCAATCCGCTGGGTCTCGGCCTCCTGCCGGTCCGCCACGGCAGTCCCGGCGTGGCCCTCCCCGGCTACCGCGTCGAGATCCTCGACGAGGGCGGGCGCCCCCTCCCCGCCGGCGAGATGGGCGCCATCGCCATCCGCCTGCCGCTGCCGCCTGGCGCCCTGCCGACGCTCTGGAACGCCGACGCGCGCTTCCGCGAAAGCTACCTCGCCGCCCTGCCCGGCTACTACTCCACCTCCGACGGCGGCTTCCTCGACGCGGACGGCTACCTCTACGTGATGGGCCGCACCGACGACGTCATCAACGTCGCCGGCCATCGCCTCTCCACCGGCGAGATGGAGGAAGCCGTCGCCTCGCACCCGCTCGTCGCCGAATGCGCCGTGATCGGCATGCGCGACGCGCTGAAGGGCGAGGTGCCCTGCGGCTTCGTGGTGCTGAAGAACGGCGCGGCGCCCGAGGCCGTGGAGAACGAGGTCGTCGCCATCGTACGCGATCGCATCGGCCCGGTCGCCGCCTTCCGGCGCGTGGTCGTGGTCGACAAGCTGCCCAAGACGCGCTCCGGCAAGCTCCTGCGCCGCACCATGAAGGCGCTGGCGGAGGGCGAGGGCTTCGACATGCCCGCGACGATCGAGGATCCCGCCGCCATCGACCTCGTGCGGCAGGCCCTCGCCCGATAAGTCAGAGCTGACTTATTCCGTTTGTCGCGGTCCTCCGCTAGAAGCCGCCCCGACGGTTTGGCAGCCATGGAGCTGAGCGGATGAGTGACGGCACGGTCGCGATGAATTCCAACGAGGCGCGGGCGCACGTCCTCGCCGAGGCCCTGCCGTACATGCAGGCCTACGAGAACAAGACGGTGGTCGTGAAATACGGCGGCCACGCCATGGGCGACCCCTCGCTCGGCCAAGCCTTCGCGCGCGACATCGCGCTTCTCAAGCAGTCCGGCGTCAACCCGATCGTCGTTCACGGCGGCGGGCCGCAGATCGGCGCGATGCTCAAGCAGATGGGCATCGAGTCGCGCTTCGAGGGGGGGCTTCGCGTCACCGACGAGGCGACGGTGAAGATCGTCGAGATGGTCCTCGCGGGCTCCATCAACAAGGAGATCGTCGCCCTCATCAATGCCGAGGGCGAGTGGGCCATCGGCCTCTGCGGCAAGGACGGCAACATGGTCTTCGCCCGCAAGGCGGAGAAGCGCTACGTCGACCCGGATTCCAACATCGAGCGCGTGCTCGACCTCGGCTTCGTCGGCGAGCCCGTCGAGGTCGACCGCACGCTTCTCGACCTCCTGGCGCGCTCCGAGATGATCCCGGTGATCGCGCCGGTCGCGCCGGGCCGCGACGGCCACACCTACAACATCAACGCCGACACCTTCGCCGGCGCCATCGCCGGAGCGCTGCAGGCCTCGCGCCTCCTCTTCCTCACCGACGTGCCCGGCGTCCTCGACGCCGACAAGCAGCTCATCAAGGAGCTGTCCGTCGCCCAGGCCCGGGCGCTGATCGCCGACGGCACGATCTCGGGGGGCATGATCCCCAAGGTCGAGACCTGCATCGAGGCGATCGAGCGTGGTGTCGAGGGCGTGGTCATCCTCAACGGCAAGACCCGCCACGCGGTGCTGCTGGAACTCCTGACCGAGCACGGCGCCGGCACACTGATCGTGCCCTGAGGGATCCGGGGCGGGTCAACGGTTCCGCCTGCCCGGTCCCTTTCCCGTCTCCTTCCCCTTCCGTCCTTCTCCGCTTCGTCGTCCCGGCTCAAAGCGGGGGATGACGAAGCGGAGGCGAGGAGCGGCGGAGAGCAGCCTGGCAAGCATGAGGGCAGACAGCGAGACCAACGGAAGCTCGCTTGGGCGGAGCGGATTTTCGGACGTCTCTCAAGCACTTACCTCCGCGATTTGCGCATCGCGGCATGGGCGTGCTATCGGCAGGCCGTAGGGCGTAACGGTCGTTACGCTCGCGTTCCATGCCGTGAAAGCCCGCTACCGTGTCAGCCCTGTCTCCCGCGCCCTCCGGCGCGAGCGCCGCCGCGCCCGTCAATTCCAAGGCCCGCGTCCTCTTCGCCAGCCTCATCGGCACGACGATCGAGTTCTTCGATTTCTACATCTACGCGACCGCCGCGGTGATCGTGTTCCCGACGCTGTTCTTTCCCTCTGCCGACCCGACCAGCGCGACGCTCCAGTCCTTCGCGACCTTCGCCATCGCCTTCTTCGCGCGCCCGATCGGCGCCGCCGTCTTCGGCCATTACGGAGACCGGATCGGGCGCAAGGCGACGCTCGTCGCGGCCCTCATGACCATGGGCGTCTCCACCGTTCTCATCGGCGTCCTGCCGACCTACGCTCAGGTCGGTGTCCTCGCGCCTCTGCTCCTGGCGCTCTGTCGTCTCGGCCAGGGCCTCGGGCTCGGCGGCGAATGGGGCGGCGCCGTCCTGCTGGCGACGGAGAACGCGCCGGAGGGCAAGAAGGCCTGGTACGGCATGTTCCCGCAGCTCGGCGCGCCGATCGGCTTCATCTGCGCCACCGGCAGCTTCCTTCTCCTCGTCGAGGTTCTGTCCGACGCCGACTTCCTCGCCTGGGGCTGGCGCGTGCCGTTCCTGGCGAGCGCGCTTCTGGTCTTCGTCGGCCTCTACGTTCGCCTGAAAATCCACGAGACGCCCGCCTTCCAGAAGGCGATCGACCGCCACGAGCGGGTTCGCGTGCCGATCGCCACCGTCTTCGGGAGCCATCTCGGCCTTCTCGTCCTCGGCACGCTGGGGGCGCTCGCGACTTTCACCCTGTTCTACCTGATGACGGTGTTCACCCTGTCCTACGGCACCGGCACCCTCGGCTTCACGCGCGAGCAGTTCCTGCCGCTCCAGATGCTCGGCGTCGTCTTCTTCGGCCTGACGATCCCGATCTCGGCCGTGCTCGCCGACCGCTACGGCCAGCGCGCGGTGCTCGTCGGCGCTTCGCTCGCGATCCTCGCCTACGGCTTCGCCTTCCCGCCGCTCTTCGGCGGGGGGACGGCCCTGTCGGTCGGGCTGTTCCTGATCGTCGGCTTCGCGCTGATGGGCCTGACCTACGGCCCGCTCGGAACGGCGCTCGCCGAGCTCTTCCCGACGGCCGTGCGCTACACCGGCGCCTCGATGACCTTCAATCTCGGCGGCATCGTCGGCGCCTCGCTCGCCCCCTACGTCGCGACGTCGCTGGCCCGCGACCACGGCATCGCCGCGGTCGGCTGGTACCTGTCGGGCGCGGCGGCGGTGACGCTCGTCGCCCTCCTCCTCATCCCGCTGGCGCGGGTCCGCGCGGCGCGCTAACGGCCGGGGCGCGGGGGCGCGTCGTTGACGCGCGCCCCCGCCCGGCCCACAACCGGACGATCCATCGACGGTCAGCTCAGGAGCCCGACCCCATGACGCAAGCCGCGCCCATCGGGCGGACCCGCGACGCCGAGCCGGCCGACTTCGACCACGTGCGGGACTGGGTCTTCGACCTCGACAACACGCTCTATCCGCGCCACACCGATCTCTTCAGCCAGATCGACAAGCGGATGACGGCCTTCGTCGCCGAGCTCCTGCAGATGGAGCCGGACGAGGCGAAGGTGCTGCAGAAGGATCTTTATCGCCGCCACGGAACGACGCTGCGCGGGCTGATGGAGGAGCACCGGGTTGATCCCGACGCCTTCCTGACCTTCGTCCACGACATCGATTATTCCTGGCTCGCGCCCGATCCCGCGCTGGGCGAGGAGATCCGGCGCCTGCCCGGCCGCAAGTTCATCTTCACCAACGGCGATCGCGGCCACGCCGAGCGCACCGCCCGGATGCTCGGCATCCTCGACCATTTCGAGGACATCTTCGACATCGTCGCTGCGGGTCTCGTCCCGAAGCCCGCCGGCGAAACCTACGACAAGTTCATGGGCCTTCACCGCATCGACGGTCCGCGGGCCGCGATGTTCGAGGACCTCGCGCGCAACCTCGAAGTGCCGGCGCGCGTCGGCATGCGGACGGTCCTCGTCGCGCCGCGCAACTTCGAATCGACGCTCGGCGACTATTGGGAGCACGAAGGCCGCGAAGCCGACCACATCGACTTCGTGACCGACGACCTCGCGACCTTCCTGAGGCGGATCCAAGGCGCCTGACGGGCCGACCTCAGTCTCCGAGGATCGAACGCCCCTTGCGCGCGAGCCCGCCGCCCTGGCCGTGCGCCGCCGCGTCCGCCACGAAGCCGGCCTCGGTGGCTTCGCCCCCCTGCCCCTCGCCGGCGAACTTCCGGTTGGCGGCGAGGATCGCGTCCTGCTGCTCCACGTCGTAGCGAAGCTCGCCGCGCTCGGCGGCGCGCCGCGCCTCGAACGAACTCGGGTCGAGGTCCGGGCGCTCGCGCGGAGGGTGGGCGTCGTCGAGCGGGATGTGCTCGCGCACCGCCTTCATCTGCTGGGCACGGATGATGTCGCCGTCCTGGGATTCGGTCATGGTGGTCAGCCTTTCCGGTGCCGGCCGGGGCGCCGGCCGCTTCCCGGCAAAAGTCCCGCGACGCCTTTCGGGTTCCGGTCAGGCGAAGTCGTAGAAGGCGCGGATGCGTGCCCAGCCCTCCTCCGCGCTGTCGACGAACGAGAAGAGGTCGAGGTCCTCCGGCGCGATCGTTCCCTCCTCGGCAAGGGCCTCGAAGTCGATGACGCGCCGCCAGAAGCTCTCGCCGAACAGGATCACCGGGATCGGCTGCATCCGCCGCGTCTGGATCAGCGTCAAAGCCTCGAACATCTCGTCGAGCGTGCCGAAGCCGCCGGGAAAGATCGCCATCGCCTTCGCCCGCAGGAGGAAGTGCATCTTACGGATGGCGAAGTAGTGGAAGTTGAAGCACAGCTCGGGCGTGGCGTAGAGGTTGGGCGCCTGCTCGTGCGGGAGCGTGATGTTGAGCGCGATCGATGGCGCGCCCACTTCGGACGCTCCGCGGTTGCCCGCCTCCATGACGCCCGGCCCCCCTCCGGTGACGATCACGAACTCCTTGCTGCCGGACGAGGTGGCGGAATGGCGCGAGCACAGCCGCGCGAACTCCCGAGCCTCCTCGTAGTAGCGCGAATTGGCTTCCAGCCGGGCCTTCTGGCCCTCGTTGCGGGCCGCCCAGGCCGCCTGGCCCGGCTCGGGGATGCGCGCGCCGCCGAACAAGACGACAGTCGACAGGATGCCGGCCTCGGCCAGCGTCATTTCCGGCTTCATCAGTTCGAGCTGGAGCCGCACCCCCCGCGTCGCTTCCAGCGTCAGGAACTCGGGGTCGTCGTAGGCCAGCCGGTAGGTCGGCGAGCGCGTCTGCGGCGTGTCGGGCGTGGTCTGCGCGAGCTTCGCGTCGGTGCCCGAACTGGGAAACGGATCCCAGCTCTCGGTGTCGTTCTCGTCCGCCATGCCTGCCTCCTCGAGCCTCCGCTTCGATTGACCGCTTGCCCGCTCATCTAATAGAGCGGGCCGAGCTTTCGAACCTTGAGGACCGACGCGATGAGCGCTTCCGAAGCGAGCCAGCTGGAACGGGTGATCGAGGCCGCCTTCGAGGCGCGCGTCGAGATCTCCACCGCGACGAAAGGCGAGGTGCGCGACGCCGTCGAGGCGGCGCTCGAAGCGCTCGATTCGGGCGCGATGCGCGTGGCCTCGCGCGGGGAGGACGGCACCTGGACCGTCCACCAGTGGCTGAAGAAGGCGGTGCTCCTGTCCTTCCGCCTCAACGACATGGAGATCATCGAGGGCGGCCCCGGCGGCGCCGTCTGGTGGGACAAGGTGCCCTCGAAGTTCGCCGGCTGGGACGCCGAGCGCTTCCGCGCCGCCGGCATCCGCGCCGTGCCCGGCTCGATCGTGCGCCGCTCGGCCTTTATCGGCCGCGACGCGATCCTGATGCCCTCCTTCGTCAATCTCGGCGCCTATGTCGGCGAGGGCACCATGGTGGACGGCTGGGCGACGGTCGGCTCCTGCGCCCAGATCGGCGCCCACGTCCATCTTTCGGGTGGCGTCGGCATCGGCGGCGTCCTGGAGCCGATGCAGGCCGGCCCGACGATCATCGAGAACAACTGCTTCATCGGCGCCCGCTCGGAGGTCGTCGAGGGCTGCATCGTGCGCGAGGGCTCGGTGCTCGGCATGGGCGTCTATATCGGCAAGTCGACCAAGATCGTCGACCGGGAGACCGGCTCGATCACCTACGGCGAGGTTCCGCCCTATTCCGTGGTCGTCGCGGGCTCGCTGCCGTCGTCCAAACCCATGGGCAACGGCGAGCCGGGTCCGGGGCTCTACTGCGCCGTGATCGTCAAGCGCGTCGACGAGAAGACGCGCTCGAAGACCGCGATCAACGACCTGCTGCGCACCTGAGCCGTCTCCGGCCGGCGGGAAGCTCCCCGTTTCGAAGGAAGTCGCCATGGCGCTCTGGCCGCTGCCGATCCTCGTCTCGTCGCTGCTCGGCTGGCTGATGCCGGTTCCGTCAATCCCGCCCGACCATCGGGGCCTCTGCCGCACCGCGAGCGGTGCGGGCGGGGACTACGTCGTGTGCGACGTCGATCTCGAGCGGCACGCCCTCCGCCTCCTCGCCGAGGACGCGAACCGCGCGCCGTTCCGGAACTTCGAGCGGGCGCGCGACGCGCTGGCCGGTGCCGGCTCGAAGCTGGAACTGGCGGTGAACGCCGGCATGTACCACGAGAACCGCCGCCCCGTCGGGCTCGCCGTGCAGGACGGGCGGGAGGTCTCGCGCGTCAACACGAGCGAGGGGCGCAACGCCAACTTCACGCTGAAGCCGAACGGCATCTTCTTCGTCGAGAACGGCCGCGCCGCGGTGATGGAGACGGAGCGCTACCTCGCGGGCGGCCACGCGCCCGACCTCGCAACGCAGTCGGGCCCGATGCTGCTGATCGAGGGCGAGCTTCACCCGCGCTTCATCGAGAACTCGCCGAGCCGCTACGTGCGCAACGGCGTCTGCGCCAGCGCGGACGGGCGCACCGTCCACTTCGTCCTGTCGCGCCGGGCCGTCAATTTCTGGGATTTCGCGCTGTTCTTCCGCGACACGCTGGGCTGCCGCGACGCCCTGTTCTTCGACGGGCAGGTGTCGAGTCTGTTCTACCCGGCCCTCGGGATCAACTACCAGCGCGACCAGCTCGGGCCGATCCTGGCGGTGACGGCGCGGTAGAGCGAGGGGTCGACGCGGCGCTCGAGGGCGCCCTTCCGGATGACCGCTTTTCCGTCCCGCTGCGCTCCGCCATTCCGCATCGGGCCCGAAATGACGGAGCGCAGCGGCTCCGGGTGCGTCCTCGCGACAGCGGAGGATCGCAGCTCAGTCCGCGAAGGACGGGGTCGGGACGGCGGCCTCGGCGCGGTCGCCGACGCGGCCGCCCTTGGCGGAACCGGACACGGGAACGGCGCTGGCGACTTCGCGCAGGGCCTCGGCGGACGCGGCCGGCGTCGCCGCGACCGGGCGGGCGGCGGGGGCCGGAACGGTCGCCATCCCGCTTCCGCCGGCGGTCAGAGCGACGGCGCGCGCCTCGGGCGTTTGGGACGCGGCGGCGATGGCGGCGCTCGCGGCGGTCTTCGGCGCCGTGGTCTCGGTCAGCGCGACGGCCGAAGCGGCTTCCGCCTTGTCCTTCAGCGCCGCGGCGACCACGGTTTCCGGCATGCGCGAGCGGCCGGCGACCTTCGCCATCTCGCGCTTGACGGCCGCGCAATAGCTCAGGGTCGACTTCGTCATGCGCGTCGCGCGGTGGCCGCCCTTGTACTTCATCGCTGCCATGCAGACGTCGCCGCCGCCCTTCTGCCAGGCGCCCGCGAGATAGCGCATGCCGTAGCGAAGGTTGGTGTCCGGGTCGAACAGCGCCGTGGTCGGGCCCGAGAAGCCGAGGCCGCGGGCGGTTGCCGGCTTGATCTGCGAAAGGCCGTAAACGCCGCTGCCCTTGGCGCCAGGATTGTAGCGGCTCTCGACACGCACGAAGCCGTAGGCGAGCGCCGGGGGAATGCCGTTCTCGCGGGCGTGCTTCTCGATCAGCGCGTCGATCGCCGTGGAGCCGGAGATCGTGCCGCCCCGCGTCTCGGCCTGGGCGAAGGCCTCCGCCACTCGCTCGCGGCTCGGCGCGTAGGCCACTTCGGTGAGGAGCGCGTCCCCGTCCTTGCCGCTCTCAACCTTCTGCTTGGGCGCGGTCTCGGCGCGGGCGAGGCGCGAGCCCTTGCCCTCCGCCGCCCGCGGGGCGAGCGCCGGCACGGGGATCGCGCCGGTGGAGCGTCCCAGCGCCCCGTTCTGTGCCGCATCGTATTCCGTCGCGCCCTGCGCGAGGCATCCGCTCAAGGCGCCCGCCCCCAGGACGATGGTGAGCATGGTGCCGATGGAGCGGGCAGCCGCGCGGCTGCGGGCGAGCGACGGGACGGGCATGCGGCGTCCTTTCCGGACCGTTGAACCTAGCGTCGAGCCACCTGCCCGGCCCGGCCCTGCGAGAAGCGACTCGGCAGACCGGCGGACACGTTCCGCAACACTCCCGGCTCGATTCAGGCCTGATCAAGGCCGAACCATGGCGGAACCGGGCTGCCGGCACGCGGTGGCAACGCTCCGTTAAGTTTTGCACAAGCCTGTGGCCCCGTCGCATCGTCCGACGACGCGCCGGGAATCCATTTCTCCGCATGGGCGCCCTTGTTTCCGCCCTCCTCCAGCTTCTACTCTTCCCCGCGCTGCACCATGACCATACCTGATCCGACAAATCCCTCCGCCCTTCTCTCGGCCCTGATCCGCTGCCCCTCCGTGACGCCGGAGGAGGGCGGCGCGCTGGCCGCGCTCGAAGCCATGCTCCGCCCCCTCGGCTTTTCCGTCGAGCGACCGGTCTTCTCCGAACCGGACACGCCGAACGTCGAGAACCTCTTCGCCCGCCGCGGCGAGATGGGGCCGCACCTCGTCTTCGCCGGCCACACCGACGTCGTGCCGCCGGGCGCCGCGGAGGACTGGCGCGAGGGACCCTTTTCCGGCGCGATCCGCGACGGCTTCGTCTGGGGCCGGGGCGCCGTCGACATGAAGGGCGGCATCGCCTGCTTCCTGGCCGCTCTCGGCCGCATGGCGGCGGCGGGCGAGCTGCCGGCGACGGGCCGCATCTCGCTGCTGATCACCGGCGACGAGGAAGGGCCGGCGATCAACGGCACGGTGAAGCTCCTCGACTGGGCTCGGAACCGCGGCGAGCGGTTCGACGTCTGCATCGTCGGCGAGCCGACCAATCCGGCGGCGCTCGGCGACATGATCAAGATCGGCCGTCGCGGCTCCTTGTCCGGCCAGGTCCACGTCGACGGCGTTCAGGGCCATGCGGCCTATCCGCACCTCGCCGCCAATCCGATCCCGCTGCTCCTGGCGCTCGGGCAGAGCCTGATCGACCCGCCGCTGGATGCGGGCAATGCCCGCTTCGACCCGAGCAACCTCGAGATCGTCTCCGTCGACACGGGCAATCCCTCGCTCAACGTCATTCCGGCGCGCGCGCGCCTGTCCTTCAACGTCCGCTTCAACGACGAATGGAGCGGGAGCACGCTGAAGGCCGAGATCGAGCGCCGGCTGACGGCGGCCGCGGGCGCCGTGCCGACGCGGGACGGTGCGCAGGCTCCGCGCTGGCGGGTCGATTGGAAGGCGCCCGTTTCCGACGTCTTCCTGACGACGGACGACGCGCTGACGCGCATCCTGTCGGACGCGGTCGAGGCCGTCACCGGGCGCCGGCCGGCGCTCTCCACCTCCGGGGGCACCTCGGACGCGCGCTTCATCAAGAACCACTGTCCCGTCGCCGAGTTCGGCCTCGTCGGACAGACCATGCACAAGGTGGACGAGCGGGCGAGCGTCGCCGATCTCGAGCAGCTGACCGAGATCTACCGTCGTTTCGTGTCCGGCTGGTTCGCCGCGAGAGGATAAGACCGTCCATGCCGGAGCTGGCCCGGATACTCGACTATTTCGCCGGCGCCTTCGACCTGATGCGCGGCCGGACCGAAGGCTTGAAGCGCCTCGACATCTCGGCCGACGGCTTCTGGGAGTCCTTCGCGGCCATCCCCGTGGCCCTGCCGGCGCTCGCCCTGTCCTGGATCGAGTTCCGGCAGGTCGAGGAGGTGGTCGAGCCCGGCGTGCCGCGCGACCCCGTCCTGGTCTACGGCGCGCACGCGCTCGCCGACCTCCTCGGCTGGATCCTGCCGGTGGTGATCCTGATGGTGATCGCCCGGCGGATCGGATTCTCGCGCAAGGTCGTGCCGCTGATCATCGCGGCCAATTGGGGCGGCGCGCTGATCGCATGGGGCTTCGTGCCCTACTGGCTGATGCTGCTCGCCTTCGGCGCGGGCGCGGGCGCATCGCTCGTCGGGCTCGTCCTGTCGATCGGCTCCATCGCCCTCACCGTGCGCCTCGTCTCGACGGCGCTTGGGCGCGACGTCGCGGCGGCCACGGCCGTGGTGGCGCTGATGGTGGTCGCCTCGCTGATCTCCTACGGCGCGGTCATGGACGTGACCGGCGTGAGGCTCCTCTAGGGCGGCCTCAGGCCACCTCGAAGGTCACCACCAGCTTGGACACGGTGAACTCGTCGATGTCCCGGCTGGTCTTGGCGAAGCAGGAGGGGAACTCGGCGATGAGCTCGACGCCGCCGAAGTCGCGCTCCTCGCTGTAGGCCACGCGGCGCAGGCGCCCCGTCGCCTCGACGTCGTCCCATAGCGCCCGGTAGCGGGCGAGCGGCCAGTGGTTGAGGTTCCACAGGTCCGGGCTGGTGACGCGCGGGCGGATGTCATCCTCACGAAACAGGTGCTGGATGAACGGGATGCCGAACTCCATGAAGGCGTGGAGGCCGAGCGGCGCGTTGTAGATCGGCGCGAAGGCGACGTGGATGCGCCCGCCCGGCCGCACGACCCGCGCCATCTCCATGAGGGCGGCGCGCGGCTCGTGGATGTGCTCGAAGCTGTTGTAGGAAAAGGCCGCGTCGAACTCATGGTCGGAGAAGGGCATGGCGCAGCCGTCGCCGACCACCGGCCGCACGCCCGCCGCGACGGCGCCGGGATGGACCTCGTCGAGGATGTCGATGCAGGTCGCCAGCCGCCCCGATTTTGCGATGCCCCAGGAGACGAGCCCCGGACCGCCGCCGACCTCCAGAACCGTGCGTGCGCTCTCGCCGCACTGGCGGATGGTGCGGCGCGCCTCCTCGCGGTTGGGGCTTGGTGCCGAGGCGGGCTCCAGGCCGCGCGTCACCGGATAGCGCCTCGCCAGAGCGTCAATCATCGACGGATCCAGCCAGCTCGGCCCCTCGGCGGCTCCGCGCAGCGCGCGCTCGGCGCGGTCGAGGCGCCCGCGCGCCATGCCGCGCTTGCCGATCTCGAGTGCGCGTTGCGGAAGGATCTTCCGCAGGATCTGCTTGCCGAACCGATCGCTCATGACCATCCCTCTT
>CANJKV010000087.1 GCA_947474855.1 Aurantimonadaceae bacterium | reverse complement strand
GCGTGACCTTGCGCACCGTCGAGCCGGCGAAGCTGTTGGCGTGCCAGTCCGTCGAGAAGCGCTGGACGCGCCCGAAGGCGCTGCGCACCACCTCGCCCATCATGCGAAGCGTGAAGTAGATGACGCCGGCGAAGACGGCATGGCGCAGGATGACGGCGAGGAGCGCCAGCCCCGCCATCGCCGCGAAGGCGGTGAAGGCTTGGGCTTTCGCCGCCTCGTCGATGGCGCCGGCGCTCGCCGCCGAGGCGACGGCGTCGACGAGCCGCCCGGCGAAGAACGGCGTCATCACTTCGGCGAGCGTCGCCAGCACGATGCCGCCCGCGATGCCGGAGGCGAGCAGCCCCTGCCGCCGCCAGAGGCCGAAGGAATAGCGGAGCACGGCGCGGAAGGCGCCGGCCTTGTGGGAACGTTGGGTCATGAACGACATGAACGCCGCGGCTTTCCTGCGGCGCATCTCCGAACGGCACGCCGCGGCCCACGCGACGGGGCGCGGGCGATCAGGCGGACGGTGCGATCACGATGAGGAGCGAACGATGCCGGGCCGAGACGGCGCGACGCATCGATGGGGTGATGTCAGGCCCCGACGCCGACTCCTGGGGAGGCGGCAAAGAACATCGCAGCGACGAACATGGATGTCATAAGCCCTCCCCAAATTCGGAGTGTTTGTAGATTTTGCGTTGGTAAACGAAGCCGCACCGCCTGCCAAGAGCCGATGCGGCATTTTCGCGCGCGATGAACGCGAAAGTTGTGCGGCGGGCGGGGGGAGCGGCCTCCCTCTCCCCGATGCAAAGAAGGTGCCGGCATGCGGATGAGGGCTTCGTAGAGTGCCAGCGTTTCAGCCGCTTCCCTTCTCCCGCTGCGAAAGAAGGGGTCCCCAGGGGCGGATGAGGGCACCAAGATGGCTCGGCCGTCTGGGCTCGTTCGCGGCGGATAGGTCTGCATCCTTCATCCGCTGAAAGGTCTCAGCCCTGCGAATTCCTCACCCGGCAGCACAGCCTCGCATCGCAGCCACCCTCTCCCGGTTCGGGAGAAGGGCAGAGCGCCTGTTGGGGCACCGCTGAAGCTGCGACGGGCTATCCTTCGAACTTGCCCGACTTCGGGAAGCCCTTCGGCACCAGCCGCCCCGCCTCCGCGCGGTTGCCGCGCCACTCCGTCAGCTCGTCCGCGCCGCGCGTGAAGGCGCGGCCGGCGGTATCGCGCCAGGTGAGGCCCTCGCTCATCGCGAAGACGCGGGCGTCGGAAACGCCGCCGTCCTTGTAGCGCTGGAGGCGCACACCCTTGCCGCGCGCCATCTCGGCGACCTGGGCGAGCGGGAAGACCAGCATCTTGCGGTTCTCGCCGACGGTGGCGATCGAGTCGGCCCCCATCGGTGCGGGCACCGCGAGAACCAGCCGAACGGGGTCGGCGACGTTCATCATCTGCTTGCCCTTGCGGGTTCCGGCCAGCATCTCGGCTTCCTTCACGAGGAAGCCCGAGCCGTCGCTGGCCACCAGCAGCCGCCGCCCGGCCGGATCGGCGACGAAGCCGGTCACGATGTCCTGGTTGTCCTCCAGCTCGAAGGCGAGGCGGATCGGCTCGCCCTGCCCGCGCCCGCTCGGCAGCTTGTCGGCGCCGAGCGTGTAGGCGCGCCCGCCCGAGGACAGGAACAGGATCTTGTCCGTCGTCATGGCGTGGAAGGCGAGCCCGAGCGAATCCCCCTCGCGGAAGGTCAGACCCGCGAACTCGGCGAGGTGACCCTTCATCGCGCGCAGAAAGCCCTTCTTGGAAAGCACCACGGTCACCGGCTCGCGCTCGATCAGCGCCTCGGCGATGTCGTCGAGGTTGCGCGAGGGGGCATCCGAGAAGAGCGTACGGCGGCGCCCGAGCGCGGTCTTCTTCGAGAAGGCCTCGCGCACGCTGCGGATCTCGCCCGCGACCGCCTGCCACTGCCGCTCGTCGGAGCCGAGCAGCGCTTCCTTCTCGGCCTTTTCGGCCGTCAGCGCGTCGAACTCGCGCCGAAGCTCCATCTCCTCGAGCTTCCTCAAGGAGCGCAGGCGAAGGTTCAGGACGGCTTCGGCTTGGACATCGGTGAGCGTGAAGACCCGCATCAGCTCGGCCTTCGGCTCGTCCTCCTCACGGATGATCCGGATGACCTCGTCGATGTTGAGGAAGACGGTGATGTAGCCGGCCAGGATCTCGAGCCGCCGGTCGATGGCCGCCAGCCGATGCCGGGTGCGGCGCTGGAGCACCTCGCGCTGATGCGCCAGCCATTCGACCAGCACCTCCTTCAGCGAGAGGACGTTCGGCACCTTGCCGCCGGAGAGCACGTTCATGTTCAGCGGCACGCGCGACTCGAGGTCGGTGGTGCGGAACATCGACTCCATCAGGAGCTCGGGGTCGACGGTGCGGCTCTTGGGCTCCAGGACGATGCGCACGTCCTCGGCCGACTCATCGCGGATGTCGGCGAGAAGCGGCAGCTTCTTGGCCGTCAGGAGCTCGGCGATCTTCTCGATCAGCTTCGACTTCTGCACCTGGTAGGGAATTTCGGTGACGACGACGACCCACGTCCCCCGCCCCTGATCCTCCTTCTCCCAGCGCGCGCGCACGCGGAACGAGCCGCGTCCCGTCGCGTAGGCCTCGCGGATGATCGCACGGCTGTCGACGACGACGCCCCCCGTCGGGAAGTCCGGCCCCTGGACGAAGCGGAGCAGCCCGTCGATATCGGTCTCCGGCGCCTCGATGAGCTTGAGCGCGGCGTCGCAGATCTCGGCCGCGTTGTGCGGCGGGATCGAGGTCGCCATGCCGACGGCGATGCCGGACGATCCGTTGGCAAGAAGGTTCGGGAAGGCGCCGGGCAGGACGACCGGCTCCTCCTCCTCCTCGTTGTAGGTCGGCTTGAAGTCGACCGCGTCCTCGTCGATGCCGCGCAGCAGCAGCGTCGCGACGTCGGTCATGCGCGCTTCGGTGTAGCGCATGGCCGCGGCGGGATCGCCGTCGATGTTGCCGAAGTTCCCCTGCCCGTCGACGATCGGGTAGCGGATGGCGAAGTCCTGCGCGAGGCGCACGAGCGCGTCGTAGATCGAGGCGTCGCCGTGCGGGTGGAACTTGCCCATCACGTCGCCGACGATGCGGGCGCACTTCTTGTAGCCCTCGCCCGGATCGAGCTTGAGCACCCGCATGGCGTGGACGATGCGCCGGTGGACCGGCTTCAAACCGTCGCGCACGTCCGGCAGCGCGCGGCCCATGATGGTGGACAGCGCGTAGGCGAGGTAGCGCTCCTCGAGCGCCGCCTTGAGGTCGATCTGTTCGATGTGGCCGCCGTCGGACGGCGGATCGCTGGTCTTTGACATGCCCCTCTTGTAAGCGCCGAACCTTGCCGGAACAAGACCAGAACATGGCGCCGGGCAGCTCCCCGCCGGCCGCGACGCTGGGGAAGCGGCGCAAGACGTTCGAAGATCTGGAAGCCGGCCGAATTCGGATAACCATCGGGTGAGCCGCGGACCGGCCTGCCTTGAAGCGTCGATTGAAGTCGCGTAAGCCGCGGGTCCTTCGTTGCGCGGGTGCAACACCGCGCGCCTCGTCGGACCGAGCAAGACACCATGCGCCGTGGCGCATCCCGAAAGGTTTCAGTTGATGCTTGCCAAGACGTCCTATGCCGCCCTCACCGGCTTCCTGCTCCTCGGCGCCACGCCGGTCTGGGCCCAGAACATCGACAGCCAGGAGGAAGCCACCGCCTTCGCGGAGCGCTTGAAGGCCGTGGCAGCCGAGCAGGGCATCCCGATCGCCTTCGACGGCGCCACGATCTCGGGCGCCGACGTCACGCTGACGGGCTTCCGCTTCGACCAGCCCGCCGCCGACCCGGCCGCCCCGCCGCAGAAGATCGACGTGACCTTCAAGGAGGTCAGCGGCTCCACCGAGGAAGGCTGGCGTGCCGAGTCCGTGCCCTTCGCCGACATCGACGAGACCACCGACGGCACCCGCGGGCAGGTCAAGGGAATGGCGATCACCGGCCTCGAGATCGCCGGCACGCAGCCGAGCGATCCGGTTCCCGAAGTCAAGAAGCTCTCGCCGCTGTTCTTCGAGTCCGCCGCGATCCAGAGCGTCAACATCGAGGAAGGCGGCAAGCCGGTCTTCTCGCTGACCGACGCCAAGATCGACAACACGATCAACGACGACGGCAGCTTCTCCTCAGCCTTCAACTTCGGGAACTTCGACGCCGACTTCGCCTCCGCCCCCGCGGACGAGGAAGGCATCAAGACGCTGCGCGAGATCGGCTATGAGAAGCTCGCGGGCTCGATTTCCGGCCAGGCCGACTGGAACCCGCAGACCGGCGTCCTCTCGCTCGCCCCCTTCGACATCAACGTCACGGATGCCGGCAATCTCAGCTTCACCTACGCCATCTCCGGCTACACCCCGGCCTTCATCGAATCGATGAAGCAGACCCAGGCGCAGATGGCAGCCAACCCGCAGGACAACTCGGCCGCGGGCATGGCGATGATGGGCCTCATCTCGCAGCTCTATCTCGACTCCGCCGTCCTTTCCTTCGAGGATGCCTCGCTCACGAACAAGCTCCTCGACTACTTCGCCAAGCAGAACGGCGCGGATCGGGCGACCTTCGTCGCGCAGCTCGGCCAGATGGTTCCAGCCATGCTCGCCTCGCTGAACAATCCGGAGTTCCAGGCCAAGGTGGAGACTGCCGTGTCCACCTTCCTCCAGGACCCGAAGAGCCTGCGGATCGCGATCGAGCCGGCGAACCCGGTTCCGGCCACGCAGATCATCGGCGCGGCCATGGGCGCTCCGCAGACCCTGCCGAACGTCCTGCAGCTCGACGTGACCGCCAACCAGGCCGGCGGCGCCAACTGACGCGACGCTCGTCCTGAGCGGAAGATCTTGCGGCGGGCCGATCGGCCCGCCGTTTTCGTAACGGGCCAATAAGGTTCGTCTGCCTATGCTTCCAGCCGTCCCATCGTTGACGACGGCTATGCCTTCCGCCCGCTTTCGATTAACAGGTCCCGCTCTCGCAATCCTCGGCACGCTTCTGGCGGGCACCTGCGCCATGCCCTTCGTCGGCTCGGCGACGATCGACGCCGAGTCCGTGCGGCGCGAGGAGCTGCTCGTTCGGCGGAACATCGTCCTGTGGATCGACGAGGTCGAGAACAGTCTGAAGCCCTACTCCATCTCCGACGAGGCGATCGAGCGGATCGACAACGCGTTCGACGCCGACTGGGTGAAGATGAACCTCGCCCCGTCGATCTTCGCAGGGACGCAGAACCGCCTGGTCGCGGTTCTCGACGGCGACGAGAAGCTGCTGGCCTACGAAGTCGCAGAGAGCAACGCCAACGACTCGCTGTTCCGGCGCCGCTCAGAAATGATCCTCAACCGGGCCCGCCTCCTGGTGCGCTCCGCGCGGATCTTCGAGCGTTCCCGCCCGGCGACGATCGCACCCGACAAGATCGCCGAAAGCACGATCATCATGGTGGATGGCGTCGCCATCCTCCTGACCGCGACGATCATCCAGCCGGACTTTCGCGACAGCCTGCCCAAAGGGCCGCGCGCACCGGTCCTGATCACCGGCCGGCCGATCGAGGGCGGCATCGTCGAAGTCTTCAGCACCCGCTTCCTTCTGCTCAACGCCGTTCTCCAGTGGGTGTCCTCGGCCACCGACGAGGCGGTGACGGAGATGGAGAAAAGCGGCCTCGCCCATGCCGAGATCGCCTCGGACGGCTTCTCCGAGCTCCATATCGTCTGGGAGCCCTTCCAGCCCGGCCGCACCATGCTGGAAAAGGCGATGCCGCTGATGGTGGTCAGCATCCTGGCCTTCCTGCTCAGCGCCCTCTTTCTTCTGAACATCACCCGCCGCGCGACGGATGCGCTGCTGACGAGCGAGGCGCAGCTCCGCCACGCCGCCGCCCACGACGTGCTGACTGGCCTGAAGAACCGGCGCACCTTCGAGGAAACGCTCGCCCGCCTCGCCGCGCGCGGGCCGCTCACGCTCGCCTGCTTCGACCTCGACGGCTTCAAGCCGATCAACGACCGCTACGGCCACGCAGCCGGCGACGCGGTGCTGCAGACCATCGCCGACCGCCTGCGGCGGGCTTGCCGCCCCGGCCTCGACGAGGCGTTCCGCCTCGGCGGCGACGAATTCGCGCTGCTGCTGCCGGGCTTGGTGATGATGGACGCCCGGAGCACCTGCCGCTCCATTTCGTCAGATCTCGCAGCGCCGATCGCGCTGGCGGAAGGTACGGTTCAGGTCGGCGCATCGGTCGGCTTCGCGACGGTGGAGGGCGCAGCCAGTTTGCGCACGGCGCTTCTGCGGGCCGACGCCGCCCTCTACCGTGCCAAGTCGCAGCGGCGGGCGATGATCGCAGCGGAGGACGTCTGCGTCGAAGGCGAGTCGACCGACCGACCGGACGTTGCCGCGTGACCCCGCCCGCCGAGCGCCCGCTCATCCTCACGCTGCGCTTCGACGAGGCGAGCTTCGGGCGCTTCGACGCGATGCGCCGCCGGCATTTTCCGGCGGAGCGCAATCACATCCCCGCGCATCTGACGCTGTTCCACGCCCTGCCCGGCCATGCCGAACCGGAGATCGTCCGAACGCTCGCCGAGATCGCCGGACGGACGGCGATCCTGCACTTCGCGGTGCGCAAGCTGCGCTTCCTCGGCTACGGCTCGGCCTTCGTCGTCGACTCGGCACCGCTCGCGGCATTGCGCCGCGAGCTCGCGGACCACTTCGCGCCCTTGCTCGGACGGCAGGACGCGGCCGGCTTCAGCCCCCACGTCACGATCCAGAACAAGGCGCCGGCCAAGGAGGCGAAGACCCTATTCGCCGAGCTTCAGGCCGGCTTCACGCCCTTCGAGGCGCAAGGCACCGGCCTTCTCCTCTGGCGCTATCTCGGCGGCCCGTGGGGAGCGGCGGGCGAGTTCGCCTTCGCCGCCCCCTGATCGTCAGGCCTTGGGCGCCTGCGGCGCGACGCGGATGCCGAGGTCCTTCAGCTGCCCCGGAGTCGCCTCCGAGGGCGCGTTCATCAGGAGGTCGGCGGCCTGCTGGTTCATCGGGAACATCGTGATCTCGCGCAGGTTCTTCACCCCGCAGAGCAGCATCACGATGCGGTCGATGCCCGCCGCCATGCCCCCATGCGGCGGCGCGCCGTACTGGAAGGCGCGGTAAAGCCCGCCGAAGCGCTCCTCGACGTCGCTCGCCGCGTAGCCCGCGATCTCGAAGGCCTTGACCATGACTTCGGGCAGCTGGTTGCGGATGCCGCCGGACGCGATCTCGAAGCCGTTGCAGACGATGTCGTACTGGAACGCCTTGATCGTCAGCGGCTCCCTGTTCTCCAGCGAGTCCATGCCCCCCTGCGGCATCGAGAAGGGGTTGTGCGCGAAGTCGACGCGCTTGTTGTCCTCGTCCCATTCGTAGAACGGGAAGTCGATGATCCAGGCCAGCTCGAAGCGCTCGCGGTCGACGAGGTTCAGCTCCTCGCCGACGCGGGTGCGTGCGGCGCCCGCGAAATCCGCGAACTTCTCGGGCTTGCCCGCCACGAAGAAGCAGGCGTCGCCGGCAGCCAAGCCCAGCTGCGTGCGCACGGCCTCTGTGCGCTCCTCGCCGATGTTCTTGGCGAGCGGGCCGGCACCTTCGATCTTGCCGCCCTCCTCGCGCCAGAAGATGTAGCCGAGGCCCGGCTGGCCCTCGCTCTGCGCCCAGGAGTTCATGCGGTCGCAGAAGGCTCTGGAGCCGCCCGTCTTGGCCGGGATCGCCCAGACCTCAACGCTCGGGTCGTTGGCGATCATGTTGGCGAAGACCTTGAAGCCCGAGCCCGCGAAATGCTCGGTGACGGCCTGCATCTCGATCGGGTTGCGCAGGTCCGGCTTGTCGGAGCCGTATTTCCGGATCGCCTCGGCATAGGGAATGCGGCGAAAGTTCTGCGAGACGGGCTTGCCCTCGGCGAACTCCTCGAAGATGCCGCGGATCACCGGCTCCATGGTCTGGAACACGTCCTCCTGCTCGACGAAGCTCATCTCCAGGTCGAGCTGGTAGAACTCGCCCGGCAGGCGGTCGGCGCGCGGATCCTCGTCGCGGAAGCAGGGGGCGATCTGGAAGTAGCGGTCGAAGCCGCTCATCATGATGAGCTGCTTGTACTGCTGCGGCGCCTGCGGCAGCGCGTAGAACTTGCCTTGGTGGAGGCGGCTCGGCACGAGGAAGTCGCGCGCGCCCTCGGGGGAGGAGGCGGTGAGGATCGGCGTCGAGAACTCGGTGAAGCCCGACTCGCCCATGCGCCGGCGCATCGCCGCGATGATCTGCGTGCGCCTGACGATGTTGCGGTGCAGCGTCTCGCGGCGAAGATCGAGGAAGCGGTACTTGAGGCGAACGTCCTCGGGATAGTCCGGCTCTCCGAAGACGGGCAGCGGCAGCTCCTTGGCCTTCGACAAGACCTCGATCTCGCGCGCGAACAGCTCGATCTCGCCGGTCGGCAGCTTGGCGTTGACGGTCTCGGGGGCGCGCGCCTTCACCTCGCCGTCGACGCGGATCACCCACTCGCCGCGCACGGCCTCGGCGGTTGCGAAGGCCGGCGAATCCGGGTCCACCACGATCTGGGTGATGCCGTAATGGTCGCGCAGGTCGATGAAGAGGAGGCCGCCATGATCGCGCACGCGATGGACCCAGCCCGACAGGCGGACGTTCGCGCCGACGTCCTCCTTCCGAAGGGCCGCGCAGGTGTGGCTGCGATAGCGGTGCATGGGCAGAAACTTTCCGAGTCGTCGTTGGCTTGATGCAGGGCGTGCGCGGGCGCCCGCGAGGGCCCCGGCGAGGCGGCGCGACAAGCGCATGGGGTGTCGCGCCTGTCAAGTTCGCGCGGCGGCGCCGTCCCGCTGCGGAAATGCGAGATGTCGCACATTGCGCCAGACGACGCCGGCCCTACACTGAACCGCCATGAACCTCGTCACGACCACGGACGCGCTCGCCTCCGCCTGCCAAACCTTCGCCCGGGCGCCCTTCGTCACGGTCGACACCGAATTCATCCGCGAGACAACCTTCTGGCCGGAGCTTTGCCTCGTCCAGGTTGCCTCGGACGACCTCGCCGTGCTCGTCGACCCCCTCGCTCCCGGCATTTCGTTGAAGCCCTTCTTCGACCTCATGGCCGACCCGCGCGTGGTGAAGGTCTTCCACGCCGCGCGGCAGGACATCGAGATCGTCTACAAGCTCGGCGGCCTCATCCCGGCACCGCTCTTCGACACGCAGGTCGCCGCGATGGTCTGCGGCTTCGGCGAGTCGATCGCCTACGACCAGCTCGTCGCGCGGACCACCGCCGGGCGCATCGACAAGACCAGCCGCTTCACCGACTGGCGCCGCCGGCCGCTGTCGCCCGAGCAGCTGGAATACGCCCTCGCCGACGTGACCTATCTGCGCGACGTCTACCGCGCGCTGACGAAGCAGATCGAGCGCGAGGGGCGACAGGACTGGCTCGCCGACGAGATGGCCGTCCTGTCCGATCCCGCGACCTACGACCTTCATCCCGACGACGCCTGGAAGCGCCTCAAGCTACGGGTCCGCAAGCCCATCGAGCTTCAGATCCTCAAGGAGATCGCCGCTTGGCGCGAGCGCGAGGCGCGCGAGCGCGACCTGCCGCGCGGCCGCATCCTGAAGGACGACGCGCTCTACGAGATCGCCCAGCAGGCGCCGAAGGACGAGCAGGCGCTCGGCCGCCTGCGCACGATCCCGAAGGGCTTCGAACGCTCGGCGACGGGGCGCGAGATCCTCGCGGCCGTCGCCCGCGCCAACGCGGTGCCGCGGGCCGACCTGCCGCCCGTGCCGCGATCGCCGCAGCTGCCGGAGGGCACGGCGGCGGCGGTGGAGTTCCTGCGCGTCCTTCTCAAGATCGTCGCGGAGGAGAAGGGCGTGGCCGCCCGGCTCATCGGTTCGGCGGACGACCTCGAGCAGCTCGCTTGGAAGGGCGAGAACGCCGACGTGCAGCTCCTGTCCGGCTGGCGGCGCGAGATCTTCGGAGAGCGCGCGCTGGCGCTGCTCGCCGGACGCTCCGCCCTCGTCTTCCGCAACAACCGAGTGGAAGCGATCGAGCTTTAGAGCGGCCGCCGGAACCTCGCGGGGTCGATCTGGCGGATCTTTGCCGCCGCCATGTCGTCGCCATGGGCGAGCCACTCGTCTTGCCCCTCCTTTGGCCCCCGGCTCGGAGCGGCACGGGCTGCGCTCGGCTCCTGACGGCGTCATATCCCTCGTCGGCGCTATGCCCGAAAGTTTGGTCAGTCGCTGATCGATCCATTTTAAAACAGATCGAGGGCTTTAACTTTCCGGCAACCTTTTCGGGAACCCCTCGCCCGTTCGGGTTAGTTTGGCGGCGAACGGGTCGAACGCCGGAGTGCCCATGCAGACCGCTATCGTGACGCCGAGCTACAGCGGCGACTTCGATCGATGCCGCTTGCTCTGCGAAAGCATCGACCGGCGCGTCGACGGCTTTTCGACGCATTACGTCGTCGTGGAAAGGAAGGACCTCGCGCGCTTCGCGCAGCTCGCCGGTCCGCGACGGCAGATCGTCGACGAGCGCTCCGTTCTTCCCTCCTGGCTCGTGGCGGTGCCCGATCCCTTGAGCTTGGGGCGCAGGCGCATCTGGCTCTCGGCAAAGGGGCCGCCCCTGCGCGGCTGGCACGTTCAGCAGATGCGCAAGATCGCGATGGCCGCGACCCTCGCCGACGACGGCGTCCTGTTCTGCGACTCGGACACCGTCTTCGTTCGCAAAACCGACTTGGCCCGACTTTGGAGCGATGGACGCTTCACCTTCTATCGGCAGGAGAACGGCATCGCGCCGGACATGGCGGAGCATCTCGGCTGGTCGGCGCGCGCGGCGGCGCTGCTCGGCATCGGCTCGGCTCCGGTTTCGAGGGTCGACTACGTCGCCCAAGCCGTTGGCTGGCGCACCGACACGGTGCGCGACATGCTCGCCCGCATCGAGACGGTCGCCTCGCGCTCCTGGGCCGCGGCCCTCGCCTCGGACCGCCGCTTTTCCGAATACCTGATCTACGGTCGCTTCGTGGACGAGGTGGAAAACCGACCGGAGCGCCACGCTCCGACCGATACGTCGATCTGCAACAGCTGCTGGTCCGAGGATGCGCTGGCGCGCACGGGCCTCGCGTCCTTTTTCGCGCAGGCGACGTCTCGGCAGCCGGCGGTCGGCATCCAGTCCTTCATCGGCGCCGACCTCGGCCAGATCCGCGAGGCCGCCGGTCTGGCGTGAACCCCTCAGCCGGTCCGCCCGGCCCGGCAGCGAGCGAAGGCTCGCTCCGCCGCGCGGTTGGCGAGCAGGGCCGCGAAGGCGTCGCCCTGGATCCGTTGAAGCAGCTCGTAGCGTCGGCGCCCGGTTTCGAAGGCGTAGCGCTGGCAGGAATCTCCGTCGCGCACGGCGGGCGGGCGCGAGCGGAAATCGAAGCCTTCGGGCGGGCGCTGCGCGGAGCAGGCCGAAAGCGTCGCGGCCGTGAGGACGGCGAGGAGGATCGGGCGCATCATGGTCGTCGCGCAATGCGCGGCGGTGCTGTCGGTTTCGCGCCGCCCGTCGGCCCCGTCATCCCGCCGCGATCCTGGAATTTAGTCCTTCTCGGCGTGCTGCCGTTCGGGCTATCCATTGTCAGCACTCCATCCATTTCGCTTGAGTGTCAGGACCTGCCCCTACGGATAAGTCCGTGTTGCAGAATCGCCGGTAAGATCGTCCATCATGAGCGTCACCCAACATCGGTTCCGTCGGCACGTCGTCCTGCCCATCGCCTTGATGGTGGCCGGCCTGATCGTCGGGGTGATGCTGTTCTTGCTCGTTCTCGCTCATCGGCAGACCGACGACGCCATCGCCAACCAGCGCTCGCTGGCGCAGGGCATGCTTCGCATCCGCCTCACAGAGCTGGAGAAGCTCGCCCAGGACTATTCCTACTGGGACGAGGCCTACGATAATCTCGTCGTGCGACCGGACGCGGATTGGGCTGCTGCCAACATCGGTCCCGGCCTGCGCCAGTCCTACGGCGTCGACATGAGCTTCGTCGTCGCGCCCGATGGACACTCGACCTATCGCATGGTGGACGGTGTTCCGTCCGATCTCGAACCGAGCCGGATCTTGAAGGGCGGGCTCGAACAGCTTCTCGCGGATCGTGCCCAGTCCGGTCCGGACGCGGTGCGCTCCGGGCTCCTCGTCGCCGACGGGGCGCCGGTGCTGGTTTCCGTCGCGCCGCTGCGCCTCTTCACGCGACCGGACGAGGGCGATCCGGCTTTCCGACACGTTCTGCTTTTGGCCGATCGCGTGGATGACGCCCAGATCGCCCATTTTTCCGAGATCTACCGCCTGCCCGGCCTGCGGATCGCCACGACGACCGAGCAGGCCGGGCAGGCCGGGCAGGCCTCGATCGAGATGCGGACCTTGGACGGCAAGGCGTCGGCCCACCTCGCCTGGATCGGCGACGATCCCGGCGGCAAGATGCTGCGCGACATCCTGCCCCTCGTCCTCGCCGTGCTCGTCGCCTTCGCGATGTTCTCGATCATGGTGCTGCGCCAGGCCGAGCGATCGGCGCACAAGCTCGAAATCAGCGAGCGGCGCGCTTCGCACGACGGGCTGACCGGCCTTCGAAACCGCTCCGCTCTTCTCGATCAGCTCGAATCGGTCAAGGCCTGGCCGGCCATCCGCGACGGCTATGCCCTGCTCTACGTCGACCTCGACGGCTTCAAGCTGATCAACGACACTCACGGCCACGGCATGGGCGACGACGTTCTGCGAGTCGCGGCGCGTCGTCTCGAAGCCGCCGTGCCGCCCGGCGGGCGGGCCTACCGGCTGGGTGGCGACGAGTTCGCGGTGATCGTTCCGGGAAGCCCGAACCTGGCCGAAGTCCGCGCAGCGGGCTTGAAGGTGATCGAGGTGTTGTCCGCACGCATGGACCTCGCAGGCGTCGAGGTGCAGATCGGCGCGACGGTCGGCGTCGCTCTAGCCACCTCCGCCGGAGCTGACGTTCTGGAGACCCTGCGCAACGCCGACCAGGCTCTTTACGTCGGCAAGCGCTCGATGAAGGGCACCGTCCGCTTTCACGTCGAGGTGGCCGACCGCCCCTCCAGCCTCGTCTCCTGAGCCGCGGCGAACGAGAACCCTCCAGCCAACGACTTCGAAGCCGACATGCCGACGGCGCGGCTTGAAGGGCGTTCGCAAGTCCGCCATATCTAATATGCTGCGAGCGATCGTGCTGCGTCGGCACCCGTCAGCTTCCCCTCGACCATCCCGGCTCTTCTGTTTGCGCGAGCCGATGCCGCTGTGCGACATGCAAGGGTCAGGGAAGCCCCTTATTCGTTTTCCGAGGAACCGCTTAGCACCGGGGAGGAGATTGGCTTCGACATGGGCAGCAAGACCTACAAGCAGTTCGGCGCCGTGCCATATCGGCGGACCGAAACGGGCGAACTCGAGGTCTTGTTGATCACGTCGCGCGAGACCGGTCGGTGGGTGATCCCCAAGGGATGGCCGATGCGCGGGCGCGCGCCTCAGAAGGCCGCCGCCATCGAGGCCTACGAGGAGGCCGGCGCGGTCGGCAAGCCGTCCAAGGCGGCCCTCGGCACCTATTCCTACGGCAAGCGCACCAAGACGGAGACCAAGCCGTGCGAGGTCACGGTTTATCCGCTCTTCGTCGAGAAGCTCGTCGACCGCTGGCCGGAGAGCGACGAGCGCCGCCGCGAATGGTTCGACCCGGCCGCTGCCGCGGAACGGGTCGACGAGCCGGAGCTGCGCTCGATCTTTCTCAATCTCGACAGCGCTCTTTGAGACACCGCGGCATTCCGCAGTCCCTCAGCGCACGTAACCCCACCCATTGAGGCGCATCTGGCCGGGCGAGGCGCCCGCCGCGGTCACGACGAGCCGCTCGCCGTCCGCGTTGACGAAGTTGAAGCGGCACGTGCCGAGGCCCGGCCCCGAGCACAATTCGGTCTCCGGATAGATCGCGCACTCCTCGCGCCCGACGCAGCGCTGCGCGGCGGTCGCCGCAGGATAGGGCTGCCCCTCCCAGCCGCCGAAGGCGAGCACCGCGCGCGCCTCAGAATAGGGCATGCCGCGCCGAAGGTTGTCGACCGCATAGGACGGGCTCGACGTATCGGGTGCAGCATCGCTCCCGGCCGTCTGGCAGCCGCCAAGGGCCGCCAGCGCGGCGAGAAGAAGAAAACGCAGACGCATGTTCGCTCGGACCTTTCGCAATGCGGGGCGCGCCCCGATCCCGGCCTGCGCGCAGATACCTATTTTGAGGCGGTTTTGCGCCGCGCCGCAGAGAGGATCCGGCCAGATCGCCGCGGCGGGCGTCGACCTCAGTCCGTCAGGCCGGCCGCGCGCCGCAGCGCGGCGTTGATCCGGTCCTGCCAGCCGGGCCCGTCCTCCTGGAAGTGATGAAGAACGTCCTGATCGATCTTCAGCTTCACTTCCTCCTTCGTGCCCGGAACCGAGACAGGCTTGGCTTCGGCTGGCTTCGCGGCCACGGGGGTGCGCGGCTTGAAGACGGCCTCGGCCGCGTCGAAGGGATTGATAGGGCGGCGGGCCATGTGTTCTCGTTCTGCCTGTCAGTTGCGGGTGGAGCGCGCAGCTTCGGCGGAGGCTTCGCGGATCGCGGCCGCTTCCTCCCCCGCCTCCCGGTCGATGGTTTCGACCAAGCCGAGCAGGATCTGCGCGGTCGCGCGCTTGCCGTAGAGCTCGACATGTCCGGCGAGCCCAACCGCCAACAAGCTCTCGAAGACGTTCTTGGCTGGAGCGCCGGCGTCCATCAGGTCGCGGGCGGCTTTCTGCCAAGCTTCGGAAAGCTTCGCGCGAAGATCGGCATCGTTCGGGTCCATTCCCAAGGCTCTATCCCATCGCGGATGGCTTGTCGCGGCTCGATCCAGGCCGCCGCCGAATCCGTTCGCCCAGCCGCATCAAGCCTGGGCCGACGCCGGCTCCTCCTCCGCCATGCGCCCGGCGAGGTCGTGGAGCGAGGCGCGCAGCTCCTGCAACGCCTCGTCCGACAGGCCTGCGCGGCAGCGCAGGGCATCGCGTCCGACGACCGCGGCCGCTTCCAGCGAACGCCCCTTCTCCGTCGCCGAAACGAGGATGAGGCGCCGGTCGCTCTCGTCCCGGCGGCGCGCGATCAGCCCGGCGCGCTCCAACTGGTCGGCCATCGGCGTCACCGCGCTCGGCCCCAGCTTCAATCGCTCGGCGATCCGGCGCGACGGGACCTCACCTTCCTGCCAAAGCACCATCATAACGAGGTATTGAGGATAGGTGAGGTTGAGCTGGCTCAAAAACGGCCGATAAGCCCGTGTCACGGCGTTGGTCGCCGCGTAAAGTGCGAAACACAGCTGGTCGTCGAGACGCACTGTCGCTTCCAAGTCGCTTGCCACCGGAGCCCTCGCCATGCTTTGGTTCACCCCTGAATGATCCATAATTGAAGCTTTGGATCAAGCGCCTCGGATTTTGGTGAGCAGTCTCTGCCGGGGCAACTGCGTTCGCGCACAGTGTTTGGAGTGCAGGAGTGGCGTTTCCAATTCACGAAGGATCGGCGGCAACGAGCGCGCTCCCACCTCTCGACTCGATTTCCCGTTCCATCCTGCAGCTGCTGGCGAATGGGGAAAGCTATGACGAAGCCGCCTGCATCCTCGGGCTTGAGCGCGACGTGGTCGACCATTCCATGTCCGCACTGCGCCGCAGTCTCTGCGCGACGACCGACGAGCATGCGGTCGCCATCGGCCTTCGCCTGAGGTTGATCGACTAAAGGTTGATCCGCCGAAGCGTCTCGACTGAGAGCTGTCGCCGCCATCATCGCTCCTGCGGCACGTCAACCGGCATGCTGATGAGAGATCCTGCCCCAGGTGGGCAGCACCAGTCACGCCACGTCCGCCCCGATCCGGTCATGCCCACAAAATTTATAGTAGTATGGTAGCTCGGCTTATGTAGGGTCAGCGGGGATGGAGGGCGATTCATGGCGCAGCCGCTTGAAAGTCCGGATGGGTCCCTGTCACCACAGATGCGCCGATGCCTCAGCCTTTTGGCGGATGGCCGCACGATCAGTCAGATCGCCGCGGAGCTCTACTTGAGCGAGCGAGGCGTGGTCGATCTCATCGAGGATGCGCGCGCGACCCTGTCGGCCCGCAACCGGGTCCACGCCGTCAACATCGCGATTCGCAAGGGTCTGATCTGACGCCAGCCCGCCCTGATCGGAACGGCGCCTAAGCCGTCAATAGGTGTTGTCTTGAGCCGGACGGCTCGCCATCAGCTCCTCGGCCATCGCGTGGCGCAGCGCTTCGCTGGTCGCCAGTTCGCTGCGCAGCCGGGTCACCTCGTCGCCGACCATCGGCTCCACGGAGATTGTGTCGGACTGAAACGGCATCTCCACGGGCAGCGAAGCCAGCGCCTGCTCCCATGTCAGCCCGTTGCGCCGCAGGATCTCACTGGCATGCGCTGCTGCGCTGGCACGCTCCCCGTCGCTGTCGGACGCGAGAAGTCCGGCGATCTTGATCAATCTGGCATGTTCGTCAGGGGTCACCCGCACCTCCGAGCCGCGCGTCGCTTCTTCCCGTAACCCAGGCCGCGCCGGCCGGCAAACGCCATGAACCACCCGAACGATGGACGTGCCGCGCCGCTTCCGCTTGATCATCGAAACTCCCGCGCGCCCATCGATGCCGCTCCTTGCCCCGTGTGCGTTGGATCGCCTTGCCGGTGGCTACCACCTGGCTCATCCCGCCAGATTCGGCATTGTACGCCACCAGCTCAGCTAGATCTCGGTCGCCGAGCCCTTCGCCCGGGGCGCACGGGCCGTCCGGCCCGCTCAGGTCCTTCCTATTCCGGCGCTCACCGGTCGGCGC
This sequence comes from Aurantimonadaceae bacterium, assembly GCA_947474855.1. Taxonomy (GTDB): domain Bacteria; phylum Pseudomonadota; class Alphaproteobacteria; order Rhizobiales; family Rhizobiaceae; genus Antarcticirhabdus. The sequence continues at coordinate 668 of CANJKV010000087.1, read as the reverse complement.
GGTCGCTACGCTTTCGCGATCGCGTATGCCGCGACCGATCGTTTGCGGCAGCGGCCAGAATCACGCCCCCTCAAACCGGAAGCTGACATTTGCGACAGGGCCACCGTCACGCCTCGCATCGACGCATTGGTAGAGGCTCCAATAGAACAGCGTGTCGATCGTGTGCTCGGAATCGACCGCCTCGATGCAGGCCGCCTGGACGGCCTCCGGAACGCTCGACCAGTCCTGCTTCAAAGCATCGTAGTAGTCCTGCGCGACGCTCACGCACCGCCCGATCTCGACGGCTTCGTCGAAGCTGTAGGTCGCGGCGTCGTAGGCCGCCTGGCTGCGGCATTCCTCCGTCGGATCGCGCTGCGGAAGCTCGACCGCGTGCGCGGCCCCTCCGAGGCCGAGGAACACGGCGGCGGCGACGAGACGTGTGGGAAGCATCGGCGAACGACCCTCGAGCGGATAAGGCGGATCCCCGATCCTAACCCCTGCCCTTCTTCGGCTTCCTTAGGGTCAGGACTCATAGCTCACAGCCAGAACAGGACAGTGGCTGCGAGGGCTATGGCGGAGAAGAAGACGGTTGGGCACCGGTCGTAGCGGGTCGCAACGCGCCGCCAGTCCTTCAGTCGCCCGAACATGATCTCGATGCGGTTGCGTCGCCTGTAGCGGCGTTTGTCGTG